>NZ_CP013987.1:1675000-1975000 GCF_001518815.1 Pseudomonas oryzihabitans
CCAGATCGTCGTGGTGGTGTCGGCCATGAGCGGCGAGACCAACCGTTTGATCGGCCTCGCCAAGCAGATTATGGAGCAACCCGATCCGCGCGAGCTGGATGTCATGGTTTCCACGGGTGAGCAGGTCACCATCGGTCTGCTGACCATGGCGCTGCTCAAGCGCGGCGTCCAGGCGGTCTCCTACACGGGCAGCCAGGTGCGCATCCTTACCGACAGCGCGCACACCAAGGCACGTATCCAGCAGATCGACGATGCCCGCATCCGCGCCGACCTCAAGGCACGCAAGGTCGTGGTCGTAGCCGGCTTCCAGGGCGTCGACGAGCAGGGCAACATCACCACCCTGGGCCGTGGTGGCTCCGACACCACGGGCGTGGCCCTGGCGGCCGCGCTGAAGGCCGACGAATGCCAGATCTACACCGACGTCGACGGCGTCTACACCACCGATCCGCGCGTGGTGCCCCAGGCCCAGCGGCTGGACAAGATCACCTTCGAGGAAATGCTGGAAATGGCCAGCCTCGGCTCCAAGGTGCTGCAGATCCGCTCGGTGGAATTCGCCGGCAAATACAACGTGCCGCTGCGCGTGTTGCACAGCTTTCAGGAGGGTCCGGGCACCCTCATTACCCTTGATGAAGAGGAATCCATGGAACAGCCGATCATCTCCGGCATCGCCTTCAACCGTGACGAAGCCAAGCTGACCATTCGCGGTGTGCCGGATACCCCCGGCGTGGCCTTCAAGATCCTCGGCCCGATCAGCGCGGCCAACATCGAAGTCGACATGATCGTGCAGAACGTCGCGCACGATAACACCACCGACTTCACCTTCACCGTGCACCGCAACGACTACCAGGCGGCCCTAGAGATCCTCAAGCGCACCGGTGTCGAGATCGGTGCCCGTGAGTCCGTGGGCGACATCAAGATCGCCAAGGTCTCCATCGTCGGCGTCGGCATGAGATCCCATGCCGGGGTAGCCAGCCAGATGTTCGAAGCCCTGGCCAAGGAGAGCATCAACATCCAGATGATCTCCACCTCCGAGATCAAGGTCTCGGTGGTCATCGAGGAGAAATACCTGGAGCTGGCCGTCCGCGCGCTGCACACCGCTTTCGAACTCGACGCCCCCGCACGCGGCGTGGAGTGACCCTGCAAGCGAGGTCCCTGCCACAGGGGCCTCATCTATCGCCCCGGTCTGCGGAACTTTACTTGCATGGACAGAGGTCAATAGCGACTAGAAGGTCCATTCAGGGATCGTTTCGGCTTTTACGTGCAGACTGGGTTAAACGCTCAAGGAGAATGGAATGCTTATTTTGACTCGTCGGGTTGGTGAGACCCTGATGGTGGGTGACGAAGTCACTGTGACGGTGCTGGGGGTCAAGGGCAACCAGGTCCGTATCGGCGTCAATGCACCCAAGGAAGTCGCGGTTCATCGCGAGGAAATCTACCAGCGCATCCAGAAGGAAAAGGACCAAGAACCAAACCACTGATTTTTTTTGAATTTTTCTCTTTGCAAACGGGCAAACCTTCGATATAGTTTCGCCCCGTTGCGGTGAGGTGGCCGAGTGGCCGAAGGCGCTCCCCTGCTAAGGGAGTACACCTCAAAAGGGTGTCGAGGGTTCGAATCCCTCCCTCACCGCCATTTGCTTCAAACTGGCTCCGCTGTACTGACCAAATGGTAAGTACCTGATAAACAAGCAAATTTGCTTGACACGTCAGAAACGGAAGCTAGAATACGCAGCTTCAACGCACTCGTAGCTCAGCTGGATAGAGTACTCGGCTACGAACCGAGCGGTCGGAGGTTCGAATCCTCCCGAGTGCGCCAAATCGACGAAGCCTCTGGCTTCAGCAGTACCAGCGGTGTTCTGGCTAAACTCACCGAAACGCACTCGTAGCTCAGCTGGATAGAGTACTCGGCTACGAACCGAGCGGTCGGAGGTTCGAATCCTCCCGAGTGCGCCAAACATGAAGAAGGGCCTGCAGCGATGCAGGCCCTTTTTTATTGCCTGCGGATTCATGCGAATATCCGCGGCCATCCATCGCGCCGCGGCCGCCACCGGCCCGGTCAGTGTTTTTTCGGATATCGCCCGCGAGAGGGTCGCATCATGCAGTGGGACCGACCGACTCCCCATCTCCTGTCGCTGCGCATCGGTGCCGAGCACATCGATGGCCTGGGCCATGCCAACAATGCCGTCTACGTGAGCTGGCTCGAACAGTGTGCCTGGCAGCACTCGGCTGCACTGGGCCTGGATCTCGCCACCTTCCAGCGCCTGGACCGTGCCATGGCCGTGGTGCGCCACGAGATCGACTACCTCAGCAGTGGTTACCAGGACGACGAACTGATGCTGGGCACCTGGCTGGTGGACTGGGATCGCCGCCTGCGCATGACCCGCCAGTTTCAGCTGCAGCGTCCGGCGGACGGCGTGACCCTGTTGCGCGCCCGGACGACCTTCGTCTGCATCGAGCTATCCTCCGGCAAGCCCAAGCGCATGCCGCCCGAGTTCCTGGCCGGTTATGGCCAGGCGCTGCCCAGCGAGGACGTCTGAGCATGGAGATCGCCCTGGCGCCCATGGAAGGCCTCGTCGACGACATCCTGCGCGAATTGCTGACCGAGGTCGGCGGGCTCGACTGGTGCGTGAGCGAATTCATTCGCGTCTGTGATCGCCTGCTGCCGGCAGCGGCCTTCGCCAAGCTGGCTCCGGAGCTGGGGCAGGGCGCGCGGACACCTTCGGGTACCCCCATGCGGGTGCAACTGCTGGGCTCGGATCCAGCCTGCCTGGCCGACAACGCAGCCTTCGCCTGCACCCTGGGCGCACCGGTGATCGACCTCAATTTCGGCTGCCCGGCCAAGACCGTGAACAAGTCCCGTGGCGGCGCGGTGCTGCTTAAGGAGCCGGAGCTGCTCAACCGGATCGTCGAGAGTGTCCGCCAGGCCGTTCCGGCGGCCATTCCGGTCACCGCCAAGATGCGTCTGGGCTACGACAGCCCGAACAGTGCCCTGGCCTGCGCCGAGGCCCTGGCAGCCGGTGGCGCGTCGCAACTGGTGGTCCATGCGCGGACCAAGGTGGAAGGCTATCGCCCGCCCGCACATTGGGAATGGGTGGCACGGGTGGCCGATCGAGTCGCCGTGCCGGTACTGGCCAATGGCGAGATCTGGACCCTGGACGATTACTGGCGCTGCCGCAGCGTCAGCGGGCAGGCGTCGGTGATGCTGGGCCGAGGCCTGGTCTCCCGGCCCGATCTGGCGCTGCAGATCGCCGCGTCCGTGCGCGGTGAAGAGGCCACCCCCCAACACTGGGCAGAGATCCTGTCCCTGGTGCAGCGCTTCTGGCTGATGGCGCAACGCAAGCTGGCGCCACGCTATGCGCCCGGACGACTCAAGCAGTGGCTGGGCATGCTGACGCGCAGCTACCCCGAGGCCGCAGCGCTGTTCGCCCAGGTGCGCCGCGAGTCCGATTGCGCGCTGATCGACGGCTTGCTGGGCATGGCTGGGCAAAACCCGGCCAGTCTTGATCTCGATCAAGAACGCCTGCTGCAACCTGTATAGGCTGCAAGGGGTGGTGACGACGGAGCGTCGTCACTCGAGCACGCAAGGCACTTCAGGCGACCTAGGGTCGCCTTTTTTTCGTCTGGGCACTGACCGGAACTTCGCCTGGGCCGTGCGGCCTATGCTGGATCCCCTGGAATCCAAGAGTCACCGTGCGCCTACCCTGGACGGTCTTTCTCGCACCTTCGCCCGCGGCGCTGATCTTCGCCGGCAAGACCCTGTTCGCCGCCGCCCTGGCGCTCTGGCTGGCCTTTCGCTTCAGCCTCGAACAACCGGTCTGGGCCTGCATGACGGTGATGATCGTCTCCCAGCCGCTGTCGGGTATGGTGCTGGCCAAGGGACTGTTCCGCCTGCTGGGTACCATGGCGGGTACCTGCATGGCGGTGGTGCTCATGGCCTTCTTCGCCCAGACGCCCTGGCTGTTCCTGCTGGCCCTGGCGGGCTGGATGGCGCTGTGCACGGCGGCCTCGACCCTGTTGCGCAACCACTTCTCCTATGGCTTCGTGCTGGCCGGCTATACGGTCGCCATCATCGGTCTGCCCGCCATCGCCCATCCGCTGACGGTGTTCGATCAGGCGGTAGCCCGCTGTACCGAGATCTGCCTGGGTATCGTGGTGGCCTCGGCGGTGAGCGCCCTGATCTGGCCACAGCGCGTGGAGCAGAATCTGGCCGCCCAGGCGCGGCGTACCTGGGAGCAGGGCGTGGCCGCCGCGCGGGCGGAGCTGGCCGAGGCCCAGGATGCCACCCAGGGCCTGCTGGCCATGCTCGGCCAGGTGGTAGCGGTGGATGCCCAGCGTGACCACGCCTGGTTCGAAGGGCAGCGTGGTCGGCAGCGCGCCAGGGCGCTACGACTGCTTTCACGGGATCTGCTCAGCCTGTTGCGTACGGCCCGCGGCGCCATGCGCCAGTGGCGCGGCCTGGGGGAGGTCCAGCGCGCCGTTCTGCAGCCCTGGCGCGACGAAATGCTCGTAGCCCTGGCCGACCCCCAGGCTGAGGCGCTGGAGGCCCTCCTGCAGCGCCTGAGGGCGGCAGCCGGTACCACCACGTCGCTGGACAACGACCAGCGCTACCTGCTCGCCCGTTTCGCCATCCTGCTGGACAAGATCCAGCAGGCCGGTCGCGCCCTGGATAGCGTCCATACCGCGCAGCTCAGTGCCGTGGCACCCTCGGCCCTGGCCCGCCATCGCGACCTGCAGACGGCGCTGCTCTATGGCCTGCGCAGTGCCTGTGCGCTGCTGGGCGTCGGGGTGTTCTGGCTGGCCAGTGCCTGGCCGTCGGCACCCGGTGCCATGCTCATGGCCGGTGTCATCTGCAGCCTGTTCGCCAACCGCGACAATGCCGCCACCATAGGGCTCGGTTTCCTGCGCGGCATTCTCTATGCGGCGCCGGTCGCCATCCTCATCAGCCAGGTGTTGCTGCCACAGATCACCGGCTATCCGCTGTTGTGTTTGGTATTGGGCGTGCCACTGTTCTTCGCCGCCCTGGGCATGGCTGGTCCGCCCAGCGTGGTGGGGACGGCAACGGCCTTCGCCATTCACCTGCTGGTGCTGGTGTCGCCGAGCAACCAGGGCCACGTGGAGATGGGCGTCTTGCTCAACCAGCTGCAGAGCCTCTTGATCGGCGTGGGTTTCGCCGTGCTGGTGTTCCGCCTGATCAGCCTGCGTACGCCGCGACGGACCAGCCGCCGCATCCTCGAAGCCACCACCTACGATCTGCAGCGACTGGCCTCGGTGCCCCTGGCCAATGCCGAGACCTGGTTCGGGGGGCGCATGGCGGATCGCCTGCTACTCCTGGCGCGACATATCGAGCAGTTGTCGGCGACCGAGCGCGGGCGCTGGGAGCAGGGCTTGCTGGCACTGGACCTGGGCAACGAATTGCTGCATCTGCGGGCCTGTCTGGCAGGTGCGCAGGGCAACGTCGCTCAGGCGCGGGACGTCTTTCTGGCGCGCTTTACCGAGCAGTTGGCCGTAGGCTTCGGCAATCTGCAGTCCGGTGCCCTGGATACAGCGGCGGATCGCCTGCGTCAGGCGCTGGAGCAGGCCGCTGACGACGAGCCGCATCGACTGGCGCGCGGCGCCATCGGGCAGCTTCAGCAGACCTGGCGCAGCTGTTGTCTGAAGGCGATAGCGGAGGAGGGCACGGATGAATCTGCATGAATGGGCCATTGGCGGGGTCTACCTGGGCCCACTGTTCGTCTATGGCGTCCTGGCGCTGCTGCTGACGGCCCTGTCGATGTGGCTGCTGCAGCGCAGCCGGCTCGGGCGCCAGCTGTGGCACAGCGCCCTGTTCGGCTGCGCGCTGTTCGTGCTCTGGCTGGCCGGCATCGTCGCTGTCCTGGCCACCTGAGCCTAACAACAAGAGGATCGACCCTTGATGCACAAGACCCTGCGTGTGGCGATCACCCTGATCGTGGTGCTGCTGGCGATACTGGCTGGTACCTGGCTCTGGCACTTCTATCTCTATACGCCCTGGACCCGTGATGCACGGGTGCGTGCCGACGTAGTGGTGGTGGCACCCGACGTATCCGGCTGGGTAACCCGCCTGGCAGTGGTCGACAACCAGCTGGTCAAGCGAGGGGACCTGCTCATGCAGATCGACCAGCAGCGCTACCAGGCCAATCTCGACCACGCCAAGGCGGTGGCAGATACGCGCCAGCAACAGCTGCGCTTGCGTGAAAGCGAGGCCGCCCGCCGGCAGCGGTTGGGTACGAGCGCCATCAGTGCCGAAGACCGCGAGACCGCCCAGGTCAATGTGGCCGTCGCCCGCAGCCAGTACCAGGAAGCCCTGAGTGACGTGAACCTTGCGCAGATCAACCTGGATCGCAGTCGCGTCCTGGCGCCGCGGGAAGGACGCATCACCAACCTCAGGTTCGCCGAGGGCAACTATGTGCAGACCGGCCAGGCGGTGATGGCGCTGGTGGATACCCGCTCCTTCTATGTGATGGCCTATTTCGAGGAAACCAAGATCCCGCATATCCATCCTGGTGACGGGGTGCGGGTAAGGCTGATGAACCAGGCCGCGCCCTTGCAGGGCAAGGTGGCGAGCATCAGCAGCGGCATCACCGATCGCAATGCGGCCAACGATGCCCAGTTGCTGGCCAACGTCGAGCCGACGTTCAACTGGGTACGCCTGGCGCAACGCATTCCGGTGCGCATCGAGCTGCTGGACGTGCCGGCGGATATGCACCTCAGCGCCGGCATGACAGCGAGTGTCTCGGTGCTTGACGGGGAAGGCCACCATCCGCTGCAGGGCTGGCGTCGACTCTGGGATTACTGAAAGCCTTGAATGGGGAGGAAAAGTCGCCGAGCGAGGGTCAGGCAAGGCGAGGATTCGCGAGGAAGCGGACCGGGCTCGCGCTCGAGTTTACGAGTGGTAAATGAGCATTCCGGGCGAATTTCCAACGCAGCCTGGCCGAGCGCAGGCCCTTTTCAGTACGACTAAAGTCGTCTGGAAGCCTTACCGGGCGCGCCTAGAGTAGAGCTCGACGCTCCCGTCATGCTGTAAGGAACAACAATAATGAATGACAGCACCTACCGGCGGATTGAAGCCAGTCCGCGTTTCCAAGAACTGGTGCGCAAGCGCGGGCGTTTTGCCTGGACGCTTTCCGCCATCATGCTCGGACTCTATGCCGCCTTCATCCTTTTGATCGCCTTCGCGCCCAAGGTCCTAGGTACCCGTATCCATGCGGAGACCGCTATGACCTGGGGCATTCCCCTGGGCGTCGGTCTGATTCTCTCGGCCTTCGTGCTGACGGGTATCTACGTGCGCCGGGCCAATGGCGAATTCGATCGGCTCAACGCGGAAATCCTTCGGGAGGTGCAGCCATGAGACATCTACTCCTGGCCAGCGGGCTGCTCGCCCTGTCGCCTTCGCTCTGGGCAGCCGATGCCCTCACGGGCGCCGTCCAGCGCCAGCCGCTGAACATCTCCGCCATCCTGATGTTCGTGGTCTTTGTTGGGGCCACCCTGGGCATTACCTACTGGGCCTCCAAACGCAACCGTTCGGCCGCGGATTACTATGCCGCGGGTGGCCGCATCACCGGTTTCCAGAATGGCCTGGCCATCGCCGGTGACTACATGTCGGCCGCCTCCTTCCTCGGTATTTCCGCGCTGGTGTTCACCTCGGGCTACGACGGCCTGATCTACTCCATCGGCTTCCTGGTGGGCTGGCCGATCATCCTGTTCCTGATCGCCGAGCGCCTGCGCAACCTGGGCAAGTACACCTTCGCCGACGTGGCGTCCTATCGCCTCAAGCAAAAGGACATTCGCACCCTGTCCGCCTGCGGCTCGCTGGTGGTGGTCGCGCTCTACCTGATCGCCCAGATGGTCGGCGCCGGCAAGCTGATCCAGCTGCTGTTCGGCCTGGACTACAGCATCGCCGTGGTGCTGGTGGGCATTCTGATGGTGCTCTATGTGCTCTTCGGCGGCATGCTGGCCACCACCTGGGTGCAGATCATCAAGGCGGTGCTGCTGCTGTCCGGTGCCAGCTTCATGGCCTTCATGGTGATGAAACACGTGGGCTTCGACTTCAATCGGCTATTCGCCGAAGCCATCGCGGTACACCCGAAAGGCGAGGCCATCATGAGCCCCGGCGGTCTGGTGAAGGATCCGATCTCGGCCTTCTCCCTTGGCCTGGCGCTGATGTTCGGTACCGCCGGCCTGCCGCACATCCTGATGCGCTTCTTCACCGTGAGCGACGCCAAGGAAGCCCGCAAGAGCGTGTTCTACGCTACCGGCTTCATCGGCTACTTCTACATCCTGACCTTCATCATCGGCTTTGGCGCCATCCTGCTGGTCAGCACCAACCCGGCCTTCAAGGATGCCGCAGGTGCCCTGCTGGGCGGTAACAACATGGCGGCCGTGCACCTGGCCAACGCCGTGGGTGGCAGCATCTTCCTGGGCTTCATTTCGGCGGTAGCCTTCGCCACCATCCTGGCGGTGGTCGCCGGTCTGACCCTGGCCGGCGCCTCGGCGGTGTCCCATGACCTCTACGCCAGCGTGATCAAGAAGGGCCAGGCCAACGAGAAGGACGAAATCCGCGTCTCCAAGATCACCACCGTGGCCCTGGGCGTCGTCGCCATCGCCCTGGGGATTCTCTTCGAGAAGCAGAACATCGCCTTCATGGTGGGTCTGGCGTTCTCCATCGCTGCCAGCTGCAACTTCCCGGTCCTGCTGCTCTCGATGTACTGGAAGCGCCTGACCACCCGTGGCGCCATGATCGGTGGCTGGCTCGGCCTGATCACGGCGGTGACGCTGATGGTGCTCGGCCCGACCATATGGGTGACCATCCTCGGTCATGCCAAGCCCATCTACCCCTATGAGTACCCGGCACTGTTCTCCATCGCCGTGGCCTTCATCGGTATCTGGTTCTTCTCCATCACCGACAAGTCGGCGGCTGGTGGAGAGGAGCGGGCTCGCTTCTATCCGCAGTTCGTCAGATCCCAGACGGGTCTGGGTTCCAGTGGTGCGGTCTCCCACTAACCGTCCATAACGCTAGAACGAAGCCCGGATTGGCAACGATCCGGGCTTTTTTCGTGCGATAAATCAGATCTGGCAGGGGTTGCTGCAGGTCGCCTGACAACCTTGGGATTTTCCGCCACCGGCGCAGGTCCATGGAATAGGCCCGTTGCTTCGTATCATCCGATTACGGCGACGGTCGACCCTTGGCCTTCATGGAGAATGGCAGATGACTCTCTCGACCATCCTGGTTCTGGTACTGCTGGTCCTGCTCATTGGCGGACTTCCAGTGTTTCCGCATTCGCGCAGCTGGGGTTACGGCCCGTCCGGCATCGTGGGTGCCATCCTGGTCGTGCTGCTGGTATTGCTGCTACTGGGCATGATCTAGCAAGGGGTGTCGCGCTGAAAATGCCCCGCAAAGGTGCATCGGACAAAGTCCTTGCCCAAGTCGGTGCAGCGCGGTAACGTCGGTTTTCCGGCCTGCCTTGCCGAGTGCTGTAAACAAAACCGGAGTCCGTGAGAGCGGACTCCGGTTTTGTTTTGGGCGCTAGTTGGCCGCCGCGCCGTCCTGGCGACTGCGCTGGTAGAGATCCAGCACGACCTCATCCAGGATGGATGAGGCCCCCCAGGGACGGCTGCTGTTGAGGATGGCGACCACTACCCAGCTGCGGGCGTTGGCATCCCGAACGAAGCCCGCCAGGGCGCGCACGTTGTTCAGGGTGCCGGTCTTCATGTGCGCCTGGCCGGTCAGCGGCGAATTCTTCATGCGCTTGCGCAGGGTGCCGTCCATGCCAGCTAGGGGCAGGGAAGCGATGAATTCCGGCCCATAGGGGCTCTGCCAGGCCGCGCGCAGGATTTCGGCCATCTCCCGGGCACTGACCCGCTCGGTCCGTGACAGACCGGAGCCGTTCTCCATGATCAGGTGACTGGCATTGATGCCCTTGCGCGCCAGCCACGAGCGGATGACCCGCAGCGCTGCCTTGCCATCGTCGGCATCCGCCGAGGTGCGGAATTGCGCACCTATGGATAGGAATAGCTGCTGGGCCATGGTGTTGTTGCTGTACTTGTTGATGTCGCGAATGATCTCGACCACATCCGGTGAAAAGGCCCGTGCCAGCACCTCGGCATTGCGCGGCACGCTGCCTTCACGGGTACGGCCCTTGATGCTGCCACCCAGTTCCTGCCAGATGGCCCTGACCGCGCCGGCGGTATAGGCCGGGTGGTCGAGCAGCGACAGATAGCTCTGGGCGTTGCAGCCGTCCGGCAACTGGCCGCTGACTACCAGACTGGTACTGCCATCGGCCTGAGGCACCGGATTGAAGCGCACTTCGGGCCAGGCCGGGCAACCGCTCTTGCCGGTGGCGCGCATCTGGTTGTCGATGTTGACGTTGGTCAGCGGCGGATCCATGGATACGCTGACCCGGCCATCGGCCGAGCGGACCACCATGCGCACCGACTTGAGATTGACCAGCAGCGAATCGGGACCGACCAGGAAGGTCTTGTTCTCGTCGTCGCCATCGTCGTTGAAGGCGGGCAGGTTGGGCTTCACGAAGCGACTTCGATCCAGCACCAGGTCACCAGTGACTTCCAGCACGCCATTGGCCCGCAGGTCGCGCATGAGCAGCCAGAGCCGCTCCATGTTCAGCTTGGGATCGCCGCCACCCTTGAGGTAGAGGTTGCCGTTGAGGATGCCGTCCTTGAGGGTGCCGTCGGTATAGAACTCGGTCTTCCATTGATAGGTAGGACCCAGCAGTTCCAGAGCCGCGTAGGTGGTGATCAGCTTCATGGTCGAAGCCGGATTCACCGAGACGTCGGCGTTGTAGTAGTCGTTCTCGCCGGGGCCATCCAGCGGCAGCATGACCAGCGACAGGTCGCTGCCGGGAATCTTGTTGGTCTGCATCGCCTTTTCGATTCGCGGCGGCAGAAAGGAGGTATCGGCACTGACGGGCAGGGAAAAGCCCAGGGCGCAGCAGCTCAGCAGCAGGCCCAGAGATCGGAAGGTCTTTCGCATCGGGACACACACCTTGGCAGGGTACCGGCCTAGTTGAAGAGAAAAGGGGCCGATAGACGTCGGAGTGTGGGCATTATGCAGTAAGGAGGGAGGGGCGAGCCAACCCCAAGGGGCAGGGCGCGGATAAAGAAACGACCGCCGAAGCGGTCGTTTCTGGAAAGGACGGGATCAGTTGTAGCCGGTGGCGTCCTTGGTACGGTCCGGACTGTTTGGCGAAGGCGGATCGCGCCCGTCGTCGGTCTTGGCGTGCTCGGTGCGCAGGGGCTTTTCGTCCTTGGGCAGTTCGCGTTCGTCGGCTTTGCGCTTTTCTTCGGCCATGGGATCCTCGTCTACGTGATTACCTGTCAAGGTGTGACCGGCGCAGGCGTTTCGCCGTTCCCCTGGGGCGAGGAGCGGTCGGCGAACACGCCGGCGGCCTGCAGCTGGCGCAGCGCATCGCTGACCTGGCGAGCGAAGGTTTCTTCGATGGCGGTCCCAGCCTGGTGGCTGGCGGCCAGCGGCAGGAACCAGACTCCCATCCAGGTACGTACCGAACTGGCATTTTGCACTCGCGTGGGTGAGCTGCCGCCGGGCGCAATCCATTCGGCGGTCAGCACATAGTCGTCCTTGGCGGTACCCGGGACGAGAAAGAAGGTAGCACCGGTGATCAGGCCACTGGCGATAGCAGCGGCGTAGGAGGTGCTGTTGTACAGCTTGAGGCGCAGCAAGGCGTCATCGGGTCTGCCGGGTTCCGGCACCAGGGTGATGCGGTCGAACAGCCTGGAGCCTGCCAGGATCTCGCGCAGCCGGGGCTTCAGGCCTTCGCGGGCGACGGCGATCGACGTCGCGTCCTTGGCGTCCTCGACAGTGCCACGATAGAAATTGAATTCCACCAGCACATTGGCGCGCTGTGGTGGGGCGCTCAGGGGCGCGCGGAATGCCTGGGAAGAGAGTTCGTCACCGGGAAAGGCGGCGCAACCAGCGAGCAGAAGCAGGCAGAGCAGGGCAGCGAGAGTCTTCATGAAACGCACCTCATCCCTAAGTAGCGATAGCGAAAGCTGGCAGGGGCCAACGTCCGCAACGTCCGCGCAAAAAAAAGCCCAACCAGGGGTTGGGCTTTTTCGAGAAGGCGGGTGATTAGATCACCTGCACCTCATCAGCCTGCAGGCCTTTCTGGCCTTGCACGACCAGGAAGGAAACAGCCTGGCCTTCTTGCAGGCTCTTGAAGCCGTTACCCTGGATGGAGCGGTAGTGAACGAACACGTCCGGGCCGCTCTGGGGGGTGATGAAGCCGAAGCCTTTCTCGTCGTTGAACCACTTGACGGTGCCAGTTTGGCGAGTAGACATGGATTTCTCCTTGAATAAGATGACGTTGTTGTCCACGAGGACGACAGTTTTGAAACGAGGAGAAACCCATGCCGCGAAAGCTGGCCCTGATGTACTCCAGGTTCTCGACAGGTGAGCCGCTTTGTAGAGACAGCCTCACCTGACAGCGATGGATGGTCTCAGACTGGCTTGCGCAAAACAAGACCTTTGAGCTGCTCGATGTTGACTTTACCGACCATAGTCGAAGCGGCATCTGGCGCGGGCGAACTGATGGTAGAAAAGGGCGGCAGGATGCGGCCCTGGTCATGGAGCGGGAAGACTGAGCGAAGCGATCCGTGCTGAATCGTTTTCTATGCGCAACGTGTTGCGATCTAGTCGCTGCACAGGGCCTCACCTCCGCATATCGATGAGGTCTGTCCAAGGTTCGTCAGGTTTTTCAGGGCCCTATGAAGATCTAGGTACTCGCCGAGGGGCATTTGCGGAACAGTGCGCAGCTTAGCGGTTGATACCCCTGGCTGCTGATCGCGGAGCTTCAAACAGCTGGGAACGACGTCCGGATGTAGCGCGCACCTCTGGCTGAGCGAGACGACCGCTCGCTTCAAATGCCATGAAGGCGCTGGGTGCCCCCCATCCTGTACCTGGAAAAAGGTCGCCGATCGAGAAGCCGGCTCCATTGTGAGCATAGGTTTTCAGCAAGCCGAAGCAGCCGCTCGGCGTTTGAGGACAGAAGCTCAGTGGTGGCGCGGGCGGTCTTGGGCCAGTGGTGTCGGAAGGGTGATGAGCTGCTCAATTTCGGTAATGGCTAGGTGATATTATCTTGTCCGAATCATTACCCCCGGACCGCAACGGTCCAAGGAACTACTGTGAAAAACGGACTCGAAAGCGCAGGACGCGCATTGAGCCAAGGGCTCGCTGGCTACCGTGTCGAACTGCGCCGCCTGAACCTCAACGAAATATTGGTAGCGGTCTACCATGCCCACCAGTCGATCAAGCTGACCCAGCGGATACTGACCAACGAGCAGGCCAGCAATCCGTTCCTGCTGAATACGGTAGTGGCGGCCATGCGTGTCGAAGCTGATGCTGTGGGTCTCTTCATCGAGATTCCAATCGCCCAGGACTGCCTCACGGCCTGAGTTCAGGCGCGCCTGTAAGACCTCAACCTCCTCTAGCTGCCAGGTACACCGTTCGCGCCGAGGCTTGAGCCAGTTGCCGTGCGGGTGTTTCCACGGCACAGCATGGCGCCGAGCAGTGGAGAGGCATGAAGGGAATCAGGTCAGTGTCTGGTACACGAGCGACGCAGTGCCGGCAGCGATGCCTTTCATGATCCTGCGCACCTGTTTCAAGGGTGAGGCATAGCTATCAAGCGCCGGCTCTGATGATCGCGGTAAAATGGGCCGCTTTCTACAGGAGTCTCCGTTCATGGCCTTGCTGGGTCGTTTCAACAGCTTGCAGATTTTGCGCAATACACCCATCGGTCTGTTCCTTGACGCGGGCAACGACGGCGAGGTTCTGCTGCCGCGTCGCTATGCCCCGCGTGACGAACCCTGTGCCGAAGGTGATTGGCTCAATGTGTTCCTCTACCTGGACAGCGAGGACCGGCTCATCGCCACCACCGAGAAGCCGAAAGTGCAGGTTGGCGGCTTCGCCAGCCTGCGCGTGGTGGAAGTCGGTCGGGTCGGGATCTTCCTTGACTGGGGGCTACCCAAGGATCTGTTGCTGCCGCATTCCGAGGAGAAGCGTCCCCTGCAGGTGGGTGATCATTGCGTGGTGCACGTGCATCTGGATGCCCGTACCCGGCGGATCGTCGCCACTGCGCGGCTGGATCGCTACCTGGATCGCGAGCCGCCACGCTACAAGGCCGGCCAGCCGGTGCCCTTGCTGGTCGTCGAACAGACCGACCTGGGCTACAAGGTGATCGTCGACAACAAGCACTGGGGCCTGGTGCATCGCAACGAGGCCTTCAAGCCCCTGCGGCTGGGGCAGCGCGAGCGTGGCTTCATTCGTGAGGTACGGGCGGATGGCAAGATCAGCCTGACCCTGCAGCCCCAGGGCGCGGCCGCCGGTAACGACCTTGCCGAGCAGATCCTTGGCCTGGCGAGAGCCCGCGGTGGAGTGCTGGAGCTCAGCGACAGCAGTCCGCCCGCGCTGATCCATCAGCTGTTTGGCGTCAGCAAGGGCAACTTCAAGAAAGCCATCGGCCATCTCTATCGCCAGGGACGGATCGTTATCGAGGACGACCGGATTTCTGTACGCGAGGACGCCGCGGACTAGCGCCGCGACGGGGTGTCAGATCGCTGTCATGGCTGGGCTGCACCAGGGATTCGGGGTCGAAGGCGCGGGCTCGCTCGTCCGGCCCGGCTTCGCGTTCCAGGTCGCCGACCAGGCGGGTGATGCGATCGGCCAGCTTTTCCGAGCTCAGGCTTTCGCGCAGGCGCTCCACCATGAGCGGCAAGGCGAACGGCGAGGGGTGATCGAGAGTCACCAGGCGCAGGGGCAGCGCGCCGGTATGGGTCAGTGTCTGCTGCAGCCGATCGGCGTCGAGCTCCTGGCGCAGCACCTCGGTCTGAGCCTGGCCGAGCAGCAGGTTATCCGGATCGTACTGACGAAAGACCTGATAGAAGAGGCTGCTGCTGGCCTGTAGCTGGCGGTTGCTCTTGTGCGCGCCCGGATAGCCGGAAAAGATCAGCCCGGAGATGCGGGCGATCTCGCGAAAGCGCCGCTGGGCGAGTTCGGCGGCGTTGAGGCTTTCCAGGGTGTCACTGATCAGGTTGTCGGTGGTGAAGAGGCTGGCATCGAGCAGCCCTTCCCAGTCCAGGCTGACGGGTGAGACCAGCTCCAGGCCATAGTCGTTGACGGCGATGGAAAAGGTGCAGGGGCGGCGCTGCGCCAGGCGCCAGGCGAGCAGGCTGGCCAGTCCGAGATGGGCGTGGCGGCCAGCGAAGGGATAGAGAAAGAGGTGCGAGCCCTCGCGGGATTCCAGGGTCTCGGCGAGCAGGTAGTGGGCGCTGGGCAGCGCCGACCATTGCCGCTGGACATCCAGCAGCGGCTGCAGCAACCGCATTTCCGGACTCTCGTAACGTTGGGCCTCGGCATCTTCGAGCAGGGCCAGAACATGCTTGGCCAGGGTGTCCGAGAGCGGCATGCGGCTGCCGCTCCAGCGTGGGATGGCGGCCTTGCGACCGCTGGCGCGGCGCACGTATACCGTCATGTTCTCCACCCGCACCAGTTCCAGGGTACGGCCAGCGAAGAGAAAGTGATCACCAGGGCGCAGGCGGGCGATAAAGCCTTCCTCGATGTTACCCAGGCGATTGCCGCCGCCGCCCTTGGACCAGAATTGCACGTTGAGGCTGGTCTCGCTGACGATGGTGCCTATGCCCAGGCGATGCCGCTTGGCCAGTTGCTTGTCGGGGACGCGCCAGATGCCCTCGGCATCCGGCTCGGCGCGGCGATAGTCCGGATAGGCCGACAGGGAGGCGCCGCCAGTGCGGACGAAGGCGAGGGCCCAGGCCCATTCGCCGTCACTGAGGCCGCGATAGGCCCAGGCACTGCGGATTTCCGGCAGCAGGTCGTCCGGTTCGAAGCCACCCCCCAGGGCCACGGTCACCAGGTGCTGCACCAGGACATCGAGGGGCTTGACCGGGGCCGCGCGGGCCTCGATCTCCCCGGCCGTGATGGCGCGGCGGGTGGCGGCCGCATCCAGCAGGTCGAGGCTGTAGGTAGGCACCAGGGTCGCGCGCGAAGCGCGCCCCGGGGCGTGACCACTACGGCCGGCGCGTTGCAGGAGGCGGGCGATGCTCTTGGGCGAGCCGATCTGCAGTACCCGCTCCACGGGCAGGAAGTCCACGCCGAGGTCGAGGCTGGAGGTACAGATCACCGCCTTGAGCTGGCCATTCTTGAGGCCGCTCTCCACCCATTCTCGGGCCTGCTTCTCGATGGAGCCGTGGTGCAGGGCGATCAGGCCGGCCCAGTCCGGGCGTGCCTGCAGCAGGGCCTGGTACCAGAGCTCGGTCTGGGCCCGGGTATTGGTGAAGACCAGGGTGGTGGGGCTGTCTTCAAGTTCGCGGATCACCTGCTGCAGCAGGCGCATGCCCAGGTGCCCGGCCCAGGCGAAGCGCTCGACTCCGCCCTGAGGCAGCAGGGTATCCACCTGCAGGCGCTTGTCCTGGCGGCCCTGCACCAGGTGTCCCGGTTCTCCGGCCAGCAGGACATCCAGCGCGTGAGCCTGGTTGCCCAGGGTCGCCGACAGGCCCCATGTCTGCAGGCCGGGGTTCCAGCGGCGCAGGCGGGCCAGGGCGAGTTGGGTCTGGGTACCGCGCTTGTTGCCAAGCAGTTCGTGCCATTCATCGATGACCACCAGGCGGACATGACCCAAGGCTTCCTGGGCGTCCTCCCGCGACAGCAGCAGCGACAGACTTTCGGGAGTGGTTACCAGGGCAGTCGGCAGGCGGCGATTCTGTCGCGCACGCTCGCTGCTACCGGTATCACCGGTGCGCAGGCCCAGGGTCCACTCCAGCTCTTCCTCGAGTACCGGACGCTCCAGGGCGCGCAGGGTGTCCGCCGCCAGGGCGCGCATGGGCGTCAGCCAGAGCACCGTGAGCGGCGGTGGCGCCTGCTTGCGCTTGCTGGGCAGCCCCTTGGCGGTGATCGGCTTGGGCGCCACGAAGGCATCCAGGGCCGCCAGCCAGACCGCGTAGGTCTTGCCGGAACCGGTAGTGGCATGCAGCAGGCCGGATTCTCCGGCGGCGATGGCCTTGGCCACCTCGCGCTGGAAGGGAAAGGCCTTCCAGCCCTGGGCTGCCAGCCAGCGACTGCCGGGGCCCTTGCGCGATCGGGTAGCGGTGGCCATCTCGGCACTCCTTTAGACCGGGTTCGAACGCCCGGTCATCTCGGCCGCCATGGCGGTGGCGTAGCTGTCGGTCATGCCGGCGATGAAGTCGATCACCCGCATGAAGGCTTGGTGCAGGGTCCAGGAGGGATCCGGGGCGCTGTTGCCCAGCAGGTCGAGGATGCGCCGACTCTTGAAGGACGGCTCGCGGCCCCGATGCTGTTCCAGGGCAGCGCCGCAGAAGGCGTTGAGCAGGATCTCCAGGGTGGTGTAGGCACCGATCTCGTGGAGGGTCTTGCGCTTGTCGTGAAAGATCTTTTCCCGGGCCAGCGCCTTGGCACGCTGCACGCAGAGCTTGGCCGGACCGGCCATGTGCTCGACCAGATCATCACCCAGGGTGCCGGCGAGCAGGGCGTCCTGCTGTTCGACGAAGGCGCGGGCAGTGGCGTTGGTCAGGTGTTCGATGGCCTTACCGCGCAGGATCGCCAGCTTGCGCCGACGAGAGTCGCGCGGACCCAGCTGGCGATAGGTCTCGGGCAGATCATCGCCGACCAGGCCCAGCAGCAGCGCCTCGACCTCGGCATAGTCCAACAGCTCCATTTCCAGGCCGTCTTCCAGGTCGATCAGGCCATAGCAGATGTCGTCGGCGGCCTCCATGAGGTAGACCAGGGGATGCCGTGCCCAACGCTCGGGACCCAGCAGGGGCAGTTCGAGTTTTTCGGCGATTTGTTCCAGCAACGGCAATTCGCTCTGGTAGCAGCCGAACTTGTGCTTCTTGTAGCCAGGCGCCGCGGCATAGCGTGACGTCCAGGGGTACTTGAGATAGGTACCTAGGGTCGCGTAGGTCAGGCGGGTGCCGCCGTCGAACTGGTGGTATTCGAGCTGGGTCAGCACCCGGAAGCCCTGGGCATTGCCTTCGAAGTGCAGGAAATCCTGGCGCTCCGCTTCGCTCATGTCATCCAGCCAGCCGCGTCCGGCCGCTTGGGTGAACCAGTAGCGAATGGCGTCTTCGCCGGAATGGCCGAATGGCGGGTTGCCGATGTCATGGGCCAGGCAGGCGGATTGCACCACCATGCCGAGATCGCTCGGGTCACACCACTCGGGCAGGTCGCCTCTGAGGCTCTCGCCCACGCGCATGCCCAGGGAACGGCCGACGCAGCTGACCTCCAGGCTATGGGTCAGGCGCGTATGGATATGATCGTTGCTGGTCACGGGGTGGACCTGGGTCTTGCGGCCCAGCCGGCGGAAGGCGCCGGAAAAGATGATGCGATCGTGGTCCTTGTGAAAGGGGCTGCGCCCCAATTCATCCGGGCTGTGCAGGGGTTTGCCCAGCCGTTCGCGGATAAGAAGTGTCTGCCAGTCCAAGGCCATCCTCGAGCTATCACCGTTTAGGGGACGCCGGCGGTTACCGTTCGGCGCTTCTGCGTTCTGACCTCGGCAACATACGATCATCACCCCTCAGTTGGCAAAACCCGGCAGTTGGCTGGCGTCCAGGTCGATCAGCAGCAGGCGCTGACCGCTTTCCAGGAACTGGCTGGCGGTCAGGCAGTACTGGTTGGTCGTGGCATCGCGATACACCGTCGAGAGCGCCAACCGGCGCTCGTTCCAGCCCTCGGCCAGCAGTGCATAGAAGTAGGGACGCCAGGACCAGTTGTGGTTGAGGTAACGCCGGTTCTCGCGCCAGAACATGCCGTTCCATTCCAGGTTGGGGGTGATCTGGGTGCCGGCGCGGTCGCATTGGTAGATGCGCAGCAGGCCGGGAAAGGCGTGGGGATCGGGCAGGGCGCTCAGGGGGCCGCCGTGTTCCGCCCAGGGTTTCAGCCGGGTGACGAAGTCGGCGAGCCGCTGGCGCAAGGCGAGCAGCTGGGTCTGCTGAGCCAGCTTGCCGTCGACGAAGCGACTGCGCAGGGCGGCGAAGCGCTCCTGGTAGCGGTCACTGGCGCTCAGCTCATAGGTGGCCTGGGCGAACAGGAAACCCTGCACATAACGTGAGCCGCACTCCAGCGCGAAATCCAGTTCGGTCTCGGTTTCGACACCTTCGGCGATGAGCCAGCACCCGGTCTTTTCCGCCATCTGCGCGAGGGCCTTGACCGCATCGCCGCGGGTACCGCCCCGGGCAGCGGCCTGGAACAGCCGCATATCCAGCTTGAGAATGTCGGGTTGCAGGTCCAGCACCCGATCCAGTTGCGAATAGCCGGAACCGAAATCATCGATGGCGATGCGGATGCCGCGTTCCCGATAGCGGGCCACGGCCTCGGTCAGGCGCGGCAGATCGCCGGCAGCCTCGGTGATCTCGTAGACGACCCGGCTGGGCGCTACCCCAGAGCGTTCCAGCTGCACCAGGCTGGGCAGGTCGGCTCCACTCTCCAGCTGGCTGATCCAGCGTGGTGACAGGTTGAGGCTGAGAAACCAGTCTTCCGGTGCGCTGGCGAAGCGCTGCAGGGCATCCTCTCGAAGCGTGCGATCAAGGTGCAGCAAGTCTGCAGTCGGGGTATGCGGGTCGGCAAACAGGGGCCCGACGGAGGTGTGACTGCCGTCGGCCTGGCGCAGTCGGCCAAGCGCCTCGACCCCGGCGATACGTCCGGTAGCGGTGTCGATGAAGGGTTGGAAGAAGGCAGAGGGCTGAGCACTGGGCACGAGCGGTTCCTTGTCGTCAGGGAGGCAGGCGGTTGTCGACCTGACCCGATGCCATGCGATAAGGGTGCCAGATGGAAAAACGGCTCCCTGGGGAGCCGTTCATGATCAGCGGGGTGGCGGTAGCGGATGATCCGCCTGTTCGCGATGCCGGTTCTGCAATCGATTGACGATGGGATACAGCGCCAGGCCGATACGGGCCAGGCGGCCCACGGCGCCAAGGCGCTTGCCGAACAACGACAGGAACACCGTCGCGCCCAGCATCAGCGGCTTCTTCGCCGAGCTGGCGACCTTGTCGCGATTGGGTCGTACCAGATCACCGATAAGGCTGATGGGGTTGTGCAAGGGTTGGGCGTTGTAGATGAGCTGCTGGCGATACATCTCCATGCGCAGCCGGACCAGTTCCTTGCGCTTGGCCTGGCTGGTGGCAGAGGAAAGCGGCTGGTTCATGGCAGTAGGCGCTCCCGGTTGCGGTTCAGTTCTTCCAGGGTGGCATGGAAAGGCGCGGCGCCCTTGACCAGGCGAAGGGCTCGCAGGATGCAGATCGCCAGCGCCACGGCATAGAAGCCGCACAGCGCCAGAGTCGCGGTCATGCGATAGGTATCCCAGAAGGCGATGATGACCGCCGCCGAGATGCCTACCAGTACCAGCAGGCCAAAGATCAGGCTCAGGCCGGTAAAGAGGAACAGCTGGAAGGTACGAACCTTCTCTTCCTGTACCTCGATACCCAGCAATTCCAGGTGGCTCTGCAGCAGTCCTACTACCGCGCCGGCGAGGCGCTTGACCGAAGGCTTGGGCGCCTCGTCAGGCAGCTCCCGTGGAGGAGAGGAGGTGTCCATGGCAATCCCCCAGGCTTAGCGGCGCGATGCCAGCAGGCCGATCAGGAAACCGACACCGGCGGCAATGCCCAGGGCCTTGAAGGGATTGTCGGCCACGTATTCCTCGGTGGTCTCCTTGGCGACGACCCCCTGGCGGTAGAGGTCGTCCTGCTTGGTCTTGAGCACGTCGCGGGAACGCTCCAGGCTGGAGCTCAACTTGGCGCGCAGTTCATCTGCCTGCTCGCCAGCCATGCTTGCAGTGTGCTTGAGCAGCTGCTCGGCGTCGGCCAGCAGGGTGTGGAATTCGTCGGTCAGCGCCTGCTCGGCCTCGCCCAGATGACGACGGACCCGGTCAGTGTTCTGCTGGTGTGCCTGCTCATCGATATCAGCGGCAAGCTCGTCTTTGAGCACGGGGGAGATTTTGTCGTTCATGGGGCGCTCCTGAATAGGCAATGGGTATCCGTTTCAGGCCTTTCGAGTGAGGGCTCCGACCAAAGGTTCCACGGGCGGGGCCGCATGCCCTTCCAGTGCTTTCTCTATATAGAAGGGTCAAAGCATATAGAAGGGTCCAAAGCGGACGAATGGTCATACCATACCGATTTCGGGTCTCGAAAAGTTCCGCACTATTAATCGATTAGAAGAGCTGGCTCACAAAACGGCGTGCTAGCGCCATTGAGCGTCTTATTCAAGTATTGGGCTAGAACTTTGCTGTTTCTATCACTGTCAGTTGCGTCGTATTTGATCGTCCATGCACTTATAGACAAATAAGAGGGGGAAGAATGGAAAACGCCATTGATAGACTGACTGCCGCTTTCAGTACTTATAAATGCTCGGTCACGGCGCCTCGCCCTGACGGCAGTATCGTGCTGACGGTGCAGGACCAGCAGTGCGATGACGCACGGGTGAACCGGGTGGTCAGCGCCCGGCAGCTCGGTGAGAGCCAGCTGCTGAAAACGGTGATCGACGAAGTTCGCAAGGACGTATCGTTGCGGGCCGGAGCCTTGGCACCGCAATCCATGGCCGTGCTACGCGCCACCGGAGCCAATATGCTGAGATATTCCGAATAAGGGATAGCCAGCAGAAGACTTCAGCTCGAGACTTGCAGTACGGATGCCCTGCATTCGTTGGTCTCGAATACTGAAGATTACAGATAGCAAACAAGTACTTGGCTGCCTTTAGCAGTATGTCCAAGGTCGATTGTCTAGCTCTTGCACTTCAACAGGCGACAATCTCCGCAGGGAAGTTGCATCGCGGGTAGCGCGTACATGGGGCACGCAACGTCCATCACGCCCCAGGACGGGAAGCCCTGTCCGGCTTGTACGGCAGCCAGCCGAGCACTGGCGATCACACCATTGAGCAGTTCCTCTTCCCGATACAACGCCTGGCGCAAGGCCGGCGAGCGATAGAGGATGCGCCCACACCTATCCAATAGCGTGAAGGAAAAGCGCCCGGTGCGATCCGGCAGCGTCGGCCATACCTTGAGCGGGGCCAATTGCTCGTCGAGTCGTGCGCAGGTCAGCTGATACAGCGAGACGCCGACTGACGGGAGCGGCGTACTGGCACCCACGTTGTCGAGGAGCGTCGCAGGGCTTGAGGTTTGCACTAGACTGCTGGTCATGCCTTCCGTGGTTTGCATGGTCCTGTTCCTGCCTTAATTCGCCACGCTGAGGTGGTTTACCGTGCCGCTGCCGCCGGCCAGCAGAGCGCTGACGCCATGGCCCTCATCAATGGCAATACCCAGACGAATGCTATCGATCAGGCGTGCGAGTCGGGTCTGATCGTGCAGCTGCTGCTTGCTGATCAGCCGCTTTACCTTGACGCCATTGTCGTCGGACAGCGTCAAGCTGACGCTGCCGTCGAGGCGTTCGATGCGAAAGTTGACCCGAAAGTCGTGCTCGAAAGCCGCGGCGATGAGCTGGAAGGGGTTGTCCATGACGTACCTGACTGGCGTGAGCGGGGTCAGTGCCATTGACTTCAGGGGGCTGGGCTAGTTCTGCGGGAAACCTCAAAAGTATGACCGACGGCCCGTTTCAGCTGCTCACCTGAGTGTCGCGTTCGCTCCAGCACTGGGCGAAAGCCCGCTGCCAGTCGGGCAGCGTCTGCCCCAGCACCGCCGCCAGCTTGTCGGTGGACAGGCAGGAATTGGCGGGTCGATGCGCTGGGGTGGGGTAGGAGCTGCTGGGGATGGGGTTGAGGCGCGCCTTCAGTTCGCCGGTCTCGCGCAGCCGCTGCGCGATCTGTTCGGCGAAACCGTACCAGGACGTGGTACCGGTCGCGGTCAGGTGATAGGTGCCCCAGAGGTCCTGCTGGTCACTGCACGCCAGCAGGCGCTCGGTAGCGTCGGCGATGGTGCGCGTCCAGGTGGGGGCGCCGATCTGATCGGCGACGATATTCAGTTCGTCGCGTTCGCTGAGCAGGCGCACCATGGTGCGCAGGAAGTTGTTGCCCTGCCAGGAATAGACCCAGCTGGTACGCAGGATCAGATGACGTTCGGCCTGTTCACGTACGGCGTTTTCACCGGCCAGCTTGGTGCGCCCATAGACGTTGAGCGGGCAGGTGGGATCCTCCTCGCGATACCGGTCCTGCTTGCTGCCGTCGAAGACGTAGTCGGTGGAGTAGTGGACCATGGGCACGCCCAGTTGCTGGGCGGCGCGGGCAAAGACCTGGGGAACCCGTTCGTTGATCAGAGTGGCGGTCTGGGCATCGCTCTCGGCGGCATCCACGGCGGTATAGGCTGCAGCATTGATGATGACGTCGGGACGGGCAGCGAGAACGCGTTGGTAGAGGGCATCCAGCTGGGTGAAATCCACCTGGGCCCGGCCGACGACGGTCACCTGGGCCTTGGGGGCCAACAGGGTTTGCAGTGCCTGAGAAAGTTGTCCGTGTTGACCCGCGATGAAGACGTTCATGTGACTGAGCTATTCCAGAAGGGCTGGCGCGTCCGTGCCTGTTTGACAGGTTGGGCGTCGCCACGACAGCCCTGAGCAAAAGGCGCAGTCTACCCGATGACCGGCGTAGGACAAGGCTAGCCTTTCGCCTTCGCAGGGCCTTTGGCATTGGCTCTGCCAGGCCTGCCTGGCCGGAAACCAGCCCAGGCGAAAGGATGAAAAAATTTGTTTCACGAATACTTGACAATTGTGCGACGGGGGAAAGGTATCCGTTGGTCTTTTTCCAGGCGAGTTGTGCACAACTTGTGCTAGCGCCTGTCAAGTCCTCTCTGGCCCCCACAGATTCCTGTCTAGAATCGCCTTTTTGAATTAAGTTGTTGATTACGTTGAACTTATCAAACTGGTTAAAAAATGAGCAAGTTGTTTGCGGGGCCCGCAGAGCAAGGCTCAGGGTTCTTTTCCACCATGTTTTCAACAAAGTTATCAACAGAACCTGTGGATTGTTCCGAGAAGAGCCGACCTGAAAACCTTAATCGGTGCTGAACGACAGGCTGATTGGACGGGTGTCTGCCGTTCTGTCGTCCGGCTTAGCCGGACAGGGCCAACTGACGACTCAGCAGGGCGCGCAGTGAGGCCGGCTTCACTGGTTTGGGCAGGAAATCCAGGCGCGCTTCGCGCACCTTGGCCAGGCATTCCGGACGGCCATCGGCACTGATGACGATGCCGGGAATGTCCTGGCGCAGCACCTGGCGAATCCATTCTGCGACGTCCGGACCCGTGTCGGCATCACTGAGGTGGTAGTCGACGATCAGCAGGCGTGGCACCACCCCCTGATCCAGCAGGGCGGCACATTCTTCACGGCTGCGCGCGGTCCAGACCTGGCATCCCCAGCGGCCCAGCAGGCTGCGCAGGCCCAGCAGGATGCTGTCTTCGTTGTCGATGCACAGCACCGGATCGCCCGCCAAGGGCTGGGCGGCTTCGCTGGCAGTGGCCGCCTGGATGGCGAGGGCGGGCGCCAGGGGCACCCTGACGCTGAAGACACTGCCATGGCCCGGCCAGGAGCGCACCGAGAGTTCGTGGCCGAGCACCCGGCAGAGCCGATCGGCGATCGCCAGGCCCAGGCCCAGGCCTTTCTCGGCGCGGGTCTGGTGGCTGTCCAGACGCTTGAACTCCTCGAAGATCAGCTCGAGCTTGTCCGGCGGGATGCCGGGGCCGCTGTCCCAGACCTCCAGGCTCACGTTCTGCCCCTGGCGGCGTACTCCCAGCAGCACGCGGCCATGGGCGTATCTCAGGGCGTTGGTGAGGAAATTCTGCAATACCCGGCGCAGCAGCTTGCTGTCGCTGTTGACCACCAGCTGGCTGGTGCGGATGCGCAGACTGGTGCCCTGGTCCTGGGCCAGGGCCTTGAATTCGACACCCAGGGCCTCGAACAGGGTGGCCAGGGGGAAGGGCGCCGGCGCGGCCAGGATGCGCCCGTTCTCCAGGCGCGAGATGTCCAGCAGGTCGGCGATGAGGTCTTCGCTGGATCTCAGGGCACTGTCCATGTTGCGCACCAGCTCCTGGGCCTCCTGGGCGAGGCCGTCCTGGTGGGCGAGGGCAGCGGTGAACAGTCGGGCAGCGCTCAGCGGCTGCATGAGGTCATGGCTGACCGCGGTGAGGAAACGGCTCTTGGACTGGTTGGCCGCCTCCGCGTGGGCCCTGGCTTCCTCCAATGCCTGGTTGAGCTGCGAGAGTTCGCGGGTGCGTTCTTCCACCCGCTGTTCCAGGCCTTCGTTGGCTTCGCGCAGGGCGCGCTCGGCCTCGCGGAAGGCGGTGATGTCGGTAAAGCTCATCACGAAGCCACGGCCGGGCATGGGGCTGCCGATCAGCTCGATCACCCGGCCGTTGGGAAAGGTGCGCTCCGAGGTGTGGGGAATGCCCTGGCGCATCCGTTCCACCCGGCGCGCCACGTGGTCGTCGGCGTCGCCAGGTCCGCAGAGGCCACGCAGGGCGTTGTAGCGGATGATCTCGGCGATGGGGCGGCCGACCTGGATCATGCCGTCCGGATAGTCGAACAGCTCCAGGTAACGCTGGTTCCAGGCGACCAGGCGCAGCGACTGGTCGACCACGCTGATGCCCTGGGAGATGTTCTCGATGGCGCCCTGCAGCAGCGCCCGGTTGAATTCGAGTACCTCCGAGGCCTCGTCGGCGATGCGCACCACGTCGTCGACCTGCATGTCGCGGCCTTCGATGGCGGCCTTGACCACGGCGCGCGCGGAGGAGGCACCGATAACCCCGGCCAGCAGCCGCTCGGTCTGGGCGATCCACTCGCTGTTGGCGTTCATGCCAGGGTGGTAGGTGAGGCCGCTCTGCTCGGCGAAGCGGCTGAAACTCAGGCGTGCGCGCTCATCACCCACGAAGCGGGCGGCGAGCAGCCGCAGGTCCTCCAGCTTCACCGCCAGCAGGGCGCGATTGCGCGGCCGGGGCAGGGCGTACTGGGCGATGAAGCGCCCGGCCTGCCAGTATTCCGAGACCCGGGTGCGCGAGAGCAGCGACACCAGGGCGAACAGCAGGAAGTTGCCGGCCAGGGAGACCAGGGCGCCGACCGTGGTCGGTTGTAGCGTCCGCTCCCCCGCGGGCTGCTCGAACCAGGCCAGGCCGGGAAAGGCCTCCAGCGGCCATTGCAGGCTGGTGGCTACTACCGGCAGCACCATCAGATAGCCCCAGAGCAGCGCGCCGGCGGTGAGCCCGGCAAAGACGCCCCGGCGATTGGCGGCCTTCCAGAACAGCGCCCCGACCATGGCCGGCCCGAGCTGGGCAATGGCGGCAAAGGCGATCTGGCCGATAGTGGCGAGACTGGCATTGGAGCCCAGCAGGCGATAGCTGCAATAGGCCAGCACCAGGATGACCACGATGCTGGCGCGGCGCACCGTGAGCATCCAGTGGCTGAACACCGCGTGCGGACTCTCGACCTGCCCACGGCGCTTGAGCAGCCAGGGCAGGACGATGTCGTTGGAGATCATGGTGGAGAGGGCGACGCAGGCGACGATCACCATGCCGGTGGCCGCCGAGGCGCCGCCTAGAAAGGCCAGCAAGGCCAGCCAGGGACGCTCCTGGGCCAGCGGCAGGCTGATGACGAAGGAGTCGGGCAGCACGCCGCCGGGCAGGTGCAGCTGGCCGGCCAGGGCGATGGGAATGACGAACAGGGCGGCCAGCGCCAGGTAGAGCGGAAACACCCAGCGCGCCAGGTTGACGTCCCGGGTATCGATGTTTTCCACCACCGTCACATGGAACTGGCGCGGCAGGCACATCACGGCGATGAAGGCCACGCCGGTCTGGATCAGCAGGCCCGGCCAGTCCAGCGTCTCCCGCCAGTATTCCTGCAGCTGCGGCGCCTGTTGGGAGCGGGCGAGCAGGTCGGCGAAGCCGTCGTGCAGGTCGTAGGTGACCCAGAGGCCCACGGCGATAAAGGCGGCGAGCTTGACCAGGGATTCGAAGGCGATCGCCAGCATCATGCCGCGATGGTGCTCGGTGACATCCAGGTTGCGGGTGCCGAAGAGAATGGCGAACACCGCCAGGACCAGGGAAACGAACAGCGCGGTGTCCTGGGCGCGGGTGCTCAGGGACTCGGCATTGATGCCGGTCAGCAGATTGACGCCGATGACGATGCCCTTGAGCTGCAGCGCCAGGTAGGGGAGGACGCCGACCAGGCAGATGAGTGCGACGACGATGGCCAGGGTCTGGGACTTGCCATAGCGGGAGGCGATGAAGTCGGCGATGGAGGTGATGTTTTCCTTCTTGCTGATCAGCACCATCTTCTTGACCAGTTGCGGGGCCAGCAGCAGGAAGAGGATGGGGCCCAGGTAGATGGGCAGGAACGACCAGAGCTGGTCGGCAGCCTGACCGACCGCGCCGAAAAAGGTCCAGCTGGTGCAATAGACGGCCAGCGACAGGCTGTAGACCCAGGCCCGCAGGCGTGGCTTGAGCGGTGGGCGGCGATCGCCATAGAAGGCGATGGCGAACAGCATGGCGAGGTAGCCGAGGGTTACGGTGATGATCAGCCCGCTGGGCAGGGACATGGCGACTCCAGGCAATCCAGGCGCCCATCGCGCCCGGACAAAGTGTCGCACCTTGGGGTGCCAGACGTCAGGTCTGGCGACATTGGGTTGAGCCAGACGGTTTGCCCTGTTAGGTTGGCGGGCTGATTCAAGCGAGAGAGAGTGTCATGTTCCAAGCGCAGCCCATTTCCCTGCAACGTGGTGCGCTGCGCCTGGATCCGCTGACGGAAGGCGACGTGCTCGAACTGGTCGGCCTGGCCGAGCGCAATCGCGAGGCGCTGCATTATCTGAGCGGACCGTTGCGGCCGGACTGGTACCGTCTGGCGCTGGCCGAGCAGCGCGAGGGGCGAGCCTTGCCCTTTGCCGTACGGATCGCCGACCGGCTGGTGGGTACGACCCGCTTCGCCGACTTCCTGCCCGCCTTGCCCGCCGCCGAGATCGGCTGGACCTGGCTCGATGCCGAGCAACACGGCAGCGGCCTGAATGGCAACATCAAGTACCTGATGCTGCGCCATGCCTTCGAGCACTGGCAGTTGGTACGGGTACAGCTCAAGACGGCAGCGACCAATCTCCGGTCCCAGGCGGCCATCGAAAAGCTGGGTGCGGTGCGCGAGGGGCTCTTGCGCAATCATCGGCGCTTGGCGGACGGTCGGCTGGACGACACCATCATCTACAGCATTACCGACCGCGAGTGGCCCGAGGTGAAGGCGCGACTGGAGGCGTCCTTCAACTAGCGGCAACGTCTGGCCGACCGTTCGTCGCTGACCATCGCTACGCAACGGGTCTGCGCCGCTTGTTTGGCGCCGCTATTCCGGCGGCCGTCCTTTCTTGTCCAACAGTTTTCCGCAATACGGCCGACATGCCTGCTCAATGGTACGAGTTCGCCTGTCTCCTTTCGCGGATCGCTGTATGTCTTCATTGTCACCTTCCTCTGCGCTGCGCACGCTCAGGGTCGTCTGGCCCTTCGTCATCATCCTGTCCTGCCAGGCGCTGGTAGCCATCTTCAGCCTGCAACTGCTGTCGACGGTGCGCGCCTATGTGTCCGCGGAAAGCCTGTGGAGCAAGAGCCTGGGCAACGCCATGCTGTCGCTGGGTGCCTACCTGGATGAAGGACGCCTCGAGGCCTATCAGGACTATCTGGCTTCCATCAGCGTCAATGACCTGGATCGTGCGGCGCGCACGGAACTGGATAACGGCGGAAGTCCTGCCGAAGCCGCGCGCCTGCTGCGCCTGGCCGGCAACAGCCCGGATGACATCGATGGGCTCATCACCCTTTTTCGCCTGGCCCGACACGTCGAACCGTTCGAGGGAGTGATCGCCCGCTGGCAGGTCACCGATCCCTACATGGACGAGTTCCAGGCCCTGGCGCGGACCAGTTTCGAATTGATCAGGCTACAGGGGCCGGGGCCGGCGCTGATCCCGTTGAAGCGCCACCTGCTGGATTTGCACGACCGCATGATGCCGGAGACCGTAGCCTTCTCGGAGCGCCTCGGCCTGGCGTCACGGCAGATGGTGCGCGGGCTGTTCATCGCCAATGTGCTGGTGGGTGCACTGCTGGTCCTGCTGGCCATCTGGCGCATGCACAGCCTGGTGCAGCAGCGCTGGCGTTCCGAGCAGGCACTGCAGGCCGAGAAGGAGCACATGCAGGTCATCCTGGCTTCCATCGGCGATGCGGTGCTGGCGCTCAATGCCCAGGGGCGGCTGCTCTATCACAATCCGGCGGCGGCGCGTCTGCTCGCCAAGCCTGAACTGGCAGCCGGCACACCGGTCAATCACCTGTTCGATATCCAGATCGAGGACCAGCCGGGGTCGACGCGCCCGCTGGCCGAGCGGCTGCTGAGTCAGGATTGGCGGGCCGGCGACGAACCCCTGGCCCATCAACTGGTACTCACCGAAGGGACCCGTATCCCGGTGGCGCTGACGGTGAGCGCGCTGCCGCGTGGCGAGGCCGGCACCGGGGTGGTGCTGGTGATGCACGACCAGACCCGGGAGCGAGCCTTCCTGCACGATCTGGCCTGGCAGGCGAGTCACGATGCCCTGACCGGGCTGCTCAATAGGCGCGAGTTCGAGACCCGGCTGGAGCGCCTGCTGGCCAATCCAGAGCTGGTCTGCGCGTCGCTGCTGTTCATCGATCTCGATCAGTTCAAGATCGTCAACGACACCTCCGGGCACTTCCACGGCGATCGGCTGCTGCGCCAGCTCTGCGAGTTGCTGGGTGGTCAGCTGGGTGAAGACGACTGCCTGGCGCGCCTGGGCGGTGATGAATTCGGCGTTCTGCTGGAAAACCGTACGCCGGCTGAGGCCGAGGCCGTGGCCGAACGACTGCGTTGCTGCGTCGGTGCTCTCCAGTTCGAGGCTGCCGGGCAGGGCTTTCGCGTCGGCTTGAGCATTGGCGTGGTGCACCTGGGTGGTCATGCCCTGGCGCCGGAGGAGGCCCTGCGGCTCGCCGATCTGGCCTGCTACGCCGCGAAGGACAAGGGCCGCAATCGCATCCAGGTCTTTGCGCCAGGTGATGTGGAGCTGGACCAGCGTCATGGCGAAATGGCCTGGGTGCAGCGCCTGCACCGGGCGCTGGCCGAGGACAGATTCCGCTTGTTCGTCCAGCCGATCCTGGGTTTGCGCAGTGAGACCGTAGCGGATCGCCATGTGGAGGTGCTGATGCGGCTGGAGGAGGGCGATCGACTGATCGCGCCAGGCGTCTTCATCCCGGCGGCGGAACGCTATGGGCTGATGCCGGACCTGGATCGTTGGGTGATCGCCGCGGCGCTGGCCCGCTTCGCCGAATTGCCCAACGGGCTGCTCGATACCCTGGCCATCAACCTGTCGGGTCATTCCCTGGGCGAAGCGGGCCTGGCCTCGTTCGTCAAGCAGCAGCTCCAGCGCTGGCAGATCGCGCCGGCACGGATCTGCTTCGAGATCACCGAAACCAGCGCCGTGGCCAATCTGGATGCGGCGCGGCAGTTCATGGACGAATTGCGTGGGCTGGGGGTGAGATTTTCCCTGGACGACTTCGGCGCCGGAATGTCGTCCTTCACCTATCTCAAGCACCTGCCGGTGGACTACCTGAAGATCGATGGCAGTTTTGTCCGCCATCTGCTGGAGGATGCGGTGGACAGCGCCATGGTCGAGGCGATCAACCAGCTGGGGCATCTCACCGGCAAGAAGACCATCGCCGAATTCGCCGAGAACGACGCGGTGATCGCGGCGCTAGGCGCCCTGGGCGTCGACTATGCCCAGGGCTACGGCATCGCCCGGCCGCAGCCCTTTACCGAAGACACCTGCCAGGCACTGCTCCGGCAGGTGTGGTGCGAGCCTTCAGGCGCGGCCGTCGTCGTCCTTGAAGCGGCGGAAGAGGGTGGCCAGTAGCGCGCCTGAGATGTTGTGCCAGACGCTGAATAGGGCGCTGGGCACCGCTGCCAGTGGCGAGAAATGCGCGGTGGCCAGGGCGGCGCCAAGACCGGAATTCTGCATGCCGACTTCCAGCGCCAGGGACTTGCGCTGGGCCAACGGCAGCTTGCAGAACTTGCCGGTGAGATAGCCGAGCAGGAAGCCGAAGCCGTTGTGCAGGATCACCACCGCCATGATCAGCAGGCCGGACTCGGCGATGCGCGCCTGGCTGGCGGCCACCACTGCGGCGACGATCACCACGATGCTGACCACCGAGGCCAGCGGCAGCACCTCGACCAGCGCGCCGACCCGTCGGCCGAGCAGGCGCTGAGCGACGAGGCCCAGGGCGATGGGCAGCAGCACCACTTGCAGGATCGACCAGAACAGGCCGCCAAAGGAGATCGGCAGCCAGGTGGAGGCCAGCAGCCAGATCAGCGCCGGGGTCAGCAGGGGAGCCAGCAGGGTGGTCACGGCAGCGATGGCTACCGACAGCGCCAGGTCGCCCTTGGCCAGCCAGGTCATGACGTTGGACGCCGTGCCGCTGGGGCAGCAGCCGACCAGGATGACGCCCACGGCGATCTCTGGCGGCAGGTGAAACAGCTGGCACAGCGCCCAGGCCACGCCCGGCATGATAACGAAGTGCGCCACCACGCCCAGCAGCACTCGCCAGGGGTGGCGACCGACGGCGGCGAAGTCCTCGACCTTGAGGGTCAGGCCCATGCCGAACATGATCATCCCCAGCAGCGGCACGATGGCGACGCTCAGGGGCTTGAACACGGCGGGAGCGAAAAACGCCAGCAGGGCGGCGAGCAGCACCCAGAAGGCGAAGGTATTGCCGACGAAGCGGCTGAGGGCGGCCAGGGCGCGCATGGCAAACTCCTTTTTGTAAGGACAGAAAAAAGGCCGGTCTGCGCCGGCCTTGATTGAAGCTTACAGTCCCTGGGGCAGCTCTTCGCCGCCCAGGGCTTCGATCAGCTGTGGCAGGAATTCCGCCAGGGTCATCATCATCAGCACGAAGCTGGCGTCCTGCTGGCCGAGGGCGTCTTCGCCACCGTCCTGTTCGGCCTGGTCCTGCAGCAGGTCCTCGAACTTCAGGCGCTTGATGGTGACCTTGTCGTCCAGCAGCAGGGCGAGCTTGTCTTGCCAGGCCAGGGCCAGCTTGGTGACCAGCTTGCCAGCGCCCAGGTGGTTCTGGATCTCTTCGCTGGTGAGGTCCTGGCCTTTGCAGCGCACCACGCCGCCATCTTCGCCGGCGTCGCGCAGTTCGCACTCGTCGAGAATATAGAGGCCGTGGGTGGCGTCACCGGCCTTGACCCAGTCGGTGAAGGTGGCCATCGGCGCCTGCTTGACGCCCAGCGGCCGTACCGGCAGCGAGCCCAGGGCATCGCGCAGGGTGGACAGCAGGTCCTCGGCGCGCTTGGCGCTGGAGGCGTCCACCAGGATCCAGCCCTGCTTGGGATCGATGGCGGCATAGGTGGTCTGGCGACGAATGAAGGCGCGCGGCAGGAAGGCCTGGACGATCTCGTCCTTGATCTGCTCCTTCTCCTTCTTGTAGACCTTGCGCATCTGCTGGTTTTCGATCTCGTCGACCTTTTCCTGAACGGCTTCCTTGACCACGCTGCTGGGCAGGATGCGTTCTTCCTTGCGCGCGGCGATCAGGAAGAAGCCCTGGCTTTCGTGTACCAGCGGCAGGTCCGGGCCCTTGCCGAAAGGGGCGACGAAGCCATAGGTGGACAACTCCTGGCTGGCACAGGGGCGCGCCGGTTTGGCGGCGAGGGCGGCGTCGAGGGCTTCGGTCTCGAAGGCGACTTCCTGGGTGAGACGGTAGACGAGCAGATTACGGAACCACATGGTGTCACTCCCAAAAACGAAGCGCGCATTATCCGCGTCGCCCGCCCTGGAGGCCAACCCCGGATCGCGGTGGTCGTCGGGAATGCCGGCTTTCTCTGACAGCTCCGGAGCGCAACGCTAAGCCTTTGGAAGTGCTGGGAAAATTTTTTTCAAAAAGGGGTTGCCAGGTGGGAAACCCCTCCGTAGAATGCGCCCCACTTCGAGAGCAAACGGGTGATTAGCTCAGCTGGGAGAGCATCTGCCTTACAAGCAGAGGGTCGGCGGTTCGATCCCGTCATCACCCACCACTCGAGGTAATGCGCAGCGGTAGTTCAGTCGGTTAGAATACCGGCCTGTCACGCCGGGGGTCGCGGGTTCGAGTCCCGTCCGCTGCGCCATTTAAAGGTTGTCTGGTCCTGAACGCCAGCAACCATCGAAAAGCGGCCCTAGTGGCCGCTTTTTCGTTTGGGCGCGATTTTCCTATCGTGCTTTCTCGCGTTTTTCCTTCCTTATATGAATTGCTTGGGTCGATGGGTTTCCACCTTGGCCTGATCACCCGCGCGTGGAAAACGCTGCGCGTTAATCGCGGCCATGGGCCGCTCCTACAGGGTGTCACGCGCTTGTAGGAACGGCTCATGGCCGCGATAGGTGGGGCAAGGTGCGAACTCAGCCCCTTATTGCATCAAGTACCGCTTCCAACGGGTGGCGGAGGCGGCGATCGTCGATGCGCTTGACCTGGCTGCGGCAGGAGTAGCCGGTGGCCAGGGCTTCGCCCTGTTCGGCCGGTACCGCCAGGGCGCGGGCCCAGGACTGGTCGTAGATCACCTTGGAGGTCGCCAGATTGCGCGCCTCGTGGCCGTAGGTGCCGGACATGCCGCAGCATCCGGTGCTTTCCGGCTTGAGTCCGAGACCCAGGCGCTCGAACACCTGCTGCCATTGGCTGACGCTGGCCGGGGCGTTGGTCTTTTCGGTGCAATGGCCGAGCAGGCGATAGACCTTGTCACCGACCACCTGCTGCTCTTTCGGCAACACCTGCAGCAGCCACTCCTGGGGCAGGAGCACCTCGGGCATCCGGGCGATGCCGGGGACCTTGGGGTATTCCTGGCGATAGACCAGGGTCATGGCCGGATCCAGGCCCACCAGCTTGACGCCGAAGCCGGCCAGGCTGGCGAGCCCCGCCGCGTTGCGCCGCGCCGTGCGTTCGAAGGCGCCGAGGAAGCCTTGTACCTGCAAGGGTTTGCCATTGGCGCGATAGGGCGCTAGGAACACCCGCTGGCCCAGACGGGCAGCCAATTCGAGAAAGGCGGCGGTGAGTGGGGTCTCGAAATAGCGGGTGAAGGCGTCCTGCACCAGGACGAGGGTCTTGGCGCGTTCTTCGTCGCTCAGTGCCAGCAGCCGCTCCGGGGTAGCGATCTGTACCTGCCATTGCTGCATGACCGGCGCCAGGTCGAAGCGGCTGAGCAGGGGGCTGTCGACCATGCCGATGCGCTCCGCGAACAGCCGCTGGATGGGCGTGGCGCCCATGACGGCGTTGTAGAGGCCGGGTGCACGGGCGAACGCCGGCAGGCTGAATTCCAGCGAACCTATCAGGTAGTCGCGCAGGGGGCGCAGGTAGCGACGGTGATAGAGCTCGAGAAAGCGCGAGCGGAATTCCGGCACATTGACCTTGATCGGGCACTGGCCCGCGCAGGACTTGCAGGCCAAACAGCCGGCCATGGCGTCATAGACCTCGTGGGAGAAGTCCGCCTCGGCCTGACGGCCATTGCGCCAGCGCTGGGGCAGGGCCTTGAGCCAGTTCAGGGCGCCACGCGGCGCCGGGGCCAGGACATCGATGCCGGCTTGGCCCTGCAGGCGCAGCCATTCGCGGATCAGGGAGGCACGGCCCTTGGGGGAGTGGACGCGCTGGCGGGTGGCCTTCCACGAGGGGCACATGGCGTCGTCGGGATCGTAGTTGTAGCAGGCGCCGTTACCGTTGCAGTGCATGGCAGTGCCGTAGCTCTGCCAGACGCGCTCGTCGAGGGTGCGGTCCAGTTCGCCCCTGAGGGTCACGCCATCGACCTTGAGCAGTTCGGCGCCGCTGGCGAGCGGGGTGGCGATCTTGCCCGGATTGAGCTGGTTGTGCGGGTCGAAGGCGCCCTTGAGCGCCTGCAGGGCGGGATAGAGATCGCCAAAGAAGGCCGGCGCATATTCCGAGCGCACGCCCTTGCCGTGTTCGCCCCAGAGCAGGCCGCCGTATTTCTGCGTCAGTGCGGCCACCTGGTCGGAGAGGGGGCGGACCAGCGCCGCCTGGCGCGGATCCTTGAGGTCCAGCGCCGGGCGCACGTGCAGCACCCCGGCGTCGACGTGGCCGAACATGCCGTATTGCAGGTTGTGGCCGTCGAGCAGGGCGCGGAATTCGGCGATGAAGTCGGCCAGGCGCTCCGGCGGCACCGCGGTGTCCTCGACGAAGGGCTGCGGGCGGATCTCGCCCTGGACATTGCCCAGGAGCCCCACGGCGCGCTTGCGCATGGTGTAGACACAAGTCACGGCATTGCGCCCGATGGCCAGGGTGTGGCCCAGACGCTCGACGGTGGGGTCCTGGCGCAGGTGCTCCAGAAAGCCCTGGACGCGGGCGTCCACTGCCTCGGGATCGTCGCCGCTGAATTCCACCAGGTTGATGCCCAGGGTGGGGCGCTCCACATCCTCGGGAAAGTATTCCGCCACGCTGTGCCAGACGATGTCCTGCATGGCCAGCAGCAGTACCTTGGAGTCCACCGTCTCGATGGACAGCGGTTTCAATTCGATCAGGGCGCGGGCGTCGCGCAGGGCATCCATGAAGCTGCCATAGCGGACGTTGACCAGCACCGAGTACTTGGGAATCGGCAGGACATTGAGCTTGGCTTCGGCGATGAAGGCCAGGGAGCCTTCGGCGCCGCAGAGCACGCTATTGAGGTTGAAGCGACCGTCCGGCTCGACCAGGTGCGCCAGGTCATAGCCGGTCAGGCAGCGGTTGAGCTTGGGAAAGCGCGCCTCGATCAGTTCGGCCTGATTCTCGGCGATGTCCCGGGCGCAGCGGTAAACCGCGCCGGTGCGGTCCTGGCGGGCGCAGAGGGCGTCCAGCTCGGTGTTGTCCACCGGGCGACTCTCCAGGCGTTCGCCCCCGATCAGGTAGGCGTCCAGTTCCAGTACGTGGTTGCGGGTCTTGCCGTAGGTCACGCTGCCCTGGCCGCTGGCATCGGTGTTGATCATGCCGCCGAGGGTGGCGCGGTTGGACGTCGACAGTTCCGGGGCGAAGAACAGCCCGTGGGGCCTTAGTGCGGCGTTGAGCTGGTCCTTGACCACCCCGGCCTGGACCCGTACCCAGCCCTCTGCAGCGTTGATCTCCAGGATCCGGTTCAGGTGGCGGGAGAGGTCGACCACGATGCCGTCGGTGAGCGACTGGCCATTGGTGCCGGTGCCCCCGCCGCGCGGGGTGAGGACCACGCCCTGGAAGCGCGACTCGCCCATCAGTTGGGCCAGGCGCTGGACGTCGGCGCTGTCCTTGGGAAACACCGCCGCCTGGGGCAGGCGCTGGTAGATGGAGTTGTCGGTGGCCATGATTGTACGGCTGGCATGGTCCGGTGCGATCTCACCCTGGAAACCGCTGGCGGCGAGGGCGCTGAGGAAGTCGGTGTAGGCGGCGGCGAGGGGCGCCGGGGCCGGCAGGCGGGCGATCATGTTCATCAGGCGGGCTCTCTGGCGGCGGATGGCCGTCTCCTTCAGCGAACGAAGGAATGGCATCGACCTTTTCTGGCTATAGTAGGCATTCTCACCACAGCGCGCCGGGGCCACAACCGAAGATTCCGCCGCCTATGCCGGAAGATCCTGAATGAATCACCGTCGCCTGACGCCCTCCATGTCGCTGCTGCTGGCCTTCGAGGCGGCGGCGCGCCACGAGAGCTATACCCGGGCGGCCGAAGAGCTGTCCTTGACTCAGAGTGCCGTAGGGCGCCAGGTGCAGGCGCTGGAACAGTTGCTGGGTCTGACGCTGTTCCGCCGCGAAGGCCGGCAGATCGTGCTTACCGACGTGGGCCGCGCCTATAGCCGTGAGCTGGGCTTGGCCCTGGGGCAGATCCGCAGCGCCACCCTGCAGGCCATGGCCTTCGCCTCCGGGCAGGGCACGCTGCGCCTGGCGGTGCTGCCGACCTTTGGTTCCAAGTGGCTGTTGCCACGCCTGGGTGACTTCTACGCTGCCCATCCCGGCATGCTGGTGCACCTGCATTCGCGCATCCAGGCGGTGGACTTCGCCGCCAGCGAGATCGATGCGGCTATCAGCGTCGGCAGCGGTAACTGGCCTGGGCTTTGTGCTCATCCGCTGCAGGCCGAGCAGCTTGTGGTGATTGCCAGCCCGACGACGCTGGCCGAGTTGCCGGATGCGACGCCGGCGACCCTGGCTGGCCAGCTGCTGCTGGGCGTGGCCAATAATCCCCAGGCCTGGGGTGAATGGTTCCGCCACCATGAGCTGCCCCATCGGGCCATGCGCCCGGGGCCGAGTTTCGAGCTGACCTCGCACCTGATCCAGGCGGTGCGCGCCGGTATCGGCATCGGGCTGGTGCCGCGGGTACTGGTGGAGGACGAGCTGGCCCAGGGCGAGCTGCTGGCCTGCGGTCCGGCGCTGGTCAGCCGGCGCAGCTATTACCTGGTCTATCCGCCGCGCAACGAAGGGCTGCCGTCGCTGCAGGCCTTTCGCCAGTGGCTGCTGGCCGAGATTAACGAAGGAGAGGGGCAGTCATGAGCAAGCCGGGACAGCGGGTACTGGCCGCGCTGCGGCAGATGATTCTGTCTGGCGAACTCACGGCGGGCGAGCGGCTGGCGGAGATTCCCACCGCCGAGCGCTTCGCCGTGTCACGCATGCCGGTGCGCCTGGCCCTGCGCACCCTGGCCCAGGAGGGCTTGCTGGAGCGCAGCGGCGCCCGGGGCTATCAGGTGCGCGCGCTGACGGGCGCCGATCTGGAAGGCGCGGTGGAGGTGCGCGGCGTGCTGGAAGGCCTGGCCGCGCGCCAGGCGGCCGAGCGCGGCCTGGATGCGGCCACGCGCGCCACGCTGGAAGACTGCCTGCGCCGTGGCGATCGGCTGTTCGCCAAGGGCCATGTGCGGCTGGAGGACCTGGAGGGCTATCACGATCTCAATCGGGCGTTCCACCAGGCCATCGTCGCGGCCAGTGGCAATCCGGCCATCGCCGTGGCCCTGGGGCGTCACGAGCACCTGCCCTTCGCCTCGGTGAGCGCCCTGGCGGTGGATGCCGAGGATCTCGACCGCGAGTACCGCCGCTTCAATTTCGCCCACCTGCAGCACCATGCGGTGTTCGACGCCCTGGTGCGCGGCCAGGGCGCCCGCGCCGAGGGCATCATGCGCGAGCATGCCCAGGCGACCCTGGGGTACGCCCGGTGGTTTGGCGGAAACGAAGGCGAGGCGGGGGCGATGAAGGTGCTGGTGTAGGCAAGGCTCCCTCACCCTAGCCCTCTCCCAGAGGGAGGGGAGGGTCTGCCTGGGTCGTCAGAGATCCAGTACCAACCGCTCGCCCTTGGCCCGCGAGCAGCAGGGGGTGAAGCGATCGTTGGCGGCGTGCTCGGCTTCGGAAAGAAAGAGGTCGCGGTGCTCGGGTTCGCCGGCCAGCACCGGGGTCAGGCAGGTGCCGCAGAGGCCCTGGCCACAGGAGACCGGCAGGACGATCCCGAGGTCGGCCAGCACCTCGACCACGCTGCGCTCGGCCGGTACCTCCACGCGGCGTCCGCTGCGCGCCAGTTCCACCTCGAAGGGCCGTTGCTCGCCCTGGGCGGCGGGGTCGGCGGCGAAGTATTCGCGGTGGATCTGCCCGGGTTGCCAGCCCTGGGCCTGGGCGGCGTCCACCACGGCGGCCATGAAGCCCACGGGACCGCAGACATAGAGGTGGTCGTCCGGCGCCGCCGGGCCGAGCAGATGCTGGAAGTTGGGTCGCAGCGCCGGGTCGTGCTGGTCGAAGTGGACCCTGACCTGGTCGGCATAGGGCCGCGCCTTGAGCCAGGGGATGAAGGCGGCGTGCTCGCGATCTCGCACCAGGTAGCGCAGGCTGAAGCGCGCGCCCTGCTGATGGAGCTGCTCGGCCATGGCCAGGATCGGGGTGATGCCGATACCACCGGCCAGCAGCTGGGTGCGGCGCGCAGTGGGGACCAGCGCGAAGAGGTTGCGCGGCTCGCTCACCTGCAGGCGATCACCTACCTCCAATTCATGCATGGCCTGGGAGCCGCCGCGGGAGTCGGCGACGAGGAGCACCGCGAGGCGATAGCGAGTCGGGGCGGGCTCGGGTGCGGTGCAAAGCGAATAGTGGCGGACCAGGCCGTCTCCCAGAGTGATCTCCAGGTGGGCGCCGGCGCTGAAGCCGGGCAGCGGGCCACCGTCGGCGCGGGCCAGGTCGAAGGCCAGGATGGTCGGGGCTTCACGTTGCACGGCGGTGACGATCAGATCGAGCATGACTGTCTCCTAGGCGATCTGCCGGACCGGGATGCCGGTGGCGGCCTGTTCGGCGGCCAGCAGGCGGTCGATGATCTGCCGCGACTGCACGCCGCCGGCATCGATATTGAGCTTGAGCAGCCCGCGTTCGGGATAGCGCAAGAGGTTCTGCTGCTGGCGCTCGAGCATCTCCAGGTCTTCGCCGAAGATCTTGCCCTGGCCCTCGCGGATGCTGGCGGTGAGTTCGGCGTCCTCCGCCTTGAAGTTGCGTGCCATCCCCCAGAAGTACCAGATGGAGGTCTCGGTCTCGGGGGTGATGAAGTCCACCACCACGCTGGCGGCCTTGACCGCCGCCGGCGCGTCGTAGCCGCCATGGCCGGCATGGGCCACGCCTACTTCGATCATCACGTGGCTGGGCGGGGTGAAGCGGCAGATCTGCCAGCGATCCACCGGGACGTCATCGGCCAGGCCATTGCCACGCAGGGCCATGCGCCAGAAGGGCGGGGCGGAGATGTTTTCCATGTGCCGGCTGGTGATTACCTCGTCGCCCTCGACGCGGGTGGCTGGCGGCGCCTCGTCGATCTCCTTCTGGCCGATGCTGGAGGCATGGACGTAGGTCTCGTGGGTGAGGTCCATGAGGTTATCGATCATCAGTCGGTAGTCGCACTGGATATGATACAGGCCGCCGCCATAGGCCCAGTCGGGGCTTTCGGCCCATTCCAGATAGGGAATCAGGGCCGGATCGGCCTTGGCCTGATCACCTGGCCAGACCCAGATGAAGCCGTGCCGCTCCACGGCGGCATAGGGGCGTACCGCGGGAAAGACGCCGACCCGCTGGCCTGGCATGCCCAGGGTCTTGCCGCCGCAGCCCATTTCCAGGCCGTGATAGCCACAGACCAGGGTGCCGTCGCGGACGAAGCCCAGCGACAGCGGCGCACCACGGTGCGGGCAGAAGTCTTCCAGCGCCACCACCTGGCCGTTGGCGTCGCGATAGAAGACCAGGGGCTCGCCGCAGATCTGCCGGCCGAGGGGCTTGTCTTGGACTTCGTCGGGGGTGCAGGCGACGTACCAGGCGTTCTTCGGGTACATGATTGGAACCTCTTGTTGTTGTCTATTGGATCCAATAATTGATTGGGGTACCCAAGGGTGTCAATGCGGTTAGCCCTGGTGGGGTAGCGGTTGCTGGTCGATAATCGCCCGGTAAATTGCGGCTGTATTCGGTGTAGTGAAGCCCGAATAGCCTTGATTGTCCTGGTATTTCCTCTGGTTGGTACCTGGGTGAAGGTCAAACGTGAGTTCAGTCTGAGGCAGACACCATCTTGTGAATTGGATCCATTTTTGCCAGCCTTTTCGAGCTGTGATTCCAACAACAAGAATTCAAGGATGCTTGCCATGTCAGAGCGCTTCGCCGTCTTCTCCTTTCGGGCCAGGAGCACCGTGCTCCGTTTCCGTTCTCCTTCCTGCGCCGGAGGTGGGCGATGAGCGATCTGCGCGAGATCGTCGATCAGGGCCCCATGCGCGGTTTCCAGTACCTGGCGGTGCTGGTCTGCATCCTGCTCAACATGATCGATGGCTTCGACGTGCTGGTGATGGCCTTTACCGCGGCCTCGGTGTCTCGCGAATGGGGCCTCTCCGGATCCCAGATGGGGATGTTGCTCAGCGCCGGTCTGGTGGGGATGGCCGCCGGTTCGCTGTTGCTGGCGCCGTTGGCCGATCACTGGGGGCGCCGGCGCCTGATCCTGTTCTGCCTGCTGCTCTCGGGCGCCGGCATGCTGCTCTCGGCGCTGGCTGGCTCACCTCTGCAACTGGCGTTGCTGCGGGGCCTGACCGGACTGGGCGTAGGTGGGGTGCTGGCCAGCAGCAACGTGATCGCCAGCGAGTATTCGGCGCGCCGCTGGCGCGGCCTGGCGGTCAGCCTGCAGGGCATGGGCTATGCCCTGGGCGCTACCCTGGGAGGACTACTGGCGGTCTGGCTGCTGTCGCACTGGGGCTGGCGCGCGGTCTTCTGCGCCGGCGGCCTCATCACCCTGGGAGCCATTCCCCTGGTGCTCATCGGCCTGCCCGAGTCGCTGGATTTCCTCCTCACGCGACGCCCGGCCGGGGCCCTGGTACGGATCAACCGGCTGGCCCGACGCCTGGGGCAGCCGCCACTGGCCGCGCTGCCACCCCGGACCGAGGCCCGAGCGGCGGGCGGTACCGTCGGCCGGCTGCTGGCGCCCGCGCTACGGCGGACCACGCTGCTGGTGTGGACGCTGTTCTTCCTGGCCATGTTCGGCTTCTACTTCATCATGAGCTGGACGCCCAAGCTGCTGACCACCCTGGGGCTGTCCGAGCAGCAGGGGGTGGCTGGTGGCGTGCTGCTTAGCGTAGGCGGCATCTTTGGCGCCGCCCTGGTCGGCCTGCTGTTCGCCCGCTTGCCGCTGTCACGCGCGCTGGGTGGCTTCATGCTGACCACCGCGCTGCTGCTGGTGGCCTTCGCCCAGATGGGCAGTTCCTACCTGGGTGCCCTGGCCATGGGCCTGCTGATCGGGCTTTTCGCCAATGGCTGCGTCGCCGGACTCTATGCGCTGCCAGCGCTGGCCTATGCCGCCGAAGTCAGGGCCACCGGGGTGGGCTGGGGCATCGGCATCGGCCGTCTTGGCGCCATCCTCTCACCGGTGGTGGCCGGGCTGCTGCTCGACAACGGGTGGCCCCCGCTGCGCCTGTATCTGGTCTTTGCCGGGGTGTTCGTGGCGGCAGGTCTGCTGCTCCTGCTGACTCGTCCCGAGCAGCGACCTACGGCCACGGAGGTGAGTCGGCGGCAGGGCGAGGCGCTGGGCTAGCCGCTTTTGGCAAGGTCATCTTTTTGCCGAAAATAGTTAATTGACTTAACTAATTCCCTGGCGTAGCTTCGGCTCCATATCCACCCAACAACAAGAGGCACACGCCATGGGCAGTTACGACGGACGCTGGCAGACGGTCAAAGTGGACATCGAGGACGGTATCGCCTGGGTGACGCTCAATCGTCCCGAGAAACGCAACGCCATGAGTCCCACCCTCAACCGCGAGATGGTCGAGGTGCTGGAGACCCTGGAGCAGGACGCCAACGCCGGCGTGCTGGTGCTGACCGGTGCCGGCGATGCCTGGACCGCGGGCATGGATCTCAAGGAATACTTCCGCGAGACCGATGCCGGCCCTGAAATCCTGCAGGAGAAGATTCGCCGCGAGGCCTCCCAGTGGCAGTGGAAGCTCCTGCGCATGTACGCCAAGCCGACCATCGCCATGGTCAACGGCTGGTGCTTTGGCGGCGGCTTCAGCCCGCTGGTGGCCTGCGATCTGGCCATCACCGCCGACGAGGCCACCTTCGGCCTGTCCGAGATCAACTGGGGCATTCCTCCGGGCAACCTGGTGAGCAAGGCCCTGGCCGACACCGTGGGTCACCGCACCGCGCTCTACTATGTGATGACCGGCAAGACCTTCAGCGGTCCCGAAGCCGCCGCCATGGGGCTAGTCAACCAGAGCGTGCCACGTGACCAGTTGCGTGAGGTGACCACCGCCCTGGCACGTGAGCTGCTGGACAAGAATCCGGTGGTGCTGCGTGCCGCCAAGGTCGGCTTCAAGCGCTGCCGCGAACTGACCTGGGAGCAGAACGAGGACTACCTCTATGCCAAGCTCGACCAGTCGCGTCTGCAGGATCCGGAAGGCGGTCGCGAGCAGGGCATGAAGCAGTTCCTCGACGACAAGAGCATCAAGCCCGGTCTGCAGACCTACAAACGCTAGATCGCCACCGCCCACCCGTACAACAACAAGAGGTAGCGTCATGGTCGAGGTATCCCTGCTCATCGGCGGCGCCAGCCGCCCGGCCGGCAACGGTCGCAGCTATCAGCGTTGCCATCCGGTGACCGGCGCGGTGGTCTCCACGGTGGCCGCCGCCACCCCGGAGGATGCCGACGCCGCCGTCGCCGCGGCCCAGGCCGCCTTTCCCGCCTGGGCGGCGCTACCGCCGGGCGAGCGGCGCCGCCGGCTGCTGGCCGCGGCCGACGGGCTGGCCGCACGCAGTGACGAATTCGTCGCCCTGGCCGGGGAGACCGGCGCCATGGCCAACTGGTACGGCTTCAATGTCCACCTGGCGGCCAACATGCTGCGCGAAGCGGCGGCCATGACCACCCAGATCCAGGGCGAGGTCATTCCCTCCGATGTGCCTGGCAGCTTCGCCATGGCGCTGCGCCAGCCCTGCGGCGTGGTGCTGGGCATCGCGCCCTGGAATGCCCCGGTGATCCTGGGCACCCGCGCCCTGGCCATGCCGCTGGCCTGCGGCAACACCGTGGTGCTCAAGGCCTCGGAGCAGAGCCCGGGCGTGCACCGGTTGATCGGCCAGGTGCTGCAGGATGCCGGCCTGGGCGACGGTGTGGTCAACGTCGTCACCAATGCTCCGGAAGATGCCCCGGCCATCGTCGAGCGGCTGATCGCCAACCCGGCGGTGCGGCGCGTCAACTTCACCGGGTCCACCCGGGTCGGTCGTATCGTCGGTGAGCTGTCGGCTCGCCACCTAAAGCCGGCCGTGCTGGAGCTGGGCGGCAAGGCACCGCTGCTGGTGCTGGAGGACGCTGATCTGGATGCCGCGGTCGCTGCTGCGGCCTTCGGTGCCTACTTCAACCAGGGGCAGATCTGCATGTCCACCGAGCGCCTGCTGGTGGACAGCCGCATCGCCGACGCCTTCGTCGAGCGCCTGGCGGCCAAGGTGCGCACCCTCAAGGCCGGTGATCCGAGTGCACCCGACTCCGTCCTCGGCTCCCTGATCGACGCCAGCGCCGGCACCCGCATCAAGGCCATGATCGACGACGCCGTGGGCAAGGGCGCGCGCCTGGTCTGCGGTGGCGAGCTGGAGGGCAGCATCCTGCAGCCGACGCTGCTGGATGGCGTCACCGCCGAGATGCAGCTCTATGCCGAGGAGTCCTTCGGTCCGGTGGCGGTGGTGATCCGTGCCGAGGGCGATGAGGCCCTGCTGCGCCTGGCCAACGATTCCGAATTCGGCCTCTCGTCGGCCATCTTCAGCCGCGACACCGCCCGTGCCCTGGCGCTGGCGCAGCGGGTGGAGAGCGGCATCTGCCACATCAACGGCCCCACGGTACACGACGAGGCGCAGATGCCCTTTGGCGGCGTCAAGTCGAGCGGCTACGGCAGCTTCGGCTCGCACGCTTCCATCGAGCACTTCACTCAGTTGCGCTGGGTGACGCTGCAGACGGGGCCGCGCCACTACCCGATCTGATCAGCGTCCGCCGTCCCTCGCTCCTGTCGCGACAACAATAAGAGGCGCCTTCGGGCGCCAGCCCAGAGGAGAATTCAAGGTGAGTCACGTCACGCACACCCGCGCGCCCGCCGATCAGCCGCTGCGCTATCGCCCGGTGACCCTGGGACAACCCGGCGTCACCGTGGAAGAGCGGGGTGGACTGCTCTACATGGCCTCCCAGGAAGCCCTGACGCCACCGCCGCCGCGACTGTTGGATCGGCTGCTGCACTGGGCCGAGGTGGCACCGAACCGCACCTTCTTCGCTGCCCGGGACACGGGCGGTGCCTGGCGCGAATTCTCCTATGCCGAGATGTTGCAACGGGTGCGCCAGCTGGCCGCCGCGCTGCTGGAGTTCGGCCTCTCCGCCGAGCGCCCGCTGGCGATCCTCTCCGGCAACGATCCCGAACACCTGCAATTGGCCATGGCGGCACTCTACGCCGGCATTCCCTTCTGCCCGGTGTCGCCCGGCTATGCACTGCTGTCCCAGGATCACGCCAAGCTGCGCCATGTCTGCGGCCTGCTGCAGCCGGGACTGGTGTTCGTCAGCGATGGCCCGGCCTTCCAGAAGGCGCTGGACGCCGTGCTGCCGGCCGACGTACCGGTGATCGCGGTTCGCGGTCAGGTACAGGGCCGTATCACCCTGGCCTTCGCGGCGCTGCTCGCTCGCGGTGAATTGGCCGCGGCCGAGCGCGCCTTCGCCGCGACCGGCCCGGACAGCATCGCCAAGTTCCTTTTCACTTCCGGCTCCACCAAGCTGCCCAAGGCGGTGACCACCACCCAGCGCATGCTCTGCGCCAACCAGCAGATGCTGTTGCAGACCTTTCCGGTGTTTGGCGAGGAGCCGCCGGTGCTGGTGGACTGGCTGCCCTGGAACCACACCTTCGGTGGCAGTCACAACCTGGGTATCGTGCTCTACAACGGCGGCACCTTCTATCTCGACGAAGGCAAGCCGACACCCCAGGGCTTCGGCGAAACCCTGCGCAATCTGCGCGAAATGTCACCCACCGCCTATCTCACGGTGCCACGCGGCTGGGAAGAGCTGGCCAATGCCCTGGAGCGCGATGCCGAGTTGCGCGAGCGCTTCTTTGCCCGCATGCGGCTGTTCTTCTTTGCCGCGGCGGGGCTGTCGCAAAGTGTCTGGGATCGCCTGGATCGCATCGCCGAGGCCCACTGCGGTGAGCGCATCCGCATGATGGCCGGCCTGGGCATGACCGAGGCCTCGCCCAGTTGCACCTTCACCACCGGCCCGCTGTCGGTGGCCGGCTACGTCGGGGTGCCGGCGCCGGGGTGCGAACTCAAGCTGGTGCCGGTGGACGGCAAGCTGGAAGGGCGTTTCCGCGGGCCGCACATCATGCCCGGCTACTGGCGCGATGCCACCCAGACCGCCGCCTGCTTCGACGAAGAAGGGTTCTACTGCTCGGGCGATGCCCTCAAGCTCGCCGATCCCGCCAATCCGCAACTGGGCCTGATGTTCGATGGCCGCATCGCCGAGGACTTCAAGCTGTCCTCCGGGGTGTTCGTCAGCGTCGGTCCCTTGCGCAACCGCGCGGTACTGGAGGGCACGCCGCTGGTGCAGGACGTGGTGGTGGCGGCGCCGGATCGCGAGTGCCTCGGCCTGCTGGTCTTTCCACGCCTGGCGGACTGCCGGCAACTGGCCGGGCTGGACGAGACCGCCGATGCCGCCACGGTGCTGGCCAGCGCGCCGGTACGGGACTGGTTCGCCACCTGGCTCAAGCGCCTCAATCGCGAGGCCTCGGGCAACGCCAGCCGCCTGGAATGGATCGCCCTGCAGGAGGAGCCGCCGTCCGCCGACCGTGGCGAGATCACCGACAAGGGTTCGCTCAACCAGCGCAGCGTCCTGACCCATCGTGCGGAACGGTTGGAGGCCTGCTATCGCGGAACGGCGCCGCTGTTTATCCGGGCCTGAGGTGCAATCCAGAGGATCAGGCGACACGGTGCAATGCCGGCTGTTCCTGTCCTCGCGGTCTTGGCCGAAAGGATATCTCGACCCATGCGGTTCCTGTTTGAGAAACGTCTGACACCCTGAGTGGTGTCAGGCGTTTTCATTTCTACCTTCTGCGAATTGGGCTGGCGCCAACAGCGAGGCCCGCCGTATCTGCCGCTTCCGTCTGGTCCGCCGTTCACCTGGGCTTCGTCATCTCATCCGCGCATCGGATCTGGGGGGTGGTTGTTCAATACGGCGATTCCTGTCTCTCATTCTGATTTTTAGATTACTTAATCCATTCTTGGCTGAGATTTTGGATTTTTACTGCTTGCATTTGGCTATTCATACTTTATTTTGAAATATCGTTTCATAAATACAAGGGTAAAACCCCTCCGCTAGCCGGCGTAATTCGCCTTCCAAAGGTCTCTGTGCATGAGCTTCTTCGCTGCGCCTCCGACGCTGGAAACCTCCGTCTTCACCCGCCTGCCCGAGCGCTATCGCCAGCCGCGGCGCACGGCCTGGGCCGATGCCAATCGCCAGGGCAGGGCCATCGATTCCTTTCTGGAAGGGCCCTCCTTCGATCGACAGGGCAATCTCTATGTGACCGATATCCCCTATGGGCGCATCTTTCGCATCGACCCCAAGGGCGAGTGGGAGCTGGTCTGCGAATACGACGGCTGGCCCAATGGGCTGAAGATCCACTGCGACGGGCGAATCTTCATCGCCGACTACAAGCGCGGCATCCTGCAACTCGATCCACGGCGTGGCGAAGTGGAGACGGTGCTGGGCAGCGCCGGCTCGGAAGGCTTCAAGGGCGTCAACGACCTGGTGTTCTCGCCGAGCGGTGATCTCTACTTCACCGACCAGGGGCAGACCGGTCTGCAGGATCCCAGTGGGCGCGTCTATCGCCTGGGCGCCGATGGCCAGCTCAGCTGCCTGCTGGCCACGGTGCCCAGTCCCAACGGCATCGTCTTCGATCCACGCCTCAACCATCTGCTGATAGCAGTCACCCGGGCCCAGCAGGTCTGGCGCATTCCGCTGGGCAACGGTCCGCTGATCGGCAAGGTCGGTGTCTTCGCCCAGCTGCATGGCGGCCTGGGTGGCCCCGACGGTCTGGCGCTGGACGAGGAGAGCAATCTCTATATCGCCCACACCGGCTTCGGCTCGGTGTGGCAACTCTCTCCGGTGGCCGAACCCCTGGCGCGCCTGCGCTCCTGCGCCGGCATCAGCAACACCAACCTGGCCTTCGGCGGTCCCGAAGGTCGCAGCCTGTTCATCACCGAATCCGAGACCGGCAGCATCCTGCGCGTCGAGACTCCGGTGCGCGGACTCCCCCTGTACTCCCATCTCTGACCGGCGCGGCCGCGCTTGCCCAGACAACAATTACAAGAGAGGTCATCCATGAACCAGACGAGTACTGGCGCCCAGGCGCCGCTGACCGATGCCGAGGGCGAGCAGCTTCTGCGACGCGCCCTGTGGCGCATCCTGCCGTTCATCTTCGCCTGCTACGTGGTCAGCTACCTGGATCGCACCAACGTGGGATTCGCCGCCCTGAGCATGAATCAGGACCTGGGGCTTACAGCGACGATGTTCGGCTGGGCAGCGGGTCTGTTCTTCTTCGGCTATTTCCTCTTCGAGGTGCCGAGCAACCTGTTGTTGCAGCGCTTCGGTGCGCGGGTGTGGATCGCGCGGATCATGATCAGCTGGGGACTGATCTCCATGGCCACGGCCTTCGCCACCGGCCCGGTCAGCTTCAGCATCCTGCGCTTCCTGCTGGGGATAGCCGAGGCTGGCTTCACCCCGGGGGTCTATCTCTATTTCACCTACTGGTTTCCGGGTAAATGGCGCGCCAAGGCTACTGCCGCCTTCCTGCTGGGGATTCCCACCGCCAACATCATCGGCTCACCGCTGTCGGGGCTGCTGCTGGACGTGCACGACTTCATGGGGCTGAGGAACTGGCAGTTCCTGCTGGTGGCGGAAGCCCTGCCGGCGGTGCTGCTGGGCATCCTCTGTCTCTTCGTGCTGGTAGATACGCCGGCCAAGGCGCGCTGGTTGTCGACCCGCGAGCGCACCTGGCTGACCGAGCGCCTGGCACGCGAGCAGCGCGAGATCGGCTCGACCCATGGTTCCACGCTGCGCCACGCCTTCACCAATTCCAAGGTGTTCGTGCTGGCCGCCATCAATTTCTGCGGCATCGTGGGCTCCGTTGGCATCGGCATCTGGATGCCGCAGATCATCAAGAGCCTGGGCATGCAGAACACCACCGTGGGATTGGTGGCCACTATTCCCTATGTGCTCGGTGCCGTCGCCATGACGCTCTGGGCACGCCAGGCCAGCCGAAGTGCCCAGCGTCTGCCCTATGTGGCGGGCGCCCTGGCGCTGGCCGCCCTTGGTCTGGTGGGCGCCGCACTCTCGGCGGATCCGCTGCTGCGCATGACCTGTATCAGCGTGACGGTAGCCAGCATACTGTCCTTCCAGGCGACCTTCTGGGCCATTCCCTCCACCTTCCTGACCGGCAGGGCGGCGGCGGGCGGGCTGGCGCTGATCGTCTCCATCGGCAACCTGGGCGGCTTCGTCGGGCCCTTCGCCATCGGCCTGGTGAAGGATGCCACCCAGAGTTTCTCCGGGCCCTTCTATGTGGTGGCCTCGGTGCTGGCGCTGGGCGTCGCTCTGATGCTCTGGCTGGGTGATCCGAGTCGGCGGGCGCCGGTACGGCCAGTGGGCGAGGCTGCATTGCAGGGCGCTGGTCGGACCTGAAGGGGGCGGCAGGGAAGGCGCCCACGCGGCGCCTTCCTTTCTTGGCCAAGGCCTGATGGCTGTGAGAGATGTGGCACCACCAGGCATCCTTTAGGTGAGGTGCGGTTATAGAACAGCCTGGAGGAAGATGCAGACATGAAAAAGGCAGCCCTTGGCTGCCTTTTTCATGTCTGAGCGCGGGCTAGGGCAGGGCACAGCCCTTTTCCTTGAGCGCCGCCAGTACCCAGCTGCGGTCGTTCTTGCCTTCGGCGATCTGCTGCATCTGCTTTTCTTCGGCGGCGTGCTTGGCGGCGGCGCGGTCATAGACCTCGGCGACGTGGTCATAGGGCACGCAGAGCAGGCCGTCGTCATCGCCGATCACCAGGTCGCCCGGCTCGATGACCATGCCGTCGATGGCGATGGGCACGTTGATCTCGCCGGGGCCGTCCTTGTACGGACCGCGGTGGGAGACGCCGGCGGCGAACAGCGGGAAGTCACCGGCGCCGATGTTGGCGGCATCGCGGATGGCGCCGTTGATGACGATGCCGGCCACGCCGCGCTTGATCGCGTAGGCCACCATCATCTCGCCGATCAGGGCGTTGCTCAGATCGCCGCCGGCATCCACCACGATGACGTCACCCGGTTCGGCGATGTCCAGGGCGTAATGCAGCATGAGGTTGTCGCCCGGGCGCGCCTTCACGGTCAGCGCCGGGCCGGCCAACACGCCCTGGCGATGCATGGGGCGCAGCCGCGAGCCGCCGGCGGTCATGCGGTGCATGGAGTCGCTGACGTTGGCGACCGGGATGTCGCGGTAACGCGCGACCCAGTCGGCTGCGATCTTGCGTTGGGCATTGAGCACTCTGAAGCCGATGGTCATGGGCGTTTCTCTTGTAGGGATTGTCGGATGCCGCCACGTGTTAGCTGGCTAAATTCAGAATTGCATTTCGTTTTAGTGGATTCAAGTCCCTTAGTCGACCGATTTAGCGAGCACTTCAATAAAATTTGCAATGGCGTTTCATTATGATAGGTTCTGAATCAGATCACTCGCCCTAGGCGCTGTGCCCGTCCATAACAACAAGGGGTACCTCGATGACCCGCAAGATCCTGCTCACCGGTCCGGCATTGGCTCCCGAAGCCATGGCCCTGGCCGCCGCCCACGACGTTCAGGTCATCCCGACCGAGCCCTACATGCCCCATGACGACCTGCTCGTCCTGATCCGCCAGGAGCAGCCGGACGCCATCATCGTGCGCCAGGGCAAGCTGACCCGCGCCCTGATCGAGGCGTCGGCCAGGCTGGCGATCATCGCCAAGCACGGCGTGGGCTACGACACCATCGACCTGCAGGCCGCGGCCGACCGGGGGATTCCGGTCACCATCGCCCTGGGCGCCAATGCCCAGTCGGTGGCCGAACACGCCTTCGCCCTGATGTTCAGCGTGGCGCGACAGACCGCCTGGCTGGATGCGCGGATGCGCGCCGGGCACTGGGACAAGGCCCAGGCCAACGGCACTGAGCTCTTCGGCAAGACCCTGGGCCTGGTGGGACTGGGTGCCATCGGCAGCGTGCTGATGGACCTGGTGGCACCGCTGCGGATGCAGGTCCGCGTTTATGATCCCTATCTCAAGAACCTGCCCGCGCGCGATCATGTGCAGCGTGAAGAGAGCTTCGACAACCTGTTGGCCGAGTGCGACGTCATCAGCCTGCATTGCCCCCTGACCGAAGCCAACCGCCACCTGTTCAGCGCCGCTCAGTTCGCCCGCATGCGTCCGGGCAGCCTGCTGATCAACACCGCCCGTGGCGAGCTGATCGATACCCAGGCCCTGGTGACGGCGCTGCGCGAAGGTCAGATCGGTGGCGCCGGCCTGGACACCTTCCATCCCGAACCGCCGCCGGCGGACAGCGACCTGTGGGGACTCGCCAATCTGGTGGCCACGCCCCACGTCGGCGCCAACACCACCGAGGCGCGCGACCGCGTCGGCCTGGTGGCGGTGCAGCAGATTCTCGATTGCTGGCACGGCAAGACGGTGGAGTCACGCGCGGTGGTCAACCGCCACCTGACGGCCGCCTAGACCCGGCTGCGACGCGGTAGCCTGCAGCCCGGCTGCCGCGTCTTTCTCCACAACAATAAGACGGAGAGCTCTCATGACTACCTCAACGCCCCCGATCAGCGAGCTGGAACGCACGACGATGCGTCGCGTCGCCTGGCGCATCCTGCCGTTCCTGATCGTCTGTTACCTGATCGCCATCATCGATCGCGGCAACATCGGCATGGCCTCGCTGCAGATGAACAAGGACCTGGGCCTGACCCCGGCGATCTTCGGCTTCGCCAGCAGCCTGTTCTTCTTTTCCTACTTCCTGGTAGAGGTGCCGAGCAACCTGGCCCTGCAGCGCTTCGGCGCGCGGATCTGGATCGCCCGGATCATGATCACCTGGGGCCTGATTTCGGCCGGTACCGCCTTCGTGCAGGGGGCCAACTCGCTGTACGTGATGCGCTTCCTGCTCGGCGCCGCGGAAGCGGGCTTCTTTCCCGGGGTGCTCCTGTATCTCACCTACTGGCTACCCTCCAACTATAGAGCGCGGATGGTCGCTATCTTCATGGTGGCGATACCAGGCGCCAACTTCCTCGGCTCACCGCTTTCCGGACTGCTGCTGAGCCTGGACGGCTGGCTGGGCATGCGCGGCTGGCACTGGCTGTTCATCCTCGAAGGTATCCCCGCCGTGCTGCTGGGTATCGCCTGCCTGTTCATGCTGACCGATCGCCCGGAGCAGGCCAGGTGGCTGAGCGATGAGCAGCGCAACTGGCTGACGCTCAAGCTGGCCGAGGAGCGCGGGCGCAAGACCAGCATCGGTCATATATCCCTGTGGCAGCTGCTCAAGCACAAGGACATCTGGGTAATGGCGCTGATCTACTCGGGCGCCTCGGCGGCCGGCAGCACCATGAGCGTCTGGGCGCCGCAATTGCTCAAGTCCTTTGGCCTGTCCAATCTGGAGGTCGGCCTCACCAATGCCATTCCCTATGGCCTGGCCTCCGTGGCGATGGTCCTCTGGGGCCGCAGCTCGGATCGGACCGGCGAACGTCGCTGGCACACCTCGCTCACCATGCTGCTGATCGCCGTGGGCCTCCTGCTGGGCATGTTCACCTCGTCCCTGGCGGCCACGGTGATCCTGTTGAGCGTGGTGCTGATCGGTGCCTACTCGATGAAGGGGCCGTTCTGGGCACTCGCCTCGGGCTGGTTGTCATCTTCCACCGCCGCGGCGGGTCTGGCCGCCATCGGCGCCCTGGCCAACCTGATCGGCGGCGGCGTGATGGTCAACGTCTATGGTGCCATCCACGGCGCCACTCACAGCCATGCCCTGGCCGTGCTGCCGCTGGCCACCCTGTGCGCCATCAGCGGCCTGCTGGTGCTGGTCATGGGCCGCAAGGCCGCCCGCGCCAAGGCCGAAGCTCAGGCCGCAACCGCTAACGCCAGCTAGTGGCGACCGCTGCCGGCCCGCTCGGGCCGGCAGCCTCACGAGGACTCCAGCATGACCTTCACGCGTCGGCGCTTCCTGCATGCGAGCGCCCAGGCAAGTGCCGCCCTGTGCCTGTTCAATACTCTCGGCGCCCAGGCCGCCACGCCCTTTTCCGGTATCCAGACAGCACCAACGCTCAAGGCTCCGGCTGGCAGTGTCGACTGCCACATGCACCTCTACGACGACCGCTACGCGGCCGCGCCCGGCGCCAAGCTGTTACCGCCCAATGCCTCTCTGGACGACTACCGCCAGTTGCAGGCGCTGCTGGGGCTGCAACGCCTGGTGATCGTCACGCCGTCCACCTATGGCACCAACAATGGTTGCCTGCTCGATGGCCTGGCGCGCTGCGGAGGGCAGGCCCGGGGTGTGGCGGTCATCGACCGGACCATCACGGATGCCGAACTGCAGAAGTTGCATCAGGCCGGGGTGCGCGGTATCCGCTTCAATCTCAGCTATGGCGGCGCCGATCTGGCGGATCTTGAGCCCCTGGCCGCACGGGTGAACGAATGGGGCTGGAACGTCCAGGTGGTCGCTCCTGGCAACCAGCTGGTGGAACTCGAAAGCCGCCTGCAACGCCTGCCGGCGCGACTGGTGATCGATCACCTGGGTCATGTGCCCCAGCCGGAAGGGGTGAACTCGGCGGCCTTCGCCGTGCTGGGTCGGCTGTTGGACGGCGGCCGTACCTGGGTGAAGCTGTCGGGGCCCTACATCAGATCGCGCAGTGGTCCGCCGGACTATGCTGACGTCGGCGCCGTGGCGCGGGAGCTGGTGCGGCGCCATCCCGAGCAGCTGCTGTGGGGCAGCGACTGGCCTCACCCCACGATGCCGGCTGACAACAAACCGGACGACGGACACATCTTCGACCTGCTGGCCGAGTGGGCCCCCGATGACCAGACGCGTACCGCCATCCTGCGTGACAACCCGGTCAGTCTGTACGGTTTTTGACCGTTGAGCCGTACAGCGGCTTGCCGCCCAGGCTGCGGGTCAGTTCGTCGGCGGTGGCACCCAGTACCCCATGCAAGGCGCGAGCGCGTTCCTGGGTGAGGCGATTGGCCGGGCCGGAGATGACCAGGGCGCCGAGCAGTTCCTCCTGGGCGCCATAGATCGGCAGCGCCAGGGACGCGGCATGGGGATCGGTGACACCACAGGAGTAGTAGGGCGTCAGACCGGCCTTGGCGACCTCATGGGAGGTCTGCAGGGCCTGGGCGCTGGCCGCTTCGTCCATGGGGCGCATGTCGCCGGGCTGCAGGTGCAGGCGCAGGCGATGTGGCGAATTCACCCGGTACTGGCAGAGTCGATAGGCGCCGTGGCGCACATAGAAGGAAGCGGTCTCGCCACTCTCTTCGGTCAGCTGGTGCAGGCGCGGCATGATGTGGCGCTCCACGTCGTGGGCGTCCTGGTAGATGGCATTCAGCCTCACCACTTCGCTGGCCAGCATGTAGCGGCCATCGGCGAGGCGCGTGACCAGGCCAAAGGTCTCCAGCGAGACCAGCAGGCGCATGATGGTGCTCTTGATCAGCCCGGTGCGGGTGGTGAGCTCGGCCAGGCTCAGGGCCGAATCGCCGATACGAAAGGCGGTGAGCACGGTCAGGACGCGGTCGGCGGAGGCGACGCCAGCAACCTCCGGGCGTGGACGAGGGGTGTTCAACCTGGATGTCTCCTGAGCGGGCGGGAAGCCGCATTATCCGCGAGCGAGCCACAAGCGCCTAGGGTTTGCTTGGCCCTCACCCCAGCCCTCTCCCTGAGGGAGAGGGTGTATTCGAGCGTAGGTTGGCTTTCGTAGGTTGCGGTTGTGCGCAGCGAAGCCCAGCACGGAACACCGCTATCAACCGTCAGCCCTTCAGCCCAACTCCCCATTGAGCTTGCGCAGCAGGCGCAACAGCTCGGCCCGTTCGGCGTCGTCCAACTGGGCGGTGGCGGCGCGGTCGCTGGCGGCGGCGCGGTCCTTGAGTTCACCGACCAAGGCGCGACCCTGGTCGGTAAGGTGCAGGGCGTAGGCGCGGCGGTCCTGAGTATCGCGCACCCGGGCGGCCAGGCCCTGGCGTTCCAGCTTGTTCAGCAGCAGGACCAGTTGCGGCGGCTCGATGGCCAGGCGCCGGGCCAGGTCGGCCTGCATCAGGCCCGGCTCCTGTTCGAGGATCACCAGGGCGGTGAACTGGGCAGGGCGCAGGTCGTAGCTCGCCAGGCTGTCCACCAGGTGCTGGAACATCTTCATCTGGGCGCGGCGCAGGGCATAGCCTACGGCGGTGTCCAGCCAGGGGGTGGCGGCAGGGTCCAGGGTCATGGTGTCGTCGAGGGAACTCATCGGCGGGAAGGGCTTCCGTCGGAGATGGCGAGAGGAGGGTATCGAGGGGTCATTCTAGTCCAGATCCCGTCTCGCGCGTCGATGGCGATAGGCGAACTGGGCGCGGCTCAGGCCAAGCAGCCGCGCGGCAGCGGCCACATTGCCGCGGCTGCGCACCAGGGCTTCGTCCAGCAGCTCGGCTTCGAGCTGACCCAGATGCAACGAGCGTTCGTCATCCACGCCGAGGCGCTCTAGCCAAAGTGACGCTCTGGCAACGCTTCCACGAGATCGGTCGGTAGCGGCTCACCGTGAAGCAGGGGGAGGTCGTTAAATTCGTTAGGGGCGCTAACGCTCACCCGTGCTCCATGGGTTCTGCAGTTCGCGTACATCACCGGGGAAAATGTAGTCGCCGACAACAATCAATTCGAACAGGCCAGAACCGCACCGAAGGGCGCAAGTTCGTCGTCAACTTCCTGCACAAGCGCTAGCGCTAGCGATCGATCGGGATGCCCCGGTTCGGCGGCGGCGGAGGCGCCGGCGGCTGGGGCTGCTGGGCCTGAGGATGGGGCACCATATGCCAGCTTTCGTCACGCGGACGGCGGTCGATGTAGACCGGTACCGGCTGATAGAGGATGCCTGATCCGCGTACCTGGGTTTCCTGCCGAAAGCTGGAGGAAGAGGACGAGCCACCAACCACGGTGATGTCATCGACCGGGCGCTGATGGCTGCTGGCCGGTGCCGGTACAACGGTGACTTCGCGCGGCGCGACGGCCGGCGGAGGCGTGGCGGGTTTGGGCGGAGGGGTGAAGCCGTTGCTGTCGGGCAGATTCTGCAGCGGAATGGTGGTGATCTGACTATTGGTCGGGCAAGCGCCCTGGGTATAGGTCGTCCGCCCCTGGGCGTCCACGCATTTGTAGACATCCTGAGCGGCCACGACGCCACTGGCGAACAGCAGGCCATAGAGCAGCGAACGCATGATGAGGCCCTCCGGGCACTCGAAGTGTCACCTGCAGGATACAAGATGACCGCGACGGCTCCCAGTATCGAGAATAAGCCTGCGGCTAATCGTCAGACCTTAAAGGCTAGGCCTGGTCTGCTGTGAACGTATAACATCCTGAAACATTCTTTCCAGGACAGCGACGCGTGAAGTGGTTCGTTATCGGCGGTTTTTTTCTCTGCGTTTTGTATGTGCACTTCCGCGGTCGGGTGCGCCATCGCTTCCTCCGTCAGCTCAGTGATCATTCGACGGTGCTGGCACCGCTTAACACCTTCATGTTCCTGACGTCGCGGGTACCCAACCAGCCCTATCACCCGGTGGAGCGCTTTCCCGAACTCCAGGTGCTGCAGGACAACTGGCAGCTTATCCGCGACGAGGCCCTGGACCTGCTGCGCGCCGGCCAGATCAAGAAAGCCGCCGAGCACAACGATGCCGGCTTCAACTCCTTCTTCAAGAGCGGCTGGAAGCGCTTCTATCTGAAGTGGTACGGCGACAGCCATCCTTCCGCCATGCAGCTGTGCCCGCAGACCACCGAACTGCTGCGGGGCATCGGCACGGTCAAGGCCGCCATGTTCGCCGAGCTGCCGCCCGGTTCGCGGCTGGTGCGCCATCGGGATCCCTACGGTGGCTCCCTGCGCTATCACCTGGGCTTGAACACGCCCAACGATCCGCGCTGCTTCATCGAGGTGGACGGCCAGCGCTATCACTGGCGCGATGGCCAGGCGGTGGTGTTCGACGAAACCTTCATCCACTACGCCGAGAACACCACCGAGCAGGATCGCATCATCCTGTTCTGCGACATCGAGCGGCCCCTGCGCTATCGCTGGGCCGGCGCCTTCAACCGTTGGGTCAGCGGCACCCTGCTGGCCTCCGCGGCCTCGCCCAATGACGCCAGCGACAGAACCGGCGGCCTCAACCGCGCCTTCCGGCATCTCTATCGCATCCGCCAGCGCGGCAAGGCGCTGAAAAAGCGCAACCGCTTCCGCTACTACCTCGAACAGTGGCTGCTGTTGGCGGCGCTGATCGGCGTGGTCATCTGGATCTGACGGTCGCCTTCGTCAGCCAAGACAGCGGTTCGACTTGACCCCGACGCGAATCGCCTCTAATACTGTATAAATATACATATAGAGGCGATAGCCATGGACAACACCCCTGCAGGTCTGGCGGCATGAGCGGCGGCGCCAGCCTGGCCCGGCTGTTCGAGGAGCGGCGGCTCTGGAAGGGGCAGACCAGTCCCGAGGCCCGGCGTAGCCGGCAGCCCACCGGCGTCGTGGCCCTCGATGCCCATCTGCCCGGGGCAGGGTGGCCCGAAGCGGCCCTTACCGAATTGCTGCTCGCCGGGCCTGGCCACGGTGAGTTGCGCCTGCTCTGGCCGACCCTGGCCCGTCTGAGCCAGGCCGCCGAACGCATCGCCCTGATCGGCCCGCCACTGTTGCCCTATCCCTTGGCCTGGCAGGCGGCCGGCGTGGTGCTGGAATCCTTGGTGGTGATCCGCGCCCAGGGCGCCGAGGTGCTCTGGGCCGCCGAACAGTGCCTGCGTTCGGGATGCTTCGGCGCGGTGCTCTGCTGGCCCGAGCGGGCCGATGATCGCCAGTTGCGCCGGTTGCAGGTCGCCGCCGAGAGCGGTCGTACCCTGGCCTTTGCCCTGCGCCCGGCCGCCGCCCTGAACAATCCCTCGCCAGCGGCCTTGCGCCTGGAACTCAAGGCGCCTCTCGAACGGGTCCACATCCGCAAATGCCGGGGTGGTCAGCCCGGTTCTCTCAGCCTGGCCGGCGGCGCTTGAGCAGGCCATGCGCTGGGCCTGCATCCTCTTTCCGCAGCTGGCACTGGATGCCGTGCTGCGCCGCCATCCGCAGCCGGAGCAGCCGCTGGTGCTGCTGGCCGGACCGCCACACCGACGCCTGCTGCAAGCCGTCAATCCGGCTGCGCGAGCCCTGGGGCTGCGTCCCGGCCTGACCCTGGCCGCTGCCCAGGCACTGACCCGCGACTTCGAGCAGCAGGAGCACGATCCGGCGCTCATCGAGACGGCCGAAGCGTTGCTGGCGGCCTGGGGTTATGGCTTCAGCTCCCAGGTCAGCCGCCACTATCCCCGGGCGCTGTTGCTGGAGGTGCAGTCCAGCCTACCGCTGCTGGGACCCTGGCCGCGTCTTGAGCGGCGCCTACGGCAGGAACTCGAGGCCCTGGGCTTTCGTCATCGACTGGCCCTGGCGCCCAACCCGGTGGCGGCGCGGATGCTGACCAATGTCGCCGATGGTCTGGTCGCGTCCCCCGAAGATCTGCCGCACCTGCTCGACCGCCTGCCCGTGGAGCGGGCCGGTTTCGCCCCCCAGCAGGCCCAGGCACTGGTACGCATGGGCATCCGCCGCCTGGAGCAGCTCAAGGCTTTGCCCAGGGCTGCCCTGGCCCGGCGTTTCGCGCCCGAGCTCCTGCAGCAGCTGGATCTGCTGTGCGGCAGTCGCAGCCTGGCGCTGGAGTTCTATCGGCCGCCCGATCGCTTCGTGGCGCGGGTGGAACTCAACTTCGAGGTGGAGTCCCACCAGGCGCTGCTGTTCCCGCTGCGCCGCCTCACCGCCGACCTGGCCGCCTGGCTGGCCAGTCGCGACCGCGGCGTGCAGCGTTTCCTCCTGTGGCTGGAGCATCGCCAGGGCCCGGCCAGCATGCTCGCCATCGGCCTGCTGGCGCCCGAGCGGGATGCCGCCCTGCTGTTCGAATTCGCCCGTGGCCGTCTCGAACAACTGCAGGTGGTGGCGCCGGTCCTGGCGCTGCGTCTGGAAAGCGAGGAGTTGCCGCTTTTCGTACCCGAGCGCCACGGGCTGTTCGACGAGCGACCGGACCAGGCCGTGGGGTGGGAGGTACTGCGCGAGCGCCTGCGCGCGCGGCTGGGCGAGGAGGCGGTGCTCGGCCTTGGCATTCAGGCGGATCACCGCCCCGAGCGGGCCCTGGTCTGGCGTCACGAACGGCGCCCGGAAACCGCCTTGCCTGGCCTGCGTCCGGGCTGGCTGCTGCACGAACCGCGCCCTCTCGACGGTCAGCCAAGACGGGTCCTGGCCGGTCCCGAACGCATCGAAAGTGGCTGGTGGGACGACGGCGACCAGCGCCGTGACTACTACCGCATCGAGGTGGCCGACGGACGCCAGGCCTGGGCCTTCCGCCGCTATGGCGAAGAGGCGCCCTGGTGGATCCAGGGCTGGTTCGCATGAGCGGCTATGCCGAGTTGCACTGCCTGTCGAATTTCAGTTTCCAGCGCGGTGCCTCCAGTGCTTTCGAATTGTTCGAGCGGGCCAAGGCGCTGGGCTACGGGGCGCTGGCCATCACCGACGAATGCACCCTGAGCGGCATCGTCCGTGCCTGGCAGGCGGCGCGCCAGGTCGGGCTGCCCCTCGTCGTCGGCAGCGAGATGACCCTGGACGACGGCCTGCGCCTGGTCCTGCTGGTGGAGGATCTCCAGGGCTATGCAAGTCTCTGCGCCCTGATCACCCGGGCGCGCCGCCGTGCCCCCAAGGGGCGCTACCAGCTAGGTCGCGCGGATCTGCAGCAATCCTTGCCCGGCCTGCTGGCCATCTGGTTGCCGGGCAGCGAGCCCCTGGTCGAGGAGGGCGCCTGGCTCAAGCAGGTCTTCGCCAAGCGGCTGTGGATAGGCGTCGAGTTGCTGCGCCAGGCCGACGATGCCGCCCGGCTCGCCCAGCTGCAGGCGCTGGGTACGCAGCTGGATCTGCCTGGGGTGGCCTGCGGTGACGTGCACATGCACACCCGGGGGCGACGCGCTCTGCAGGATGTGCTCACCGCCATCCGCCATCATCTGCCGGTGGCCCAGGCCGGTTACCGGTTGCACCCCAATGGCGAGCGCCATCTGCGGCCGCTGGCGGTGTTGGAGGGGCTCTATCCTGAAGCCCTGCGCGGCGAAACCTTGAAGATCGCCACCCGCTGCCGCTTCGACCTGAATGAGTTGCGCTACCACTATCCCCACGAGGTGGTACCCGCTGGCGAAACGGCCCATTCCTGGCTCGCCGAACTGACCCGTCGCGGCCTGGCCTGGCGCTGGCCGGAAGGATCGCCAGACAGGGTCACCCAGCAGGTAGCGGTGGAGCTGGCGCTGATCGCCGAGAAGGGCTACGAGAACTACTTTCTTACCGTGCACGACATCGTCGACTACGCCCGCCGCCAGCACATCCTTTGCCAGGGCCGTGGTTCGGCGGCCAACTCGGTGGTCTGCTACGTGCTGGGGATCACCGAGCTGAATCCGCTCACCGGCCATCTGCTGTTCGAGCGCTTCATCTCCCGCGAGCGCGACGAGCCGCCCGACATCGACGTCGACTTCGAGCACGAGCGACGCGAAGAGGTCATCCAGTACGTCTTTCGCCGCTATGGTCGCGAGCGAGCCGCGCTCACCGCAGTGGTCAGTACCTATCACGCCGCCGGCGCCCTGCGCGATGTCGGCAAGGCCCTGGGCCTGCCGGGTGACCAGCTCGATGCCCTGTCCGGCTGCGCCGGGCGCTGGACCGACGAGATCCCGGGCCCGCAGCGCCTGCGCGAAGCGGGTTTCGACCCGGACAGCCCGCTGCTGCAGCGAGTGCTCATTCTCGCTGGTCAACTGATCGGGTTTCCCCGGCATCTCTCCCAGCATCCCGGCGGCTTCGTCATCTCCGAGGCTCCCCTGGCGACGCTGGTGCCGGTCGAGAATGCCGCCATGCCCGAGCGCACCCTGATCCAGTGGGACAAGGACGACCTCGATGCCGTGGGCCTGCTCAAGGTCGACATCCTCGCCCTGGGCATGCTCAGCGCCCTGCGCCGCTGCTTTGACCTGGTCGCCGACTGGCGCGACCAGCGCTGGACCCTGGCCAGCCTGCCCCAGGAGGATGGGCCTACCTACGCCATGATCTCCCGTGCCGATACGGTGGGGGTGTTCCAGATCGAATCCCGTGCCCAGATGGCCATGCTGCCGCGCCTCAGGCCTCAGACCCTCTACGACCTGGTGATCGAGGTGGCCATTGTGCGGCCCGGCCCCATCCAGGGCGACATGGTGCATCCCTACCTGCGCCGCCGGAATGGGGAGGAAGAGGCGGACTATCCCCATGACGAGCTACGCCCGGCTCTGGAACGTACCCTGGGGGTGCCGCTGTTCCAGGAGCAGGTGATGCAGATCGCCATGGTCGCCGCCGAATATACCCCAGGCGAGGCCGATCAGCTGCGGCGTTCCATGGCCGCCTGGAAGCGCCATGGTGGCCTCGAACCCCACCGCGAGCGGCTGCACAGGCGCATGGTCGAGCGCGGCTATAGCCCGGCATTCGCCGCGCGCCTCTTCGAGCAGATCAAGGGCTTTGGCAGCTACGGTTTTCCCGAATCCCATGCCGCCAGCTTCGCCCTGCTGACCTATGCCAGCTCCTGGCTCAAGTGCCACGAGCCGGCCGCCTTCGCCTGTGCCCTGGTCAACAGCTGGCCCATGGGGTTCTACAGCCCCGACCAGGTCCTTCAGGACGCCCGGCGCCACGGCATCGAGGTGCGTGCCGTGACCGTGCAGGCCAGCGACTGGGACTGCCGGCTGGAGGCGGGCGCGGGCCATCAGCCGGCGATCCGTCTGGGCTTGCGACTGGTGCAGGGGCTGGCGGAAGCGGTCGGCCGGCGTCTGGTGGCCGCGCGAGGCACGCAGCCTTTCCGCGATGTCGAGGATCTCTGCCGGCGGGCAGAGCTGGATGCCCGGGCGCGCGGGCAACTGGCCGAGGCTGGCGCCCTGGCGGAGCTCGCCGGCGATCGCCATCAGGCGCGCTGGGCCATGGCCGGGGTGGAGCGCCAGCTGCCGCTGTTCGAGGCAACCGGCAGCGCCGCCGAGGAGCGCCCGGTCTTGCCCGCGCCCAGTGTCGCCGAAGACGTCCACGCCGACTATCGCATGCTGGGTACCACCCTGGGTCCGCATCCGCTGTCCCTGCTCAGGGGCGAACTCCAGGCGCGGCGTTGCCGGGATTTTCGCCAACTGGCCGAGATCGAGCCAGGTGCCCTGGTGCGGGTAGCAGGCCTGGTGCGCGGACGGCAGCGACCCGGCACGGCCAGCGGGGTTATCTTCGTGACCCTGGAAGACGAGCACGGCATGCTCAATGTGGTGGTCTGGCGCGCGGTGGGCGAGCAGCAGCGACGACCGCTGTTGCAGGCTCGGCTGCTACAGGTCGAGGGGCATCTGGAGCGCGACGCGGGGGTACAGCACCTGATCGCTGGTCGCTTGACCGACCTGAGTCCACTGCTCGACGAACTCATGGTGTCGAGTCGGGACTTTCACTAGGGCGAGGAGAGGATAGAGCAGGAGAGGGTGAAGCGGAGGACTGTCTTCCGAAGCGCTCTTGAGCGCCCGGAAGACAAGAATCGACCAACGCAGTCTTAGCTGACGGCGTCTTTCAGGCCTTTGCCGGGCTTGAAGCCGGGCAGCTTGGCAGCGGCGATCTTGATGGTGGCACCGGTCTGCGGGTTGCGGCCTTCGCGAGCAGCGCGCTCTTTTACTGCGAAAGTTCCGAAACCGACCAGGCTGACGCTGTCGCCTTGCTTCAGGGCGTCGGTCACCGCAGTGGTGAAGGCGTCCAGGGCTTTGGCAGCGGTGGCCTTGGGCAGGTCGGCAGACGCGGCAATGGCGTCGATCAGCTCAGCTTTATTCATGTAAAAACTCCATGTGTGAGTATTGGCCAGGCAGTATAGCGGCAGCTTTGCCTTGCGTAGAGCCTTTGTGAGCCTCTACGTGGCCGGTTGAAGCAGCCTTGTTGTTCGGCGCTACAGGATACGCATAGCGGGCGAAAGAACGATAGGGTATTCGATCTGGCAGGGGCGTGAAAACCTGATCCGCACTGCATTTTCCACGCTTCACAGCCCAGCCGTCGCCTTTTTGGGCAGCGCCGATGGCCGTTTGGTTTCCTCCAGGCGCCGAACGAAAAGTCGCGAGCGAGGGTGAGGCGAGGTGAAAACGCTACGCAAGCGTAGTTCACGCGTAGTGAATGAGCACGGCGACGGCGCCACCCTTACCGCGCTGGTGCCCAGGGGTTTTGCAGCGAAGCATCACCCAGCGCTGCTGGTTTTGGTACAGCGCCTAGGCTACCCGGTCAGGAGAAAGCTGGGGCTGCAGCGGTGGCGTAAGAGGTGGTAGACCATAGGCGGCGCGGGCGGCATCGCAGTGGGGATTGGCTTCGCCGTTCTCCCAGGCGGCGGTGAACTCGCGGCAGGTGCTAGAGCGGTTCTCGTAGACGGTACAGCGGGTACCGCAGCCCACCTCGCCCAGCAGCGCCACGCAGCGTACCGGCTTCTGCTCGGTGCCCTGCATGGCCGCCAGATGGGGGCTGACCGCGACGGTCAGGTAGTCGGGTACCAGGCCGCCTGCCGACTGGCATTCGCCCCAATAGAAAGACACGCGGAAATGGGCGCAGCAGGCGCCACAGTTGAGGCAGGGATTCTCGGTCGACATGGACGAACGCCATCGCAGGAACCGGCAGCGCCGGCGGGACAGACGCGGATTCTAGGCAAGCCCCAGCAAGCTGCGAAGCCCCCCGCAACGACCGTTCGGCGGCGACCTACGGCAGTCTTTTCAGGTGTCCGGGTGTGACCAGATGTCGCTGCAGCCAGGCGATGAACAGCCGTACCTTGGCCGGTACCAGTCGCCGATGAGGATAGAGGGCGTGGATGGCGATGGCCTGGGTATGCCAGGGGGCGAACAAGCGCTCCAGCCGACCCGTCGCCAAATCGGCACTCACCAGGAAATCCGGCTGGCGAATGATGCCGTGGCCGTCCAGCGCCGCCTGGTGCAGGACACTGCCATTGTTGGCGCGCAGATGCCCGCTGACCTTGACCTGCAGACGCTCTCCCTCCCGCTGGAATTCCCAGTCGTCGCCATCGCTGGCGTAGCTGTAGAGCAGGCAGCGATGCTGGCGCAATTCGGCGGGATGCTCAGGGCGACCATGGCGCTGCAGATAGGCGGGCGCGGCGCAGATGAACAGTTCCACCGCCCCCAGCGGCTGTGCCACCAGGCTGGAGTCGCTCAGCTCGCCGATGCGCACGGCCAGATCGAAACCCTCCTCGACCAGGCGCACCGGCCGATCACTCAGTTCCAGGTCGATGGAGACGTCCGGATACTCATGCAGGAAGCTGCTCACCAGGGGCGCTAGGTGGCGCACACCGAAGGTGAGGGGGGCACTGACCCTGAGCCGTCCGCGAGGGCGCTCGTGGCCCTCCTGCAGGCGCTGCTCCAGCACGTCCAGATCGCCCAGCAGCGGCACGAGCCCTTCATAGAGTGTACGACCGGCCTCGGTCAGGCTCAGGGTACGGGTGGTACGTTGCAACAGGCGGGTGCCGTAGTGCCGTTCCAGGGCGGCCAGGTGCTTGGTGAGCGCCGAGCGAGACAGCTCCAGACGCTCGGCCGCGGCTGTCAGGCTGCCCAGTTCGACGATCTTGATGAAGGCTTGCAGGGATCTCAACGTATCCAAAGATTGTTTCCAATACGTGCACAGTTCATTCCCAGGGTGCGCCTTTATTCGCTGCTTGGAAACAGGACAATAGGCTCATCTTCCTGTCCGAGAATCATCATGACCGACCGCACCTCGTCCCATGCCGCCCTGTTACTGCGCCTCGCCCTGGGCACCATGTTCCTTGCCCATGGCCTGACCAAGTTGCTGGTGTTTACCCTGCCGGGCACGGCGGGCTTCTTCGCCTCGGTGGGCTTTCCTGGCTGGATGGCGTATCCGGTCACCTTCTTCGAACTGGGCGCGGGCGTGCTCTTGATCCTGGGCGCCTGGGTGCGTCCGGTCGCGGCAGTGGCCGCCGTCCAACTGTTCGCGGCCGCGACGGTCCATTTCGGCAACGGCTGGTCCTTCTCCAATCCCAACGGCGGCTGGGAATATCCGATCTTCCTTGCCGTGACCGCCGCTGCCCTGGCCCTGCTGGGCGCAGGTCGGCTCTCCTGGGATGCCCGCAAGCACGCCTGATCACCCTACGAGGTCGCCACCATGTCGCTTCCCACCTTGTTCGTTTCCCACGGCTCGCCCATGGAGGCGCTCGATGCCGGCGCGGCGGGCGAGGCCTGGCGCGCCCTGGGGCAGGCCCTGCCGACCCCGGCGGCCATCGTCATGGTGTCGGCGCACTTCGATACCCGGATACCGGTATTCGGCAACGCCAAGCGGCCGGCCACCGTCCATGACTTCCATGGCTTTCCCGAGGCCCTCTACCGGCTGGATTATCCTGCGCCTGGCGCTCCGGCACTGGCCGACCAGCTGGCTCAGGGGCTACGTGACCAGGGCTGGGAGGCCGAAACCGGTGAGCAGGGACTGGACCATGGCGCCTGGGTGCCTTTGCGCTATCTCTATCCCGACGCTCGGATCCCCGTGGTACCCCTGTCGATGAGCGCCGCTCGCGGACCGGAGTACCATTTCGCCCTGGGTCAGGCGCTGACCCGGGTGCTACCCGCCGATACCCTGCTGATCGGCTCCGGCAGCCTGACCCACAACCTGGGTGATTTCCGCCGTGGCGGTGACGAGTCACCTGGCTATGTGCGGAACTTCCAGCAGTGGATCCAGGGCCGTCTGCGCGAGCGGGATCTGGAGGCCTTGCTCGATTACCGGCGCCAGGCACCGGGTGCCCGCCAGGCGCATCCTACCGACGAGCACCTGTTGCCGCTCTTCGTCGCCCTCGGTGCAGCGGATCCGCAAGGCAGCTTCCAGGTCCACCACGACGGCATCGCCCATCGCATCCTGGCCATGGATCTCTACGGCTTTTCCCGCCACTAGCCGCTCAAAAAGAAAGCCCGGGTCAATCGCTGACCCGGGCCCTTGTCTTTCGGACGAAACTGTTCGCTGCAGGCATCGCTCCTCAGCCGAACAGCTCCGGACCGTAGCCCCACATCAGCACCGTAGTAGCCATCAGCACTTCCAGCACCAGCACCCCGATGGCCAGGGTGGAGCCGGACATGATGAAGCCTTCCCGCTGGTCGATGTTGAGGAAGGAGGGGATGCCGGTGTAGAGCAGGTAGGCCGAATAGGCCAGGCCGACGATCCCGGCGATTGCGCACAACCACACCAGTGGATAGAAGCCCACCAGCCCGCTCAGCAACATGGGCGTGGCTACATAGCCGGCGAAGAGAATGCAGCGATTGGCACTGGGCCGATCCGGATAGCGCCGCGCCAGCCAATGGATCACGTGTCCCATGGCCACCACCGCGGCCATGATCAGCGCATAGCTGATAACCGCCAGCACCACGGCGGTAGGTAGATCCAGTACATGGGCTTCGCCGCCGCCGAAGCGCCAGCCGAAGGTGGTGGTACCCACCAGCGAGGCAACGACGGGAATGGCGGCCAGGAAGGCGACGTGATGGGCAAAGAAGTGCCCGACGGTTTCCCCTTCGCGACGAATCTGTTGCCACTCGCGATCGGGATGGGCCAGCAGGCCCCAGACATGATTGATCATGATTCTGCTCCTCACCCGCTGTGGTCGCCGCAAGCGGGCCTCTATGGGATGGCGAACGCTGTGTCTCACGCAACTGGCGACTACCTTTGGAGTATAGAAGAGCTCTGCAATGCGTCATGCGAGCCGACGAAGGGCAGTCTGCCTGGAAACGAAGCGACCAATGGTCATGGGGCACCAGTCCGGTGCACTTTTTTATGCGGTATCGCTCGTTGGTGCCCTACGCTCGATACCTGACCACCTGGACAGGATATTGCTTGCTCAAGGCATCTGTTACCGCCATGCGAGGCCCGCCATGCCATCTCTCGACATCATCATCGCCGGTGCCGGCATGGGCGGCCTTACTGCCGCCCTGGCGCTCGGTCAGGCCGGGCATCGGGTCCGCCTGTTCGAGCGGGCGCAGGGCCTGGCCCCCATCGGCGCGGCTCTCTCCATCTGGCCAAACGGCGTCAAGGTGCTCGAATGCCTCGGCCTCGGACCGGCTATCGCGGCGGTGAGCGGCGATATGCAGACCATGAGCTATCACGATCGCGAGGGGCGTTTGCTCACCCGCTTCAGCCTGCTGCCTCTCTATAAGGCGGTTGACCGCCCGGCGCGTCCCATCGCCCGCGCCCACCTGCAGCGACTGTTACTGGACGCCGTGGGGACCGAACGGGTGACCCTGGGCGTCGCTTGCGAGGATTTCGCACAGGACGCGGACGCCGTGACCGTGCAGCTCAGCGACGGTCGTCGCGAGCGAGCCGATCTGCTGATCGCCGCCGATGGCACCCACTCGCGCTTGCGGGATCGGGTGGTGGGGCAGGCGATCACCCGGGAATACTGTGGCTACGTGAATTGGAATGGCCGGGTCGCCATCGCGCCGGAGCTGGCGGACGAGCACGAATGGGCGCAATTCGTCGGGGATCACCAGCGCGTCTCGCTGATGCCCATGGGCGGCGGCGAATTCTATTTCTTCTTCGATGTGCCCCTGCCCAAGGGCACGCCCAACGAGCGCGATCTGTACCGCGCGGAGCTGGCCGCGCACTTCGCCGGCTGGGCACCGCCGGTGCAGCGCCTCATCGAGCGCCTGGATCCTCAGGGCGTGGCTCGCGTGGAAATCCACGATACCCGTCCGCTGCCGACGCTGGTACGGGGACGGGTGGCCTTGCTGGGCGATTCCGCCCATGCCATGGCGCCGGATCTGGGGCAGGGCGGTTGCCAGGCCATGGAAGACGCCTGGGTGCTGGCGCGGTGCCTGGAGGCAGACGCCGATCCGCGCGTGGCACTCCAGGCCTATGAGCAGGCGCGCCTGGAGCGGGTCGCCGGGATCGTCGAGCGAGCGCGCAAGCGCTGCGAGATCACCCATGGCCACGAGCCCCTGGCCACCCAGGCCTGGTACGCTGAATTGGCCCGCGAAACCGGGGAGACGGTGATCGCCGGCCTGCGCAAGACCGCCGATGGCGGCCCGCTGTGAATTAGCCCTGGCCCACGGTGACGATTGGCAGTGCCGGGGGTCGAAAAGCCCACGTCCTCGTCGGAGAGTTAGCCCATGCGTCTGCGTCTCGCCCTGACCCTCGCCAGCTTCGCCATCGCTCCGCTGGCCTTCGCCGCCGATGGCGGCTGCCCCTATCCGCAAACGGTGAAATTCGCCGGACCCAACTGGGAAAGCGGCATGTTCACCACCGAGGTCCTGCGCCTGCTGGTGGAGAAGGGCTACGGTTGCCAGACCGACAGCGTGCCGGGCAATACCGTGACGCTGGAAAACGCCCTGGCACAAAACGACATCCAGGTCACCGGCGAGCAGTGGGCCGGGCGCAGCCCGGCCTGGCGCGCGGCGGAAAAGGCCGGCAAGGTCTTTGCCGTGGGCGAGACGGTCAAGGGCGCCACCGAAGGCTGGTGGGTGCCGGAATACCTGGTCAAGGGCGATCCCGCTCGCGGTATCAAGGCCAAGGCGCCGGATCTGAAGAGCGTGGCCGATCTGCCCCGCTATAAAGAGCTGTTCCGCGATCCGGAAGAGCCAGGCAAGGGCCGCTTCCTCAACTGCCCGACCGGCTGGACCTGCGAGATCGTCAACAGTCAGAAGCTCAAGGCCTACAAGCTCACCGACAGCTACACCAACTTCCGCACTGGCACCGGCCCTGCGCTGGACGCCGCCATCGCCACTGCCATGCGCCGCGGCGAGCCGGTGCTCTTCTACTATTGGTCGCCGACCCCCTTGATGGGCCGCTACAAGCTGGTTCAGCTGGAAGAACCGCCCTTCAGCGAGAAAGCCTGGGCGACGCTGTCGGATCCCAAGAACCCCGATCCACTGCCATCGCGCTCGCTGCCGGCCAAGATCACCATCGGCGTCTCCCGCGACCTGCATGACAAGGCGCCAGCTTTGGTGGCGCTGTTCGAAAAGGTCGAATTCCCCCTCGACCAGTTCAACGGCATCCTCGCGGGCATGGCGGAGAAGCGTGAAGACGCCCAGGTGGTGGCCAAGCGTTTCCTCAAGGAGCATCCGGAGGTCTGGACATCCTGGCTGCCGGCGGAAAACGCCGAGCGGGTGAAGGCGGCGCTCTAAGTGCAGTGATAGAGGATAATGGCGGTTTTCCGTACTGGAGCCGCCCATGACCGTTGCCGCCCTTACCATGTACGTCGAGCCCGCCGAGGTGCGCGATGCCTATCGCCAGCTCGCCGAGGCCGTGGCACTACGCCTGGGGACGACGCTCGAACCTGCGCCCGAAGAGCTGCCTGCGCTCTGGAGCCATCCCGAGCTGCTGCTGGCCCAGACCTGCGGCTATCCCTGGGCCACCCGACTGCGCGGCCAGGTGCGCCTGGTCGCTGCGCCGCGTTACCGCTTCGATGGCTGCGAAGGCGCCGAGCATTGCGCCTTCATCCTGGTACCCGAAACCCTCGAAGCGAGCAGCCTCGCGGACCTGCGCGGTAAGCGCGTGGCGCTCAACAGCCTGGATTCCAACACCGGCATGAATCTCCTGCGCCAGGCCGTGGCCCCCCTGGCCGAGCGCGGGCGCTTCTTTGGCGAAGTGATCGTCAGCGAGAGCCATGCCAACAGCCTGGCGCTGTTGCAGCAGGGGCACGCCGACGTGGCCGCGGTGGACGCCGTGACCTATGGCTACCTGCAGCGCGCTGAACCCGAGCGAGTGGCCGGTCTGCGCCCGCTGCAGCGTACCCGCTGGAGTCCGGCGCTGCCCTTTATCACCGCGGCCAGTCGCTCCGATGCGGAGGTTCAGGCTTTGCGTGAGGCACTAAGCGACAGCCTGGCCGCCGATCCCGAGCTGGCCGAACGCCTCGCCATCGAGGGCTTCACCGCAGTAGACGAAGCGACCTATCTGCCCCTGCTGGACTGGCGCCGCGAGGCGTTGGAGCAGGGCTATCCGGTGATTGCGTAGGTTGGGATGAGACAGCGCCATCATCGAAGCTCAAACATGAAGGATCCAGGCCTGGCACCGTTGCTGCCGCGTTCCGACCCATCGCGGCCATGGGCCGCTCCTACGGGACAGCATGCCTCTGTAGGAGCAGCCCATGGCCGCGATGAGCGTCGTAGGTTGGGTTGAGACGGCTCTATCGTCGAAGCCCAAACATGAAGGGGCAGGCCTGGCACCGTTGGCGCTGCGTTCCGACCCATCGCGGCCATGGGCCGCTCCTACAGGAGAGCATGCCTTTGTAGGAGCGGTCCATGGCCGCGATGAGCGTCGTAGGTTGGGTTGAGGCGGCTCCATCGTCGAAGCCCAAACATGAAGGGACCAGGCCTGGCGCCGTTGCTGCGGCGTTCCGACCCATCGCGGCCATGGGCCGCTCCTACGGGACAGCATGCCTCTGTAGGAGCGGCCCATGGCCGCGATGAGCATCGTAGGCTGGGTTGAGACGGCTCTATCGTCGAAGCCCAAACATGAAGGGGCCAGGCCTGGCACCGTTGGCGCTGCGTTCCGACCCATCGCGGCCATGGGCCGCGCCTACGGGACATCATGCCTTTGTAGGAGCAGCCCATGGCCGCGATGAGCATCGTAGGTTGGGTCGAGACGACTCCACAGTCGAAGCCCAACATGTGGACTCCGCCCTTTGGGCTTCGCTGCCCTCGACCAACCTACGCTGGCACTCCCTCCTGTAACCGCCGAAACTCCATCAGGTCATGGCTGCAGAACAGTGTCAGCCCCAGATCCTGGCGCAGGGAGAGTTCGCGCAGGCGGGCCTGGTTGTCCAGGCGGCTGGCGCGGTCGTCTTCCATCAGGCGCTGGTAGAACCTCAGGCCCGGCGTGCAGTGACGCTCGGGGCGGCCCATCTCGTCGCGGTAGAAGTAGGCGTCACCGGCGTGCAGCAGCCAGCCGCCCTCATGCTGGATGGCGATGCCGGCATGGCCCGGGGTATGACCGGGCAGCGGGATCATCAGGATCTCCGGCGGCAGCCCAGGCAGGTCACGCACGCTGGCGAAGCCGTTCCACTGCTCGCCCTGGGGTTCATGGAAATTCCAGTGGCGGATCCCTTCCCACTGCGCCGGGCTGTAGCGACGGCGGCCGATGAAGCCGTGGCGCTGGCGCTGGGCGTCCCACTCACGCTGGAGCACATGGACCTGGGCCTGGGGAAAGTCATCCAGGCCGCCCGCGTGATCGAAGTCCAGGTGGGTCAGCACGATATGGCGAACATCGCCCGGACGAAAACCCAGGCGGCGAATCTGCGCCAGGGCGCTGAGCTCGGGGTCGTACTGGATGCGATTCATCAGCCGGAAGAAGGGACTCAGCCGCCGACCGCGCTCCTTGAGGTCGGCTTCACCGAAACCGGTATCCACCAGCACCAGACCGGACCGGTCCGTCTCCACCAGCAGGCAATGGCAGGCGAGGTGCGCGGCGAGGCCACGGCTGAAACCGTCGTACAGTGCCCCACCCAGGGGGCACATGCAGCCACAGTTGAGGTGATGGATACGCATGGTGGGCTCCGTGAGAATGTTCTCCGGTAGAAGAGGCGAGGGCGGACAAAGTTCGAGCGCAACGGCCGTCCGCTCAGGCGACCCTGCTGGCGCTGATGCTTGCCAGCAAGGGCCGGCAGGCCTAGGGTGGCGACGATCAATCGACCGGAGCACGACTCTTGGGTAGCGACAGCCAGGCGGGCGCCGCCGTCTATTCGCCTCTTACCCTGCGCCTCTACGACGCCTGGGTACTGGGGATTTCCAATCGGTACGCCTGGGGCTGTCCCACCGGCGAGGTCCTGCTGCCGTTCTTCCGCCAGCACGTCGGTCGACGTCATCTCGAGGTGGGCGTGGGCACCGGCTACTACCTGGCCAAGGCGGATCTGCCGGCCGACACCGAGGTCACCCTGCTGGATCTCAACCCCGCCAGTCTCACCGCCGCCCGCGCGCGTCTAGGGCGTCTGGCCCGAACCCTGCGCCACGATGTGCTGGAGCCGCTGGACGCTGCGGTTGGCCCCTTCGATTCCATCGCCCTGTTCTATCTGCTGCACTGCCTGCCGGGCAGCCTGGCGCAGAAGGGGCGGGCGTTCGCCCAGCTCGCACCAGTACTGGCACCCGGTGGCGTGGTATTCGGCGCCACCATCCTGGGCGACGCCGCGGGCCACAACGGCTTTGGCCAACGGCTGATGACCCTGTACAACCGCAAGGGCATCTTCGGCAACGCGGGCGATACCCTGGCGGATCTCGAGCGTGAGTTGCGTCGGCATTTCGTCCAGGTCGAGTTGCGCCAAGTGGGTCGGGTGGCGCTGTTCAGCGCCCGTGAGCCCCACGCAGGCAGTGCCAGAGCCTTCGGCTGAACCCTGAGCCTTCGGCGCTGACCAAGGTAGGATCGCCAGCGGAACGGCTCTGCCGTCCTGGCCCTCCCAGTGCAGACGGAGCCTCTCATGCCCACAGCCTTTCCCCGCCGTTCCCTCCTGGCCGCCGGCCTCTCCCTTGGCCTGCTGGCCGCCGGCACTGCCCAGGCCGACAGCTGGTGCGCCAGCAAGCCGGTGAAGTTCGCTGGGGTGAACTGGGAAAGCGGCATGCTGCTCACCGAATTGATGGGCTTCGTCCTGCAGCACGGTTATGACTGCAAGGTGGACAGCATCCCCGGCAACTCCATCACCCTGGAGCAAGCCCTGGGCAACAACGACATTCAGGTATTCGCCGAGGAGTGGATCGGCCGCAGCGAGGTCTGGAACAAGGCCGCCGCAGCTGGCAAGGTGGTTGGCGTAGGCGCCCCTATCGAAGGCGCCACCGAGGGCTGGTACGTGCCGCGCTACCTGGTGGAGGGCAAGGGTGCCAAGGCGCCCAACTTGAAGAGCATCGCCGACCTGGGTCAGTACGCCGAGCTGTTCCGCGATCCGGAAGAGCCGGGCAAGGGCCGCTTCTATAACTGCCCGGCCGGCTGGACCTGCGAATTGGAAAACACCCAGATGCTGCAGAGCTATGGCCTGAGCGACAAATACACCAACTTCCGCCCCGGCACCGGGCCGGCGCTGGACGCTGCCATCGTCTCGGCCACCCGGCGCAAGCAGCCGATCCTCACCTACTACTGGTCGCCGACGCCGCTGCTGGGCCGGGTCGATATGGTGCAGCTCAAGCCGCGCGACGGCGAGGAGAAGCACATCCAGGTGCAGGCCGGACTCTCCAAACCCTTCCACGACGGCGCCCCTGAACTGGTCGCCGTGCTGAGCCGCGTCAATGTGCCCATCGACCTGCTCAACCGCACCCTGGCCGAACAGGCCGAAGCCAAGCAGGACGCGCCTGCCGCCGCCAAGGCGCTGCTCAAGGCCCATCCCGAACTCTGGCAGGCCTGGGTGACCGACGCGGCAGCGCGCAGCAAGATCCAGGCGGCGCTCTAGGATGTTTCCCGAAGGCCTGACCTTTTCCTTCGCCGACGCCGTCAATCGCGGCGTCGACTGGCTGGTGACCCGCTACGGCGATGTCTTCCGCACCGTCTCCGACACCCTGCTACAGGCCATCGTCTGGCTCGAAGGCCTGCTGCGCAGCACCCCCTGGTGGGCGCTGTTGCTGATCGTCGCGGCCCTGGCCGCCCATGCCACCCGACGGGTACTGCCGACCCTGCTGATCACCGGCCTGCTGTTCCTGGTCGGTGCCCTGGGGCTGTGGGACAAGCTGATGCAGACCCTGGCGCTGGTGCTGGTGGCCACCGCCATCGCGGTGATCATCGGCATACCCCTGGGCATCCTCTGCGCCCGTAGCGCTCGCCTGCGCCTGGTGCTGATGCCGCTACTGGACATCATGCAGACCATGCCCAGCTTCGTGTACCTGATCCCGGTGCTGATGCTGTTCGGCCTGGGCAAGGTGCCGGCGATCTTCGCCACGGTGATCTATGCCGCACCACCCTTGATCCGCCTCACCGATCTGGGTATCCGCCAGGTCGATCGCGAGGTCATGGAAGCGGTCAACGCCTTTGGCGCCAGTCGCTGGCAGCAGCTGTTCGGCGTGCAGTTGCCGCTGGCGCTGCCGAGCATCATGGCCGGCATCAACCAGACCACCATGATGGCGCTGTCCATGGTGGTGATCGCCTCCATGATTGGCGCCCGCGGCCTCGGTGAGGAAGTGCTGGTTGGCATCCAGACCCTGGACGTGGGCAAGGGCCTGCAGGCGGGCCTGGCCATTGTCATCCTGGCCGTGGTGATCGACCGCATCACCCAGGCCTACGGTCGTCAGCGCCACGAGGTGGAGCGATGAAAATCGTCGTCGAACGGGTCTCCAAGATCTTCGGCAAGCGCGAACAGGCGGCCCTGGCCTTGCTCCGCGAGGGGCATGACAAGGCCGAGATCCTTGCGCGCACCGGTTGCGTGGTGGGCGTGGACGACCTGTCCCTGGAAATCGCCGAGGGCGAGATCTTCGTCATCATGGGGCTGTCCGGGTCCGGCAAGTCGACCCTGGTGCGTCACTTCAACCGGCTGATCGACCCGAGCAGCGGGCGCATCCTCATCGATGGCCAGGACATCCTGCAACTGCCGCTGCCGGCGCTGCGCGAGTTGCGGCGTCAGCGCATCAGCATGGTGTTCCAGAGCTTTGGCCTCTTGCCGCACCGACGGGTGCTGGACAACGTCGCCTACGGCCTCAAGGTCCGCGGCGAGCCCAAGGCGGTGTGCCGGGAACGGGCATTGCACTGGCTGGAGGTGGTCGGCCTGGCCGGCTACGAGGGCAAGTGGCCGCATCAGCTCTCCGGTGGCATGCGCCAACGGGTCGGCCTGGCCCGCGCCCTGGCCGCGGATACCGAGATCATCCTGATGGACGAGGCCTTTTCCGCCCTCGATCCGCTGATCCGTGCCGAGATGCAGGAACAACTGCTGGAACTGCAACAGCGGCTGCACAAGACCATCGTCTTCATCACCCACGACCTGGACGAGGCACTGCGCCTGGGCAATCGCATCGCCATTCTGCGCGATGGTCGCCTTGTGCAGGTGGGTACTCCCGCGGACATCCTCGGCCAGCCGGCCGACGACTACGTGGCCCGCTTCGTCCAGCGGCGCACCGCTGCGACAGTTTGAAACAATTGTGGCAGAGGCCTTCACGAGCATTTCACAGGCGTGACGCTCTGATGGTGAGACCTGCGGCCTGACCCTGTCAGGCCTTTCTCTTCCCACTGGAACCGCGCCGCAATGGACTATCTGCTACAACTCGCCGCTGACCCTACCGTCTGGGCCGCGCTGGCCACCCTGATCGTGATGGAGGTGGTGCTCGGCATCGACAACCTGATCTTCATCTCCATCCTGACCAACAAGCTGCCTGTCCACCAGCAGCAGAAGGGCCGTCGCATCGGCATCAGCCTGGCGCTGGTCCTGCGTCTGGGTCTGCTCGGTACCGTGGCCTGGATCGTCCAGCTCACCGAGCCGATCATTGAGGTCTTCGGCAAGAGCTTTTCCTGGAAGGACCTGATCCTCATCGCCGGTGGCCTGTTCCTGTTGTGGAAGGCGACCAAGGAGATCCATCACAACGTCGACCCCGAGCCTGACAGCGCCCTGACCAAGGGCGGCGAGACGGCGACCCTGGCGTTCGGCTCCGCCATCGTGCAGATCCTCTTGCTGGACCTGGTGTTCTCGGTGGACAGCATCATCACCGCCGTGGGCATGACCGAGCACCTGCCGGTGATGGTGATCGCGGTGGTGGTGGCGGTGACCGTCATGTTGCTGGCGGCCGACCCCTTGGCCAAGTTCATCGACAGGAACCCCACTGTCGTGATGCTGGCGCTGGGTTTCCTGATCATGATCGGCATGACCCTGATCGCCGAGGGCTTCGGCGCCCATGTACCCAAGGGCTACATCTATGCAGCCATGGCCTTCTCGGCGCTGATCGAGGGTCTGAACATGCTGTCGCGGCGGGCCAAGCGTCGCCAGCAGCCAGCTGGCAAATGAGAAAAAGGCGTGCTGGAAGGCTTTGTTACATTCCGGCACGTCTATTGCTAACTATAACTCGAGAACCTAGGCACTATCGTTCTAGCCCCTTGTCATAGCAGCGTCACACGTGAGGTTTACAACTGAAGTCATGAACATACAAGCCCAAGCCCAGAACGCCATGCATGCCCTCAGCGCCGCCTTCGCGCCGATGAGCTGCGTCATCGACGCCCCCAGCAAGCGTGGTTTTTCCTTCATCGTCGTCAACGAGCATGGCGTGGCCAAGCACACCCGCCGGATCTACCGCGACGAATACAGCACCCCAAGCCGCCTGCAGGCCATCATCGATAGTACCCGTCTGGCCATCGCCGGCTGAGATTCAGCCGGCTTCCGCTTTACCCCTCCCGCTTTACCTTCTGCGCCCCACCCGAGCTACGGGTGTACCGGCGGCAGATACGCCAACGTTCCCCCCAACAGCCACAGCAGCACCAGCACCAGGGGTGCATGGACCAGCAGCTGCACGAAGGAAAAGCCGACCAGGTCGCGCGCCTTCAGCCCCAGCACGCCCAGCAGCGGCAGCATGTAGAAGGGATTGATCAGATTCGGCAGTGCCTCGGCGGCGTTGTAGATCTGTACCGCCCAGCCCAGGTGATACTGCAGGTCGTTGGCTACCTGCATCACATAGGGCGCCTCGATGATCCACTTGCCCCCGCCCGAGGGGATGAAGAACCCCAGCAGCGCCGAATAGACCCCCATCAACAGGGCGTAGGTGTCGTGGGTGGCGATCTGCGTGAAGAACGCGGCGATATGGTGCGCCAGAGTCTGGCCATCGGCGCCGTTGACCTTGGTCAGGATGGCGGCGATGGACCCGTACAGCGGGAACTGGATCAGCACCCCGGTGGTGGCCGGCACGGCCCGGGCCACGGCGTCGAGGAAATGCCGCGGCCGCCAGTGCAGCAGGGCCCCCACGCTGATGAACAGCAGGTTGTAGGTGTTCAGCCCGGAGATGGCCTCGATGGCCGGCTTGCTGGCGAATTCCTGTACCAGCCAGCCCGCAGCCAGCAAGACCAGCAGCACGATCAGGATCGGACTGTATTCGAGCCATTCGCCCGGACGGGTCGGCTTGTCGGCGGCCTTGGGTGCCGGGGTGACGTCGACGCCACAGGCGCGGGCATCGCGCGCGCTGTCCGGACCCGGTGCGGTGACATAGGCGATCACCGCCGAGACCACCAGCAGCACCAGCAGCAGGGCCCCGGATTGCCAGAGGAACAGCGTCTGGCTGAACGGGATTACCCCGGTAATGGCCAGGATCGACGGGGGCAGGCTGGCCGGGTTGGCCTGCAGCTGCGCCGCCGAAGACGACAGCCCCAGGGCCCAGACCGCGCCCAGGCCGAGGTAGGCGGCGGCACCGGCGGCGCGATAGTCCATCTTGAGTTCTTCACGTCGCGCCAAGGCGCGCACCAGCAGGCCGCCGAACACCAGGCTAAGGCCCCAGTTGAGCAGGGAGGCGAGCATGGCGACCAGGGCCACCCAGCACACCGCACCACGCCCGGTTCGGGGCACCCGCGCCAGCCGCTCGATCAGTCGCGCGGCCGGTCCGGAGCTAGCCACCACATAGCCGCCAATGACCACGAAGGCCATCTGCATGGTGAAAGGAATCAGGCTCCAGAAGCCATCGCCAAAGGCCTTGGCGGTCTTGGCTGCCGGCGCACCCATGCCAAGGGCGGCCAGGGCCACCACGGCCACGGCGAGCACGGCGAACACCCAGGAGTCGGGAAACCAGCGTTCGGCCCAATTGGAACAGGCCAGGGCGAATCGCGCGCTGCGCGAGTCGCGGGAAGGGGTGGTGGTCATGAGAGATCCTTTTGTTGTTGTTTTTTAGGGAAACATCGGCAGTAGCGTGGAAAACGGCGCAGCCTTTTCCACGCGTTGGGACAGGTGGGTAAGGCTGCGCCGTTACCCACCCTACGGCTTGCGTATTGAGACGTAGGTTGGGCTGAGACGGCTCCATCGTCGAAGCCCAACATGAGGGACGCGGCTTGGGATTTTTGGGCTTCGCTGCGCTTAACCCAACCTACGATTGCTACCGCCGCTCCACCGCCAATGCCACCCCCTGGCCGCCCCCGATGCACAGGGTCGCCAAGCCTCGACGCCCGTCACGGCGACGCAGTTCGTGGAGCAGGGTTACCAGCACCCGGCAACCGGAGGCGCCGATGGGGTGGCCTAGGGCGATGGCGCCGCCGTTGACGTTAACCTTCTCGTCATCCCAGCCCAGCTCCTGGCCCACCGCCAGCGCCTGGGCGGCGAAGGCTTCGTTGGCTTCGATCAGATCGACGTCGGCCAGCTGCCAGCCGGCTTTTTCCAGCGTCTTGCGGGTGGCCGACACAGGGCCGATACCCATGATCGCCGGGTCTACCCCGGCGCTGGCATAGGCGGCGATATGGGCGAGCGGCGTGAGCCCCAGGGCAGTGGCCTTGGCCGCACTCATCACCAATACCGCAGCGGCACCGTCGTTCAGGCTGGAGGCGTTGCCCGCGGTGACGCTGCCGTCCTTGGTGAAGGCCGGCCGGAGGCGCGCCAGCCCCTCGGCGGTGGTATCGGCGCGGATACCCTCGTCGGTGGCGAACAGCAGCGGCTCGCCCCTGCGCTGGGGAATGGAAATCGGCGTGATCTCATCCTGGAAACGCCCGGATTCCACCGCTGCCGCCGCGCGCTGCTGGGAGCGGGCGGCAAAGGCGTCCTGGGCCTCGCGGCTGATCTGGTACTGCTGCACCAGATTCTCGGCGGTCTGGCCCATGTGGTAGTCGTTGAAGGCATCCCACAGGCCATCGCTGAGCATGGTGTCGACCAGCTCGGCATGGCCCAGCCGCAAGCCGGCGCGCACCTTGGGCAGCACATAGGGCGCCAGGCTCATGTTCTCCATGCCGCCGGCGACGACGATCTCGGCGTCGCCGCAGCGGATCGCCTGGACGGCCAGTTGCACCGCCTTGAGGCCGGAGCCGCAAACCTTGTTCAGGGTCAGGGCCGGCACCTCGTGGGGCAGGCCGGCCTTGACCGCTGCCTGGCGCGCCGGATTCTGGCCGGCGCCGGCGGTGAGCACCTGGCCGAGGATGACTTCATCCACCTGCGCCGGGGCCACGCCGGTCTGCTCCAGCAGGGCGCGGATGACGGTGGCGCCGAGCTCCACGGCGGGCACATTGGCCAGCGAACCCTGGAAACTGCCGACCGCGGTGCGGGTGGCAGCGACGATGACGACGTCTTGCATGGCTGGGATCTCCTCAGGCCTGGATGGGGGCGCCGGTGGCGGCGCGCAGTTCATCGAGGCTGACGCCTTCGGCCAGCTCCACCAGCCGGAGACCGCCCTCGGTCACCTCCAGCACGGCCAGATCGGTGATGATCAGGTCGACCACGCCGACCCCGGTCAGCGGCAGGTCGCAGGCCGGCAGGATCTTGTGGGCGCCCTTGGCGGTATGCTCCATCAGCACCACCACGCGCTGCACGCCAGCCACCAGGTCCATGGCGCCGCCCATGCCCTTGACCATCTTGCCGGGGATCATCCAGTTGGCCAGGTCGCCCTGGGCCGACACCTGCATGGCGCCCAGGATGGCCAGGTTCACATGGCCGCCGCGGATCATGCCGAAGCTGGTGGCGCTGTCGAAATAGCTGCTGCCGGGCAGGGCGGTGACGGTCTGCTTGCCGGCGTTGATCAGGTCCGGATCGACCGTCTCGGCGGTGGGGAAGGGGCCGATGCCGAGCAGGCCGTTCTCCGACTGCAGCCAGACGTCCATGCCGGCAGGAATATAGTTGGCGACGAGGGTCGGCAAGCCGATGCCGAGGTTGACGTAGAAGCCGTCCTGCAGCTCCCGGGCGGCGCGTTGCGCCATCTGTTCGCGGGTCCAGGCCATCTTACTTCTCCTCGCTCAGGGTGCGTTTCTCGATGCGTTTCTCGGGGCTTGCGTTGACCACCAGGCGCTGCACGAAGATGCCGGGCAGGTGGATCTGGTCGGGGTCCAGCTCGCCGACTTCCACCAGCTCTTCCACCTCGGCGATGCAGACGCGACCGGCCATGGCGCACAGCGGGTTGAAGTTGCGCGCGGTCTTGTTGAACACCAGGTTGCCGGCCTTGTCGGCGCGCAGCGCCTTGACCAGGGCCACGTCGGCGGTCAGCGCCAGTTCCATGACATGGGGCTGGCCATTGAAATCGCGCACCTCCTTGCCCTCGGCCACCAGGGTGCCGTAGCCGGTACGGGTATAGAACGCCGGAATGCCCGCGCCACCGGCGCGCAGCTTCTCGGCCAGGGTCCCCTGGGGCGTGAATTCCAGTTCCAGCTCGCCAGCCAGGTACTGGCGCTCGAACTCCTTGTTCTCGCCCACGTAGGAGGAAATCATCTTGCGGATCTGCCGGGTCTCCAGCAGTTGGCCGAGGCCGAAGCCATCCACCCCGGCGTTATTGCTGATGGCGGTCAGCTCGCGGGCACCGGTATCGCGCAGCGCGGCGATCAGCGCCTCGGGAATGCCGCAGAGGCCGAAGCCGCCCACGGCCAGGGTGATGCCGTCGCCGACCAGCCCGTCGAGGGCGGCCGCGGCGTTGGGATAGAGCTTGTTCATGGCAGAGATCCTCTTGTCGTTATTGAGCGGTCCAGCCGCCGTCCATGGTCCAGGCGGCGCCGCGCACCTGGGCGGCGGCGTCGCTGCACAGGAACAGCGCCAGCTCGCCCAGCTGGTCGGTGGTGACGAAATCCTGCGACGGCTGCTTTTCGCTGAGCAGGTCGCGACGCGCCTGATCCGGATCGCTACCACGGCTGTCCAGTTGCTGCTGGATCAGCGGGGTGAGCACGAAACCTGGGCACAGTGCGTTGCAGGTGATGCCGGTGCGGGCGGTTTCCAGGGCGGTGACCTTGGTCAGACCCACCACGCCATGCTTGGCGGCGACATAGGCGGCCTTGCCGGTGGAGGCCACCAGGCCATGCACCGAGGAGATGTTGACGATGCGGCCCCAGTTGCCTTCGCGCATGCCCGGCAGCGCCAGACGGGTGGTGTGGAACACCGCCGAGAGATTGAGGGCGATCACCGCGTCCCAGCGCTCCACCGGAAAGTCCTCCACCGGCGCCACGTGCTGGATGCCGGCGTTGTTGACCAGGATGTCCACGCCGCCGAAGTCGCGTTTGGCGTAGGCGAAGAGGTCTTCGATCTCCTCCGGCCTGGACAGGTCGGCCCCGTGGAAACCCGAGCGACCGGGGAGGCTGGCCTGGGCCGCAGCGGGATCGCCGAAGCCGTTGAGGATGAGGGTGGCGCCAGCGGCGGCCAGGCGCTGGGCGATGCCCAGGCCGATGCCGCTGGTGGAGCCGGTGACCAGGGCGGTCTTGCCGGTAAGGTCCATGGTGGTCTCCTTAGACGAGGCCGGTCAGGTAGTAGAGGGCGATGACGAAGAACACCGCCACGGTCTTGATCAGGGTGATCTTGAACACGCCGCCATAGGCTTCGCGGTGGGTCAGGCCGGTCACCGCCAGCAGGGTGATCACCGCGCCGTTGTGCGGCAGGGTGTCCATGCCGCCACTGGCCATGGCCGCCACCCGGTGCAGGACTTCCAGGGGAATGCCCGCGCCATTGGCGGCGGCGATGAAGGTGTCGCTCATGGCCGCCAGGGCGATGCTCATGCCGCCCGAGGCGGAACCGGTGATGCCGGCCAGCAGGGTCACGCTCACCGCCTCGTTGATCAACGGATCGGGGATGGCCTTGAGGCCCTGGGCGAACAGCACGAAACCGGGCAGGGCGGCGATCACCGCGCCGAAGCCGTATTCGGACGCCGTGTTCATCCCGGCCAACAGGGCGCCGGAGACGGCGGTTTTGCTGCCCTCGGCCAACCGGCCGCGGATGGCGCCGAAGCCGGTCGCCAGCACCAGCAGGATGCCCGCCAGCAGCGCGCCTTCCACCGCCCAGATGCCGGTCAGCTTGGCTACCTCCTGGGTCACCGGCTTGGCCATGCCCGGCAGCGCCAGGTTGTGGGTGGCGCCGTACCAGTCGGGAATCCAGCGGGTCAGCAGGAGGTTGAGCACGCCCACCAGCACCAGCGGCGCCAGGGCCAGCCAGGGGTTGGGCAGCGGCAGGTCGGCGGAGGTCTCCGGCTCGTTGCGCAGCGGCACGCTGGCATAGCCTTCGCCGCTAGTGCGGGCCTTGCGGCGGGCGCTGCCAAGGTAGGCCAGGCCCACGGCGATGACGAACAGCGATCCAGCCAAGCCCAGCCAGGGCGCGGCCCAGGCGGTGGTCTGGAAGAAGCTGGTGGGAATGATGTTCTGGATCTGCGGCGTGCCGGGCAGGGCATCCATGGTGAAGGAAAAGGCGCCTAGGGCGATGGTGGCCGGAATCAGCCGCTTGGGGATGTCGCTCTGGCGAAACATCTCGGCGGCGAAGGGATACACGGCGAAGACCACCACGAACAGCGAGACGCCGCCATAGGTGAGCAGGGCGCAGACCGCGACGATCACCGGGATGGCTCGTTCGCGCCCGAGCAGGCGGATGGCCGCGGCGACGATGGCGCGGGAGAAACCCGACAGCTCGATCAGCTTGCCGAACAGGGCGCCCAGCATGAACACCGGGAAGTAGAGCTTGAGAAAGCCCACCATCTTGTCCATGAACACCCCGGTGAAGGCGGGCGCCACGGCGGACGGATCGGTGAGCAACACGGCGCCGAGGGCGGCGAGAGGGGCGAAGAGGATGACACTGAAACCCCGGTAGGCGGCGAACATCAGCAGCGCCAGGGCGGCGAGTGCAATCAGGACACTCATGGCTTCTCCTAGAGCTTCGCCTGGGGCGAAGCGATTCTTGTTGTTATAGGGCGATACCGAGATCGCCTGAACGCAGGAGCCAGAACCGTGCCAAGTTATTAAGTCTTTGTTTTATATGATCTTTTATCTCAGCAATAGACAATCGCCAAAAGTTTTTCTCAAAAGCTGGACCCTGTAGGTTGGGTTGAGCGGAGCGAAGCCCAACATTTGCCCGAGGCCAACAATGTTGGGCTTCTACGATAGAGCCGTCTCAACCCAAGCTACGGCTCGGACCCTGTAGGAGCGGCCCATGGCCGCGATAGTCCGCCCATCGCGGCCATGGGCCGCTCCTACAGGGTGTCTCTGTTTATAGAGGTGTCTCAATTAAGAGACGTCAGTCCCAGTGCCACCAGTTTCTTGTACAGCGTAGACCGCCCTAACCCTAGGCGCCGAGCGGCTTCATCCACCTTGCCGCCGCAGGCGGCAAGAGTGTCCTGCAACAGCTCGCGATCGAAGCGCTGGCGGGCTTCGGCATAGGTTTCGCCGCTTTGGCCAGGGAGGGATCGACCTGCTGTGACAGGTGCGGGGGCCCCATCCAGCGCCGCGGCCAGGGCCCTCGCATCCAGCTGGCTGTCGTCGCCTAGCAGCACCGCGCGTTCCAGCACATTGCGCAACTCGCGCACGTTGCCGGGCCAGGGTTGGCGCTGCAGCAGCGCCAGGCCATCGGCGGTGAGGTCGGGCGTCGACTGTCCGCCAACCTGGGGCAGGCTGTCGAGGATGGCCTCGGCCAGCACCGCCAGGTCGTCCAGTCGCTCACGCAGCGGCGGGATGCGGATCGGCAGCACGTTGAGGCGATAATAGAGATCGGCGCGAAAGCGTCCTTCAGCCACGGCCGCCTCTAGGTCACGGGAAGTGGCGGCGATCATCCGCACGTCACAGGCCAGCACCTCGTTAGAGCCCAGTGGCTCGTACTCCTTTTCCTGCAGCACCCTTAGCAACTTGGCCTGCAAGGCCAGGGGCATGTCGCCGATCTCGTCGAGAAAGAGGGTGCCGCCCTGGGCGATCTGCAACTTGCCTGGACGTGCCCGGCGCTCGGCGCCGGTAAAGGCGCCTGGCGCGGTGCCGAAGAATTCCGCTTCCAGCAGACTTTCCGGAATGGCGGCGGCATTGATGCTGACGAAGGGTCGCCCAGCGCGTGGCGAGGCGCCGTGGATGGCATGGGCCAGCAGCTCCTTGCCGGTACCGGTCTCGCCCAGCAACAGCACCGCTGCTTCACTGGCCGCGGCGCGGCGGGCGCGACGCTTGACCTCCAGGCTGGCCGGTCCGCTACCAACGAAATGGCCGAAGCCGTACTTGGCGGTGCGCGCGTGCTGCAGCGAACGCCGGGTGGTGGCCAGCTCTTCCTGGATGCGCAGGTAGCGGGTCACCAAGGGCGCCAGCTGCTGCAACTGGTCGAACAGGGCGAAGCCGATGGCGCCGATCAGTTCGCCGTCATCGGTATGGATCGGCAGCCGCATCACCACCAGGGGGCCGCTGCGGGTCTCCAGCATGTCCAGCAGGATCGGCTGACCGTTGCGCGCCACCTCCCGCAGCAGGCTGTGGGGAATGATCTGCTCCACCGGCTGGCCGATGGCGGCGGCGGCATCCGGCAGGCCGAAGTGCTGGGCGTATCTCTGGTTGATCCAGACGATACGCGCCTCGCGGTCGACGATCACCGTGCCATTGCTGGTCTGCTCGATGATCTCGAACAGCGAGCGGATCGCCCGCTGGCGGATGCCGGCGTAGTCTTCCAGCCCGGGCAGACCCGGCGGGGTACGGCTCATGGCTTCAGCGCATGGCGCAGCTGGTGCAGCCGCCGCTGGACGATGCGTTCGCGCCGTGCCGCGTCCCAGTCATAGAAGCCCGCGCCACTGCGCACCCCGGTGCGGCCGGCGGCCACCTGGTCTTCCAGCAGTTGCAGTGGGGCCTCGTCTCGCGCCAGGGTCGGCCAGAGGTGGCTGGCGATGTCGCGGAAGGTGTCCAGGCCACCCATGTCCGCCGCCTCCAGGGGGCCGACCATGGCATAGCGCCGACCCAGGGAGGCGCGCATCACCCGATCCACCGTCTCGGCATCCGCCGCGCCGCTCTGCACGATGTGCAGGGCCTCGCGCAGCAGGGCAAATTGCAGGCGATTGCCGACGAAGCCGGGAATGGCCCGCTGTAGCACCACGGCCTCCAATTCGGCGGCTTCCAGCAGCTGGCGAACGGACTCCAGGTGCGCGGACAGGGTGGCCGTGCCGGGTACCAGCTCCACCAGGGGAATGAAGTGTGGCGGATTCCAGAAGTGCGCGATCAGCAAGCGCTCGGGATAACGCAGGTGCGCGGCCAGCTCGTCCGGTGGCAGGCCGCTGGTGTTGCTGGCGATCAGGGCGTCCGGGCGCAGCACGGCTTCGAGCTGAGCATAGAGACGATGCTTGAGCTCCAGGCGCTCGGGTACGGCTTCGAACAGCAGGTCGCAGTCGGCGAGATCGGCAAGCTCGGTCGTCGTCGTGAGGCGGCCTATGACTGCCTCGGTGTCCACCGCGATATCCGCTTCTTCCAGCTCGGCGAGCAGGGTGCGCGCGGTGGCCGCGACCTCGGCGAGTCGGCTGGGGTCGACGTCCTGCAGGCGCACGGCATGACCGTGGCGAGCGAGGTGCACGGCGATACCGATGCCCATGAGACCGGAACCCAGGACGGCGAGGCGTGGCGTGGTCATGATCTTTTCCTTGTAAGACGGCCGCGGCAACCGTCTCACACTTGACCGCCCCCGGCCAAGGCACGGGGGGTCGCCTTGCACCAAAGGCGGGCCCTGGTAATGGATTCGTTGCGGGACCCTGGGCTCTGTCACGCCCCTTGGCAGAGTCTGGCATGGGCACTGCTACAGGACAGGCACGTCCATCCCGAGGAGTCCCTTATGAGCAACGCCGGCAACGACTATCCCCTGAGCGAAGTCCCGCCTCATGCCCGCAAGGGACTGGCCTCCCTAGCCATGGTACTGTTGGGCTTCACCTTCTTCACCGCCACTATGTTCGCCGGCGGCAAGCTGGGGGTGGCCTTCGGTTTCGCCGACCTGCTGCTGGTGATCGCCCTCGGCAATCTGCTGCTGGGTCTCTATGCCGCGGCCCTCGGCCATATCGCCTGTCGCAGCGGCCTCAACTCGGTGCTGATGGGGCGCTTCGCCTTTGGCGAACGCGGCAGCAAGCTGTGCGATCTTATCCTCGGCTTCACCCAGATCGGCTGGTACGCCTGGGGTACGGCCACCGCCGCCGTGGTGCTGGGCAAGTACTTCGGCCTGGAGCAGGGCGCGGTGCTGGCGCTGATGGCGGTGTTCGGCCTGGGCTTCTGCGCCACCGCCTACATTGGCTATCGGGGCCTGGAGATCCTCTCCTGGATCGCCGTGCCGGCCATGGCCCTGCTACTGATCCTGTCGATGAGCGTGACTACCGCCAAGGCCGGAGGGCTAGCCGGCCTGCTGGCGATCCAGCCCAGTGCCCGCCTGGACCTCTCTACCGCCATCACCCTGGTGTTCGGCACCTTCGTCAGTGGCGCCACCCAGGCCACCAACTGGACGCGCTTCGCCCGTTCCACCCGGGTAGCGGTGCTGGCCAGTCTGATCGGCTTCTTTGTCGGTAACGGCCTGATGGTGCTGATCGGCGCCTATGGTGCCATCGTCTATCAGCAGCCCGACGTGGTGGAGGTGCTGATGCTGCAGGGCTTCGCCACCGCCGCCCTGGCCATGCTGCTGCTCAATATCTGGAGCACCCAGGACAACACCATCTACAACTTCGCCGTGGCCGGCTGCAATCTGGTGCGCACCAGCCGCCGCAAGACGGTGACCCTGGCCGGCGCCCTGATCGGCACCGCCCTGGCGGTACTGGGCATGTACGACCTGCTGGTGCCCTATCTGGTCCTGCTCGGCACCGTGATCCCGCCCATCGGCGGGGTGCTCGTCGCCGACTTCTGGCTGCGCCACCGCGGCCGCTATCCGCTGCTCGCCGAGGCCCGCCTGCCAGACTACAACTGGCCGGGCCTGGCCGCCTATGGGTTGGGCACCATCGCCGCCTTCGGCTCTCCCTGGGTCGCACCGCTGGTGGGCATCGGGGTGGCGGCGCTCGGCTATGGCGTGTTCAATGGCCTGAGTCGCGGTCGTCGTACCGCCGCCCCCGCTTCGCTCTAGGAGATCCACCATGCGCATCCTCAACGCCCGCCTGCGTGACCGCGAAGGCCTCCACGACATCCGCCTCGAAGGCGGACGCATCGCCGCCATCGCCGAGCAGCTGATGCCCCCGCGGTAGGGCCGGACGACCTCGACGCCGCTGGCAACCTGGTGGTGCCGCCCTTCGTCGAGCCGCACATCCACCTCGATGCCACCCTGACCGCCGGCGAGCCGCGCTGGAACATGAGCGGCACCCTGTTCGAAGGCATCGAGTGCTGGGGCGAGCGCAAGGCCACCATCACCCAGGAAGACACCAAGACCCGCGCCAAGCGTACGATCCGTGCCCTGGCGGTCCACGGCATCCAGCACGTGCGCACCCATGTGGATGTCACCGATCCGTCCCTGGCGGCGCTCAAGGCGATGCTGGAGGTGCGCGAGGAAACCGGGCACCTGATCGACCTCCAGATCGTCGCCTTCCCCCAGGAGGGCATCGATTCCTTCAAGAATGGGCGCGAGCTGATGGAGGAGTCCATCCGCCTGGGCGCCGATGTGGTCGGTGGCATTCCGCACTTCGAATACACCCGCGACCAGGGCGTAAGCTCGGTGAAATTCCTCATGGACCTGGCCGAGCGCACCGGCTGCCTGGTGGACGTCCATTGCGACGAAACCGACGATCCACATTCGCGCTTTCTGGAGGTGCTGGCCGAAGAGGCGCGCAGCCGCGGCATGGGTTCGCGGGTCACCGCGAGCCACACCACCGCCATGGGCTCCTATGACAACGCCTACTGCGCCAAGCTGTTCCGCCTGCTGACCCACGCCGGCATCAACTTCATCTCCTGCCCGACCGAGAGCATCCACCTGCAGGGCCGCTTCGACAGCTTCCCCAAGCGCCGCGGCGTGACCCGGGTCAACGAGTTGCTGGAGGCTGGCCTCAATGTTTGCTTCGCCCAGGATTCCATCGTCGATCCCTGGTATCCGCTGGGCAACGGCAACATCCTGCGGGTGCTGGAAGCGGGGCTGCACATCTGCCACATGCTCGGCTATCGCAACCTGCAGTCGGCGCTGGATCTGGTCACGGTGAACAGTGCCAAGGCGCTGTGCTTGGGCGACCGTTATGGCCTGGAGGAGGGGCGGCCCGCCAACCTGCTGGTGCTCTCCGCCGACAGCGACTACGAGATGGTCCGCAGCCAGGGCCTGCCGTTGTACTCCATCCGCCACGGCAAGGTGCTGATGCAACGCCGCCCGGCGCAGGTGGAGCTGGCGGATCGGTAATAGGTATTGGTCAGGGCGGTCGGGTGGTCCGCCGATGCGGACAGGCTTGCCGGTCGCTTGTGATTTTTCAGGACTGGCAAAGATCTGAATCTCACTCGGACAACCCCCTCTCCCTCTGGGAGAGGGCTGGGGTGAGGGCGCGCCCCATACCGAAGCCCCCTGTGGAAAAGGCTGCGCCGTTTTCCACGCTACGCCACTGGGTCTAGGTAGGCGCGGCTGCGACCACGGTAGGTTGGGTTGAGACGGCTCCATCGTCGAAGCCCAACGTTGGCGCTGTTGGGCTTCGCTAGCGCTTAACCCAACCTACGAAGCTCCATGAGTGATCGGCTGATCGCGGCCATGGGCCGCTCCTACGTGCTGACTCCTGTAGGAGCGGCCCATGGCCGCGATACCCAATACCATCATTTGCATCGGCGGACCGCCTTGGCCTCGACCAACATTGGCGCTGTTGGACTTCGCTAGCGCTCAACCCAACCTACGAAGACCCATGAGTGATCGGCTGATCGCGGCCATGGGCCGCTCCTACGTGCTGACTCCTGTAGGAGCGGCCCATGGCCGCGATACCCAATACCATCATTTGCATCGGCGGAGCGCCTTGGCCTCGACCAACATTGGCGCTGTTGGACTTCGCTAGCGCTCAACCCAACCTACGAAGACCCATGAGTGATCGGCTGATCGCGGCCATGGGCCGCTCCTACGTGCTGACTCCTGTAGGAGCGGCCCGTGGCCGCGATACCCAATACCATCACCCAAATCGGCGGATCGCCATGGCCTCGACCAACATTGGCGCTGTTGGACTTCGCTAGCGCTCAACCCAACCTACGAAAACCTACCGCCCGCTTTCCGCGAAATCCCGTAGCGCCGCGCCGTCCAGGCGATAGCGCACCCACTCGCCCTGGGCCTTGGCACCGAGGCTTTCGTAGAAGTCGATGGCCGGGGTGTTCCAATCCAGCACGCTCCATTCCAGGCGGCCGCAATCATTGGCCACGGCCTCGCGGGCCAGCTCGCGCAGCAGGCCCTTGCCCAGGCCGGTGCCGCGGGCGATCGGGCTCACATAGAGGTCTTCCAGGTAGATGCCGTTGCGGCCCAGCCAGGTGGAATAGCTGTAGAAATACACCGCGTAGCCCACCACCACGCCCTCGTGCTCGGCGACCAGGGCGCGGGTCGGGGTGTCGGGGGCGAAGAGGGTGGCCTCGATCTGCGCCGGGCTGGCCAGCACCTCGTGGACGGCCTTTTCGTAGTCGGCCAGTTCGACGATCAGGGCATGGATACGGGCGGCGTCTTCGCGGCGGGCGGGGCGGATCTGGAGCGTCATGGGGGTCCTTGGCTAGGTCGCGGGGCGACGACGACCTCAGGAGGTAGCCGTCGCCCGGTGGGCTGCCCGGGACAGCATGGCGGCGACCTGCGCGGCCAGCTGGTCCAGGGTGAAGGGCTTGGTCATGAGTTCCATGTTACCACCCAGAAAGGCCGTCCTACTGAGCGCGCCCTCGGCATAGCCGGTCAGGAACAGCACCGGCAGCCGTGGTCTGAGCTGCTGGATCACCTCCGCCAGCTGGCGCCCATTCAGGCCCGGCAGGCCGACATCGGTCACCAGCAGGTTCAATTCGGGGATCTGCTCCAGCAGGCGCAGCGCGGTCTTGCCTTCGGCCGCGCTCCAGACGCGATAGCCCAGGGCTTCCAGCGCCTCCTGGTTGACCAGGCGCACGGCGTCGTCGTCTTCCACCAGCAGGATGGTTTCGCCGGCGCCCTGGGCGAATTCCGCCGGCGTGGACCGCTTCGGCTCGGCGTTCTGCTCCGCTGTCGGCAGGTAGACGCAGACCCGGGTGCCGCGCTCGTTGCTGGCGATGGTCAGGCGGCCATTACTCTGCCGGGCGAAGCCATATACCATCGACAGGCCCAGCCCCGTGCCCTGGCCCTGCGGCTTGGTGGTGAAGAAGGGTTCGAGCACCTTGCCCAGCAGCCGCTCCGGGATGCCGGTCCCGGTATCCAGGACCTCGATGCGGACATAGTCTCCCGGCACCAGGGCATCGTCCTCGGTCCCCTGTGCGGTAACGGTGACCAGGGAGGTCGCCAGGTTGATGACCCCGCCGTCCGGCATGGCATCGCGGGCGTTGATCACCAGGTTGAGCAGGGCGTTCTCCAGCTGATTGGCGTCGGCCAGGATCCAGGGCAGGTCATCGGCAAGGGCCAGCGTCACCGAGATCTGCTCGCTCACCGTGCGTTGCAGCAGTTCCTGCAACGCCAGGATCAGTTCGTTGGCGCACATGGGCCGGGATTCCAGCGATTGCCGGCGCGAGAACGCCAGCAGCCGCTGGGTGAGCGACGCCGCCCGATGCGCCGAGTGCTGCGCGGCCTCCATGTACCGCTCCAGGCCTTGCAGCTGGTTCTTGCCCTTGATCCGCATCAGATCGAGCGCGCCCAGTACCCCGGTCAGCATGTTGTTGAAGTCATGGGCGATACCGCCAGTGAGCTGGCCGACCGCTTCCATCTTCAACGACTGCCGCAGCTGCTCTTCGGCGCGGCTGCGCTCGGTGGTTTCCCGTTGCAACTCGCTCAGAGTGTGGGCGAGGGTGCGGGTTCGTTCCGCCACCTGGGATTCCAGTTCTTCGTTGAAGCGCCGCAAGGCCAGTTCCGCGCGCTTTTCCTCGCTGATGTCGGCGATCACCGTGGTCGCGCCGATGATCCGCTGAGCCTCGTCGTGCAAGGGCACCGCGCTCACGCGCAGCCAGGATTCCTCGCCCGCATCGTTGGTGTGATAGAAATCCTGCCCCTTCACCCGCTCGCCCCGCAGGGCCCGCGCCCCGGGGAATTGATCGGGCTGCAGCAGCCGCCCGGCGGTATCCAGGGCGGCCCAGCGCAGCGCCTCCTCAGGCTGCCGAGACGGGATCTGCTGGCCGGACACATGCTGCTCATAGAAGGGGTTGCTGACCAGGGTGCGGCCTTCGCTATCCATGAAGGCCACGCCGACCGGCAGGTTCTCCAGCAGCGTCTGCATGCGCTCACGTTCCTGGGCGAGTTCGGTGAGACGATCGCGCATCTCGAACTGGCGCAGGCGTGAGCGCCAGGCGGCCGCGACGCTGCTCAGCAGGGAAGCACCGCTCAGGGGCCGTTCCAGGATCACCAGATTGGTCGCCGCCGCGGGCAGCTGACGGCGCAGGAGATCATTGCCCCGTCCCGAACGCTTAGAGTCCGACGCCAGCAGCACCAGCGGAATGTCCGACCAGGTCGGCTGCCGCTCCAATGCCTCTGCCAGGGAGGTCATGTCCTGGCGCAGGGCCTCCTCGGTGAAGACGATGATCCCGATGTCGTCGCCGAGCGCTGCCGCCACCTCGTCCAGGGTGGACAGGTAGCGGGTGTGATAGCCCTGGGTGAAGAGCCGCTGCAGGCTGGCTGCGTCACCTCGCAAGGGCGCGCAGATGATGAGCTCGCAGGACGGCGCCGCTGTCTTCGTCAATCGCGCTCTTCCATCAGGGGCTGTTTGGCACCGAAATACTCCGGCGTACCGGTCAGCACGCCACGGAAGTCCACCAGGGGCTTGCCGACCCGGATGCCCTTGGTGTCGATGCGCAATTCCCGAATCGCGTCTTCATGACCGCCACCGCGGTGCTTGAGGATGGAAATGGCCTTGCGCAGGCGCCCCTGTGCTTCGAAGAAGCGGATCAGCACCACGGTGTCGGCGATATAGGAGATGTCGAGACTGGACGTCATCGAGCCGACCAGCCCGTGCTGGGGATTGATGAGAAAGGTCACCACCCCGGATTGACTCAGGTACGAGAGCAGTTCGTGCATCTGCAGGATCAGCTGCTGTTCCTGCGGCATGGCCGCCAGGTAGCCGTTGAGACTGTCCAGCACCAGCATCCGGCAGTCGTCTTCCTCGACATCCCGCCGCACGCGCCAGGCGAACTCGCCCGGAGACAGCTCGGCGGGATCGATCTGGTGGACCACCAGCAGACCTTCCTCGATATAGCGCAGGAGCGGCATGCCCATGCTGTCCGCGCGCTTGAGCAGGGTGCCGATGCGCTCGTCGAACTCATAGACGGCGCACCTCTCGCCCCGCGCGCAGGCCGCCATCACGAACTGCAGGGCGAGGGTGGTCTTGCCCGTACCGGCCGGGCCGGTGATCAGGGTGCTGGTGCCGCGCAAGGGACCGCCGTGCAACAGGGCGTCCATGTCGTCGATATTGCTGGGCACCGGCTCGCCGGCGAAATCCTGGTAGCGTCCCGCCGCGATCATGCGCGGATAGACCTCCAGGCCGCCGCGGCGGATGGTGAAATCGTGATAACCGGCGATGAAGTCCACGCCGCGCAGTTTCTGAACCTGCAGGCGTCGGCGCGCGGCGCCGAAGTCCAGGGTCAGGCGCTCCAGGGTCAACACCCCGTGGCAGAGGCTGTGCAGGTGGTTGTCGCGTTCGCCGCCGCTGGTGGTCAGATCGTCCACCAGCAGGACGGTAAGGCCACGCCCGGCGAAGAACTGCTTGAGCGCCAGCACCTGGCGCCGATAACGCAGCGGGTCCTGCGCCAGCAGGCGCATCTCCGACAGGCTGTCGAACACCAGCCGGCTCGGTTTGAGCTCGTCCACGCGAGCCTGGATCAGCCCGATGGTGTCACCCAGCTCGGATTCCCAGGGATGCAGGATGGTCTGCTCCTGCGCGCCGCCCAGTACCGCATCGGCGGCCGACAGCTCGAACAGATCCACGCCGTCCAGGCTCCAGCCATGGGACTCGGCCACGCTCTGCAGTTCTTCACCGGTCTCCGACAGCGTGATGTACAGCACCGACTCGCCTCGGCGCACGCCTTCGAAGAGAAACTGCAGGCCCAGGGTCGTCTTGCCCGACCCCGGGGTGCCTTCGAGCAGGTAGAGCCGATCTTTTGGCAAACCGCCGCGCAAGACCCTGTCCAGGCCGGGATTGCCTGTCGCGATAATTGACGGGCTAGGGGAACTCATGGATGACCGGACCTCGCGGCGACGGGAACGAAAGAGGACGATAACCCCGCCGCGCAGGCGGTCCCTGAGCAGACTCGGGGCGCGCGATGACGTGGGGAACCGATGGAGCCACGCCGGCAGGCGGCAGCGCTGGAGGTCGAAAGCGCGATGCGCGCCGAATTAATCGTCAGTCTAATAGCGTCGCCTGCCAGAGGCCACACCGGCGGAGGTCGTCGACGCGCCGTCGGTGCTTCCCGGTGCCTTAACGGCACCTCAATGCGATCAGGCGATGCCGTTCGGCCCATCCAGCACCCGGCGCACCTTGCGCGCCAAATCATTGGGGATATAGGGCTTGGAGATGACATCGAACTCGGACCCGCCGATGTCGGTACGCTCCAGGGAGTTCTCGGCGTAGCCGGTGGTGAGCAGCACCTTGATCTGCGGTTGCAGGCGCTTCACTTCGCGCGCCAGCATTACCCCGTTCATGCCACCGGGCATGATCAGGTCGGTGAATACCAGATCGAAGGGCTGCTCGTTCTCGCGCAGCACACGCAGGGCTTCACTGGCATTGAAGGCGATCTGCGCCGTGTAGCCGTAGTCCTCCAGCACCAGCTTGGCCAGCTCGGCGACGTCCGGGCGATCTTCCACCACCAGGATGCGCTCCGTGCCACTGCGCCGCTCCGAGCGCTGCTCCGTCTGCTGATGGGTGACATGGCTGTCATCCACCGGGAAGTAGAGGCGCAGCGTGGTGCCGACGTCCTCTTCCGAATAGATGCGCACCGTGCCACCGGACTGCTTGGCGAAGCCATAGACCATCGATAGCCCAAGCCCCGAGCCCTTGCCTTCTTCCTTGGTGGTGAAGAAGGGGTCCATCACCCGGTCGCGAATGCTGGCCGGCATGCCATGACCGTTGTCGGTGATTGCCAGGCTGACGTAACGGCCGGGCATGAGCCCGTCGTACGACATATTGGCCAGCTCGCGCACCTCGATGTTGCGCGTTTCTATGCCCACGCTCGGCTGCGGGCAATCCAGCAGGGCGTCCCGGGCGTTGATCAGGATGTTGAGCAGCGCCACCTCTGCCTGGGTCGGGTCGATCCGGCAATTCCACAGCTCGGGATCCAACTGGGTGCGAATTTCCACGTCGCCCAGGGTGCGTTCGGCTAGCTCATGGGCGCCACGAACCAGGTTGTTCAGGTTGAGCACCCGGCCTTCGAGCTTCTGCTTGCGCGAAAAGGCCAGCAGCTGCTGGGTGAGGGTACTGGCGCGCTCGGCCGCCGACTTGGCGTGGGTCGCGCTGCGCACGATGCGTTCCTGATCGAAGCTGGGCTTCTCCGCGGTGCGGTGGATGATGTCGATGTAGCCCATCATCACCTGCAGCAGATTGTTGAAGTCATGGGCGATGCCGCCGGTGAGCTGGCCCAGCGCCTCCATCTTCTGCGCCTGGCGCAGGGCATCCTCGGCATCGCGGCGGCGACTAACATCCAGCTGGGAGGCGAAGAAATAGGTCAGCTCGCCCGCGTCGTTGTACACCGGCGAAACGAACAGCGCGTTCCAGAAGGTCGAGCCGTCCTTGCGATAGTTGATGATCTCCACCGAGATCTCGCGTTCCTGTTCCACCGCCTCGCGAAGGGAGTTGACCACCGAACGATCGGTTTCCGGGCCCTGCAGGAAGCGGCAGTTACGCCCGAGCAGTTCTTCCACCAGGTAGCCGGTCATGTCAGTGAAGGCGTTGTTGGCGAAGATGATCGGATTGTCCGGCTGGTTAGGATCGGTGATCAGCATCGGCATCCGCGTGGTTTCCACCGCGGCGAAGAAGATGTTCTTGCCCTCGTGCGAAACATCACTCGTCGCGGAGTTGTCGACCCGCGCCTTGCGGGATGGGGGCATTTGGCTCACGGGGGCGGGGTCCTTGGAGAGGCAGAAGGGGCGTCAAGCCCTCAGACAGCCAAGCGGCGCAAAAACTTCATCGGCGTCGCGCTTGAGGCTGTCTGGCGCGGTCGTCAGCCGGGCTGGAACCCAGGCAGGGCGCGGCTTTGGCGGCCATTTGCCAGCGTACCGCTCACCCGCTTCAGGTGACCGTTAAGGAAGTTTGTGGAGAACCTCTCACCCGGACGATGTCTGACCTGCCATGAAGCCAAGAAGCCTTGATATACAAAGACAAATTCTTGTCCTGGAGGATGATCCGAGGCAGCGCGAGCTGCTGACCGAAATCCTCACCGAACAAGGCCTGAACGTCGTGGCTGTGGCTTCCAGCGATGACGCCCTGGCGCACATGGATACCCGCGGCAGCGACACCAAGCTGGTCATCGCCGACGTGAACGTGCCAGGGATGCTGGATGGGCTGGCCTTCGCGCAGTTGGCCGCGGCCAGCTGGCCCACGGTGCCCTTCATCATCATTTCCGGCTACATCGACCAGGACCTCGCCATCCTGCCACGTCGCGCCGCCTTCCTGCCCAAACCCTGGGGCGTGGACGATCTTTGTCAGCTCGTCGAGAACCTGCTGCCGCGCCGCTAGTCCTGAGAGGCGAAGACACTCTTTCTCGGCCACCCCGAGATCCATGACCGGGCTCGACGCCTGGTTCTGCAGCCGGTTCGCCTACCTCTCGTCGGCCATCCAGTACCGGGCATGGCGAAATGACATGATATCCGTCGGCTAGCGTTCCCACCCGGGAACCAAATGCCCCGAACGCTATCAATGTGCCATCTATTTTCGACTGGCAAGGAGCGCTTCATGGACGCAGTCATCACCCAGATTTCTCAGATCTCCGATTGGGAATTTCTCATTGCGCTGGAGCGCAGCCTGGAAAGTCGCGGTCGCCTGGATCTCACCGCCAGCAAAGCCCTCGAACGCCAGGGTCAGCTGCTGTCGCGCCGCTACCTCTTGCAGAAGGGCAAGCTCGGCAATGGCCCCTTCACCCCGGTCGAAGACGAGATCCTCCAGGTGCTGGCCACCGCCACCGCCGCCTTGCGTCGTAGCCGTCGCATGCCCCACAACATCGTCAAGAGCCTGCGCGCGGGCGGTCTGATCGAGGCCGTCGAACGCAACGTCTGTCACGCCGGTGCCCTGCAGTGCCGCACCGACTTCGAAGCCGACGGCATTCCCCGCGGCACCCTGGAGCGCATCGTCGATCGCTATCCCCAGGCCTTCGAACTGGAAGCCCGCCGCGCCGCCGCCCGTTACATGGCCGAGAACGAGCCCGCCTTCCGCGCCGCCGGTTGAGCCCCTCAGGCCGCCTGCGGGCGGCCGTCTCCTGGTGTGCAAGGTTGATCGCCAAGCGCTGGTCCGCGTGACTCTTTCGTGCCACTGCCGCAACGGGCCGCGCTAGGCTCTTCGCCGCATACCTGCTCACCATCATCCCCAGCCTTGATACGGCGTTGTTCCTGCGCACCGCTGCCACCGATGGTCGCGCCTAGGCCTGGCGTGTGGCCTTGGGATAAATGCTAGCTGCCTGCCGTGAGGCGCTGCCGTTGCCTTCGACCTGGGTATGTTGCTGGCGGTGTTAGCAATGTCCTCAATCCAACGGTCGGCGTCTTCTCTCTATTCTTCCTGCTCCAGTTCATGCTCAAGGCCAATCCCCGATGCCTGTACCTTCGACCTGATCGGCCTCCACGTCGTTTTGCGCCTGATCTGACCTAGACCCTAACAAGCCCACCCGCACGACGGGAGCAGTGCTAAGCACGAACGCCGTCAGCTGATCGCTTGAGCGTGCGCCAGGCGTGGTCTGCCGTTCGTGGTGAGGCTGGTGTTGAGTCGGTGGTGGAGGGGGGTCGTGCTCCTGGCCGTAGTGCCAAGGGAGACGCCTAAGACGATAAGGCCCGCACTAGGCGGGCTTCGATGTGATCCTTGCGGACCAAGTTGGTCGAGCGACTACGTCAATACTCAGCTCTGAATCCCCCGTAAACATAAGGCTTTAAGAGGTCTATTTGGGCTAGGCATACACAGGGGCATACACGGAGACTTTAAGATGTGGTTGCTTCGCCAGGCCTACCCGAAGCAGAAAAGAAAGCTACGAAGATGTGCCCTACGCTCCGTCTGTGAGGAGATCCATAACGCTCATCGCCCAATCTTGATTCGAACCAGTAGCTGAAACGTCTGGCTTAGAGCGCCTTCCAAAAGGCCGCAGTAGTGAAGGGCATACACTGAACGTTCGTCAGTTGTCAGATGTTGACTAGAAAGACTGTGAGATGTGTAGCACATTGCTCCTTTCACTTCTTACCTAAGCAAGGACGCAAAAGATGATTGGCTCGTGTTGGAATAAGTGGGATCTGCATATTCACTCGCCGTTTACTAATTTGAACAATGGTTTCAAATGTGAGGTTGAACAGTACGTCGCCAATATTAAGGAAAATAGCCTAAGTCTGCTTGGTGTTACAAACTATTGGTATTTTCAAGAGAATGAGCTAGAAATTATCAGAGAGGAGTTAAGAAGACAGGGCTGCTCTACTACTGTTATTGGAAATTTGGAGTTCAGAGTTGCGCAGCCAAACAAACAAGGCGACTGGATAAACGTTCATTGCCTATTTTCAGAGAGTTTGAGTACCGCTCAAATAAACGCAGTGGTATCCAGGCTTAAGCTAACAAATACCACAAAAGATGATCTCGTAATTTACTGTTCAGAAGCTGATTTTGCCACCAAAACTATTGGTTGTGATGATGCGATAGTAGACTTCAAAAGTCTCTGCGAACATATGGAGAGTAATCTGGTCTTTGGTAGGGATTACCTTATCGCTATATGTCCGAATGGGTATGGCGGCTACAGGCCTGATATCAACGAGGGACGCTCTCGAGCTATCGCTTCGGAGATCGATAAGAAAGGTCAAGTCCTGTTCGGACGTCCACAGGATAGGGATTTTTTTCTTAGCAGCACTCGATATGAGGGAGCTACCGCGAAGCCCATATTTTTTTGCTCAGACGCGCACCGTTTGGATCAGATTGGTACCCAATACTCCTGGGTTAAAGCAAAGCCCAATTTTCAAGGTTTAAAGCAAGTGCTTTTCGAGCCGTCGGATCGTATCTATCAGACGGATGATTTTGTTGAGAACAGCTTCATCAAACCGTATTTCGATAGCATTGAGATTGAGGGCCCTATATTCCAGGGGCAAGAGATCTCGTTCAAGAAACAAAATATACCTTTAAATAAAAACATGATTGCCATAATTGGCGGGCGAGGAACGGGGAAAAGCCTGTTTCTCGATGCGATGCATTCTAGGCTAGCTGTATGCTATGGCCACAAGCGAGTGAGAGGGGTGTCGGTTGAAAACCTACGTATCAGGGTCTCTCAAGGTGGAGACCTAATAAATTTCGATCAGACCTCTACAGTTCCTTATCCGTACTTGCATGTTTCGCAAGGCGAGATTCACGAGTTCGCGAAAGACCCTTCGGTACTTAGTTTGGAGATAAAAAAGATGCTTGGCCTGCGTCAACGGCCATTCGATCCTGCTCTGTCCGAAGAGCTCATGGAAAACATGGGTAGGTACCGCTCGTTTATTGATTACTGGGGCGCTGTTGACACTAATGGATCCGCAATAAACAAGCCTGATTATCAGCAGAATATTATCAATATTAATTCGCAGTTAATTGCGACTCTTACAAATGAGCAAAACGCTGCTCTTATATCTCGATATCAGGATAATAATAGGTTGCTCAATGAGCAGCGCGCATTCCTGTCTACTTCTAATGAAATTAAATCCTTTATAGAAAGGACCGTCATTGGGCTAAATGATAGGATTTCGGCATATAATGGCTCTGCATATGCTATCAGCAAATCTCCTCCACTTGGTTATACGGATGTCTTGCAAGCGATAGCGGCAAACGTAGCTCACACCGAGACTTCGGTAGCCGTTTTGGCTGCGCAGAATGAGGAAATTAAGGCAGAGTTTGCGCAAAAAGGCATCAAGCAAGATGTTTCCTCTCTGCTGGGTAAAGTTAACGAATATCGTCTAAATATTGATAATGCAAATGCAAAGCTACAGGAAATACAAGGTCGTACCTCGCAGTATTTCTCGGAGCAAAAGAGACGTGCGGAAATAGCTGCAAGTTACGATACCTATCTTGAGAGCTTGCGTGGCGAAGTCGATATTGCTTATGCGTCCCTGCTGGCACCCAACGCAGATTGGAATGCTGAACAGAATGAGCTTGTACAGAGCATACTAAAGGATATTCAAGTATCAGGTTCAATTCTGTTTGATAAGGGGGCTTTTTATAGCGGTCTTGAGGAGTGTGTGAATAGAGGTAAATTTCGTGCTTCGGCAGGAAAGTCTACTTCTGAAAGGTTGGCTGAGACCTTTAATGTTCATAATAAATCTGACTTCTTCAAGATGCTTATGGGGCACAAGCTTATTCAGTTGGGCGATCAGCTGGTGTCTCTTGAAGACTTTTTTTGGAGTGATGATTATTTTAACCAAGGTGGCCGATTCGAGCTATTTGATTATCTCTACTCTCCGTCTCGTATTAAGAACTATTTGAAAGTGAATGCTGAGTTCTCTTATAAAGGGAAGTCGGTTGAGAAGTTGTCCGTTGGGCAGCGGGGCACATTTTACGTTTGCCTGAAGTTGGCTACAGATCCTTTTGGGAGTCCTTTCGTATTTGATCAGCCGGAAGATGATTTGGATAATGGCTTTATAATGGGTCAGTTAGTACCTTTGTTTAAGCAGATAAAGAAGTATCGACAAGTTATAATCGTCACCCACAACGCGAATCTTGTTGTCAACTCGGACGCGGAACAGGTAATTGTCGCGGAAAACGATGGCGAAGTTGTTAGCTATGTCTCAGGAGCCCTTGAGGAGGGAGATGTCCGCGGGGGGATTGGTATCAGATCCATGGTGTGTTCCATCTTGGAGGGTGGCCATGAAGCGTTCGCTAATCGTGAGAAGAAATATGGACTCTGAAAACACTTAGCGAATCGACGGTTACTGCAGGGATCCGCAGGGCTTGCCTGCATCCTGAATAGCGCATAAGGGCTAGTGCTAGCGCTAGTTTGAGCTACGTGCAGGGGTGCAGAAAAAGCGACACATTTAGCCCGCAGGTGTGGCGGGGGGACAACGGCGCGCGCCGGGTACAGAGCCCTTCGGCGCGGCCCCTGGCGGCCGAGGTGTGGGACCGGCTGCTCGCACGTCTCCACGGCGCCCGCCGTCGGCCTTTCGCTGGCCAGGATAGGGTGATCGGTGCAGTCAGTCGGCTCCGCAGCCTGTGATGCTCCACAGGCGCAGCTCTCCATCCAGCGGGCAGGGGTCTGACCTGATCGGACTCCCTGCAAGGCGCGTAGCGCGTCGATGCGGGCCTTGGCGGCGGCACACGAAAAGGCCGCCCGTAGGCGGCCTGTCGCTGGCCAGGAAGAGCTAGGCGCTGTGCTGCTGATCTTGTCGCTCGAGCAGCGCCTGGGCCTCGGCTCGCTGGCGGTTCAGCACGAGGACATTGGTTGCCCGCCCCGTCAGTTCGTAGGCCGTGAGGTCGAGTGCCTGCAAGGTCTGCTCGAGCGGATCCGCCTTGGCAGGCTCTACGGCTGCCGCTGCTTCGTCCACAAGCTTGGCCAAGGCTCGCTCCATACGTCCCCGTGCGGCCTGCTGGCGCTCGGCTTGGCCTTGGGCAGTTGCGCCGTTGCCGGTGATGTCTTCTCTGATTACCACGTGCAGGTGCTTGTCCTCCTGGCGCTGCATCAGCCTCAGCCAGGTGCGGCCCTCGGCCGTGGCGAACAGCGCCGCCGATGCAATGGCGAGGCGGTGATCGCCATAGGCCGCCCTGGCCTTCTCCTGGGTACTGTCATACGTCCGGCGAGCATAGGCCGTTTCCACCTGAGCCAGCTGATAGCTCGGCTCCAGTTCGGCCGCCAGCTGCTCGTAGCTTTCGGCCAGCTCACGTTTGTCTTGCTCGTCGCGCTTCGCCTTCAAGACCTCTAGGGTCAGCTCGCCATCTGCGTCACGGAAGGCCGCTCGCCATTCACTGCCGGCCGTCTCCGATTCGTGCCGGGCAGCGCGGGCGGTGGCGCGGTGTTTCTCCAGACGCTTGCCCAGGGTGACCAGAGTTTCGCGTTGGGCCAGGTAGCTAGCCTTCGCCTCGTCATGGATGACCAGGGCAGCAGCAACGTCTTCGGGGAGGGAGTTTGTTTGGGTCTCGGTATTCATGGGGGCTCTCGTTTTGGTGCTGGGGGCTCGTGACCGACCGTGCTCGAGCACTGCCAGCAGTCGCCATTGGGGTTGTGTGGATCAATTGAAGAGAGGGGCGTCAAGCACTTCGTGCCAGAACACCCTTGTTCGTGTCTGAAAACGAAAATCGACCGGGAACGTGGGCACGCGGACAAAACCGCTCTGGAATGCGGGTTTGCGAGTGGGATTTTGATCCCACCCTTTTTCGAGCGGGAACAGAGGGAGGAGGGAGGCTATTACTTGAACAGAGTTGTGTTCCCACATTCCCACTCTCGTAATTCAAATGGGAACGCTGTAACCCGCGTCGTTGCTGGCCTGTTCCCACGTTCCCACTGTTCCCGCTGAAAACAGTCAGCAAGGTGTTATCTACTGAGAGATTCATGCTTGACTCTCTCCTTCGGTCTCCAGGCGCTCGGGGTCGATGACGTAGAACCGAGCATTGCCTCCGCCTGGCGTGCGATAGCGTTTCGTGCGCCGGGAGGTGCGGGCCTCTTCATCCACTTTGGCGAGCGCATTGGCTTCCACCAGGGCGCGCAGGATCCGCTCCTTGCCGTAGCCGGCCGCCGCCTCGAGCAGTGCGGGCGCGTTGAACAGGTACAGCCGGCGATCGTCGATCAGCTCGTAGAAGCCGGCCCGATCGCGCACGGTCGACGCGGCGTGCTCGGCGTGGATCCAGGAGAAGCGGCTGTCGCCGTGCAGGGCGATGAAATCGCCAATACCGCGCAGGATCTGGCGCTCCTCGGCGTTGCCATCACCCATCCTGGCGAGCCATTCGCCGAACAGCTGGCGGCAGGCGTTACCCGCCGCGCCGACCGGCCAGCCCAGTAGCCCGCGTTCCGCCGCCAGTTCGCCGGCCAGGGCGAGCACGGCGAAGCGATCCGCCACCCGGCCAGCCTGGGAGCTTTCAGTGCGGAAGGTGGCGCGCACCTGGCGAAAGCGCTCGAGTAAGTCTTCAGGCGTCTTGAGCAGGCTTTCCACGAACGCTGGCCCCAGGTGGCCGTAGTCTTGGCCCACGGCATCGGTCAGCAACCGGTGGAATTCCTGGCCGGTCAGGCCATGCACGTCGTCGAACGCGCGGAAGGGGCGAGTGCCGGCATTCACGTCCACCATGCGCAGCTCCGCGCCGGCATGGGCGCCGTTGCCGGCAATGGCGGCGTGCTCGGAGAGCGAGCGCTCGCCGCTGGACAGCGCCAGGACGCGCCAGGTCAGCTTGGCGCGACCCTCGCGCTCGCGGGTCATGGTGCTCTTGCCCATGCCGTTGGCGATGGCGTAGGCCATCTCCTGGACGCGCTTGGGGTCGGCCCGCTTGATCTCGTCCAGGATCAGCACCGTGTCATTGCGTGAGGCCGCCTCGATCTCCACGCCGCCCTTGGACACGTCCCAGGACGCAGCAAAGGTGCCGGGGTTGCCCCAGACCGACGCCGCGAGTAGCTGTGCCAGTGACTTGCCGCTCGAGGAATCGCCTACCAGGTGGATGCCGCCGCCGTTGATACCCAGCTTGGCCAGTAGCGGCCCGGCGAGGGCGCAGCAGATGGACAGGATCAGCACCGGATTGCCCAGGCAGTAGGGCGCTATCTGCGCTTGCCAGTTGGTCAGCGTACCCTTGCTGGTGAAGAGGTTCACCGCCCGGCCGGAGTCTTGATAGCGCACGTTGTCGCCGCCGATCACCCGCGATGGCAGGACAAAGGCGCCGGACTCATGCCAGCCCGGCTTGGTGGTGGTGGCGATCACCCTGGCCGGCGCGTGGTAGCTGGCGAGGTACGGCGCGACGTGGCGGCGTTGGTGGTACTCGATGGCCAGGCCCTGGCGCATGAGCGCCTTGAGCACCTCGTCGGCCTTGCCGGCCAGGGCTTCCATGGGCATGACCCACTCAATGCGCTTGCCGCGATAGCGAAAGCTGAGCAGGCGACCAATGCTGCCGTCCTCGGTGTTCACCGTCTCGGCGTCGACGTGCAGCGGCGAGCAGATCCAGTAGTCGAAGGGCACCGGCTTGTCTTCCGGACCGGTGTGCTTGACGCCGTGGTACCAGGTGCCTTCGCGGAATTGCTTGCCCTCCTTGAAGACCGGGCGGTCGTAGACGGCAAAGCACGGCCGATCCAAGGTGTCACGGTCCGGGGCCTTGGGTTCGCCGACCAGGCTCAGGCCGCTTTTTGCTTCGGGCGTGCTCATGCCGGCACCTCCCAGCGTCCACTCTGCCAGAGGTGCAGGTCGTTGAAGTCGGATAGCTCGGCCGGGCCGTCATACGGCCAGTCCGGAAAGACCACCAGGGCCTCCGCCGCGGCGGCCGCCCGGTTCGCCGCGGCGCGGCCCGGATTGCCCAAGGTGAGGCGGTCGTCGTCGCCGGCGATCACCAGCTCGACGCGGCGGCCGAAGCGCTCGCGCATGGCCAGGGCCACCGGTTTGAGGTTGCCGGCGTTGAGCGCGCAGACCACCGGCGCGCCGGTGTGGTGGTGCAGGGTGGCCCCGGTGGCCCAGCCCTCGCAGATGTACAGCCGGGCGCCGTCCTGGACCTTGCCCAATGGGCAATAGCAGCCCTGCACACGACCCCCGGCCAGAAAGCGCTTATTGCCCTGGCCATCGATGATCTGCAGGTTGACCAGGCGTCCGTCCAGGACCAGGGGCACGGCCAGCCGGCCGTGCGAGATCTGGCGCAGTCCGAACGGTTCGACCTGCTTGGCCTGCAGGTAGGTGTGCAGCCGATCCACCGGCTTGCCATGCTGCCAGAGCAAGGCCGCCTGGCGCGCCGCAGCGGTCTGCTTGTCGTGCAGCTGCGCCTCGGCGTCGCGCTGTTGCTGCTCGAGGCGCTGGCGAGTGGCCAGGGCGTCGGTCGAGGGTTGGCCATCCCCCCTGGCGAGCGCTTCGAAAAGCCCCAGGCCTAGACGTTGATCGATCTCCCGCGCCGCGTCGCCCTGACGGCAACCGCGTAGGTAGGCCAGCAGTGATACCAGGTCGCCGCCGTGGGCGGCGCTGTCGGCGAAGTCGTTCCACTTGCCGCTGTCCAGGGAGACGCCGAAGGAACCGGCCTGGCGATCGCCGCGTGCGGCGTTGGGCGCGACCCACTCGCGGCCCTGGCGACTGCCTTTCGGCAGCCACTCAGGGAGCAGGGTGGTGGCGTTGGCCAGGGCGTGGAGCGCGGCCTGCCGGATGATGTCGGGAATGCGACTCTCAGCCATGGGGCACCTCCCCATACAGGCCGACGGTACGCGCCGCCTTGTAGAGATCCGTGGCATCGGCCAGCAGGATGCGGACCACCTCGGCGACGTTGAGCAGGTCTTGGCTGGCGGCGTCCTTGGTGGTCATGCAGGTGAGGCTATCGACCAGGCCATAGGCAGCGGTAAGGCGGTGCTCGGCGCAGTCCACTAGGGCAGCAAAGCCCGGCGTGGTATCCACCAGCAGGACCGAGGCATAGGTCGGGTTGAGGGTCAGAGGAATGAGGTTACTCATGGCCGGCCTCCGTCTGCACCATGGCCAGGAGCAGGCGCAGCAGCGAGAGCGGCACCTGGCGGATATGGAGCTGGCCTACCTGTTCGGCGGCGTGGACGTCTGCGCGCAGCTGGTCTGTGACGCCGGGCTGATGGTTGAGGGCGTCGACGGCATCGAGCATCGCCTCGAGGGCGGGGCGCGAGGGCGACTGGCCGGCCGGGTTGGCCAACTCGGTCAGCAGCTGGTGGAGAGCACCGATGGAATCAGCCATGGCGCACCTCCAGAACAGCGGTGGCCACCGGGGTGACGGCGGTAGGCGTGGCAGGACGAATGGAGAGGGTGGTGTCGGTAGCAGCGGCAGCTGGCGCGAGAGTGGCCTCAAGGGCGCGAGCGCGCTGCATGTGGTGGTTGTAACGGGCGAGACGGGTGGAAAGACTGGAATTTGCGTGCAGGGCAGCTAAGGCCATGGCCTTGTGTGCGGCGACGCGGATACAGCGGGGGGACGGATTGAGGGCGTGCGAACGCTTCATAGGGTGTAGCTCCTGTGCTGAGGAGCTGTCACCGCTCGCGGCCAAGCGAGGAATGGTGACAGCTGTACGCGGGTTGGCCGACCGGGGCACAAGGATCCCGGCACACCCGAAGGTGTCCCGCGCACAGCTGCCATAACTCGGAGCTGCAGACGCAAAAAAAGCGCCTGCAGTAGAGATCTGGGCGCCTGTGCGCCATGTGCTTGCCGACCGGCCAAGGTCGGTCGCGGAATTTGCCGCGACGTGAAGACTATAGGGCGTCTCAAGGAGGCTTGGCAAGGCTTGAGCGTGCTTTACCTGTAACAGGTCATGCTGCACCGCAGCGCCCGCCACGCGGGTCGAACGGCTGAAAACGCTTAGGGCTGTGGTAGCCTTGCGGGTGCGGATTGATTGGTTCTGAGCCCTGGCAGCGTTGGCGCGCTTGCCGGGGCTTTGTCTTTTCTGAGACATGCAAAACTCCTCTCCGCCGAGCAAGCCCGGCGGCGTATGCGTATGGATTCAGGAAGGGAAGCGGGGGCGAATCAGCAGTCGGTCAGGATGGCCGGTGCAGGGCTGGTCTGACTGAAGGTCAGGGCATCGCCTGGCAGGCCGCTAGTGGTATGCCGGGCGCTGTTGGTTGTGCCTGACACGTTCAGCTCGATCTTGGCGCCCACGCGGTTCGGGCCGAGGGTGCGGAAGGTCTGCTGGCCGGGTTTGCGTGCCGCCTCGATGAGCGCGGCCTCGATGCTGGCGATGTCCTCAACGGCGAAGGTCAGGGTCTGGTTGTCGATGGTCAAGGTGCAGCGGTTCATAGTGGATCTCCTGGGTAGGGAACTGGCGGGCCTAGGACGCAGCGCTGGCGAGCCGTCGCTCGGCGAGGCGGTCGGCGATCCATTGATCGATCTCCGCTTCCAGCCACGCGACGCTGGTCCGGCCGATGGGGACCGGCTCCGGGAAGGTGCCGGCACGAATGTCGGCATAGATCGCAGCCCGGCTCTTGCCGGTCTTGAGTTCCACCTCGCGGCGCCGCAGCAGGCGATTGCCCAGGTTGATGCGCTCAATGGGGCGGAATGCGCTCTGTGCCGGCTTGCTCATGCACGTTGCTCCCGGGCAGCGATGCGACCTTCAATCCAGGCCTGCACTTCGCCCAGGACGAAGCCGACAGGAGCGTTACGGGCGGTGCTGTCGCTGAGCTTGACCGGCTTGGGGAAGGTCGGATCGGTCTTCATCAGACGATGCGCTGTGGTGCGGGAAAGGCAGGTCAAGGCGAGCAGCTCCGGCATACGCACGAACCGCAACGATTCCTGGCTGAAGCTGACGGACTTCTTGCTGGGGGTCGTGCTCATGCTGCACCTCCCTCTACCTGGCCAGCGCACGCCAGGTCGACAGGCTGCTCGAGGTCGTCCAGCGCCGCTCGACGGAGGGCGCTCGGCGCATAGGGCAGGGTGACGTCAGGGTTCGGCTGACTGGATGGGCTGAGGCGATGGGTGATTTCATCGATACCCAGGAAGGTCGCGCCGCATACAGGATTCCGACAGATAAGGAAGGTGCGCGACAGAAGCGGGTGCTTGCTCGTCGAGCTGCGTTTCACTAGGGAGGCACCGCAGTCGGGACACCGGCGCCGCGGCGTGTTGTTTCGGGTGAATTTGGGAGTGTTTGTCATGGGTGGCACGCATTGGATTCTGGACGTGCCAAGCTTCCCTTGGACTGCCGAGGAACGATATGCGGCGGATTTGTAGCGAGCGCTGCCACAAGTAGCCAGAGGGGAGAGGATGGTTTGCCGGGGGCTTGAGAAGGTCATTCGGCACCTCCCTGGCGGCGAGACTCCAGCCAGCGGGCGACGTCCTGCTCGCGATACCGCACCAGTCGCCCGACCTTCAGGAAGGGCAGGTCATGGCGGCCGGTGCTGCGCCAGGTGGCCAGTGTGCGAAGGGAGACGCCCAGCGCCTGGGCTGCGCGGCGGGGCGTCCAGAGATCAGCGCAATGCGCTGTAGGTGAGGGATGGTGCATCTTCGTCTCCGTAATGCGTTCTCGATGACGGAGCGAAGGGTGCAAGGTTGCAGTGCCTGACCGGTAATTTTTCCGAATTCCGAATTCGGAAAATCAGGGTTGCAGGTGCCTTAGCGCTGCGCTCAGCGTTTTGCTGAAGCCATCGCTTTTCAGTTCGTAGTTGTGCTCAACCGCTATACGCGCAAGCTCTTTCGAAATGGTCGAGCAGTTGGGTCTGCCGCCACACGAGAGTCCTCTCTTCCGATTTCCCATCTTCTCGAGTTGATCGAGTTTGTCACCCAATTCTGCAATCAGGTGGGCAGCGAAACCAATTGTTCTGAGTAATGGCTCCGGGCGCTTGGATGCAGTAGTTGTGGGTGGCAGCACGTTGCTTGCCTCTGGGCGATTAGCAACGGGATAAGCCATCCATGGCGCGGGACTGTGGATGAAAGGAATATCTTCTGGGCTGTCCTCGTCTGGCGACTTGAGGAGGTTCAAGTTACAGAGGCAAGGGGGGAGCTGCGGTTGACCAGGTAAAGTTGCTGCAAGCTGCTCCAGATCAGTGATATGGATAAAGAAGTCATAGTGACCTTCCTTCAGGCTGATAGCCTTTCCATCATCACCGACTCGATAGCAGGCACCGACGGTTATCACTCCACTATCCAGCGGATTGATTTGAACAGTAATGCCAATAGGCTGTTGATGTCCTGCCCTGCAGTTACTAGCAAAAATTTGATAATGGGCAATTGGTACAGGTCCCTCGAAATGAATTATAAATTCCGATTTATCTAGAAAAACAGGTACCGGCGACTCGACGTAACGTGCAAAGAATGGCGGCAGTTTCTTCATTCTTTCTTCGTCGTAAACGATACTAAAAACGCCTAGGTCTGCGTCATCGATTGGCCAATAATGCGCCCGGATGATGTTGTTAGTCGCAGCCCTATCAATAGCGTCTTCATCAAACTTTCGTCCGGTTTTGTCCGACAGGTAGGCGGCGGCCTCTGAATAGTTGAGCCACTCTTTGAATTCATAAGATGACATTGAGATTATCCTTTGGCTTGAAAGTCGACCGTAACGACATTGCCTTTTTCAAGTTTGTCCAAATGATCCGCATACCACTGCATCATCACTCGCCGCTGATCGAGGTAGATGGCCTTGTTATAAACGCCTGCAACGCCCTGCTCGGCATGAGCGAGTTGCGCCTCGACATGCTCGCGAGGAAACCCATGTTCTCGAAGTGTCGTCGAGGCGATATGGCGGAAGCCGTGGCCCGTCTGCCTGCCCTCGTAGCCCATACGCCGGAGAGCCATGTTGAAGGCCATGTTGCTCCGAGGCTTCTTGCGATCGTTGCGGCCGGGCAGCAGTAGAGGATAGTGCCCGTTCAGCTCCTGTAGCCCCTTGAGCAGCTCGAGCGCCTGGCGGGATAAGGGCACTAGATGATCGCGCCGCTTCTTCATACGGGCCGCAGGGATGTTCCAGATTGCGGCCTCGAGGTCGAACTCAGACCAAGGCGCCTCGCGCAGCTCACTTGGCCGCACACCCGTCAGCATCAGCAGCTTCAGGCCAAGCCGGATGTCATGTGCATGGGGATAAGCACCCATCGCTCGCAGCAGCTCGGGCAGCTCTTCTTGGGAGACGTGGGCGTAGTTCTCAGCTGGCTTGGTTTGCAGGAACCTGTGCAGCCCTTCGAGCGGGTTGTGGGTAGCCCGTCCCGTGACCCTGGCAAGGTCGTAGATCTCCTTGCAGAAGCGGCGCACGTTGCCCATCTGGTCGATGATGCCTTTGCGCTCCATGCCCCGCAGAAACTCCATCCACTCGATGGGCATGATCTCAGTGAAGGGGCGGGGGCCGAAGACGGGGAAAACGTGCAGCTCGAGGGCGCCGATGATTCGCCGGGCGGTGCCATCCTCCCAGCGTGGCTTGCGTGCGTCGTACCACTCGCGCGCCAGCTTCTCGAAGGTATTGGTGGCGGCGAGCGCCTCGGCTGCCTTGCGCTCGCGCTTGGTCAGCATCGGGCTCTTGCCGCTGGCGACCTCGGCTTTCAACTCTGCGGCCTTGGCACGGGCGGCGGCACCACTCACGGCCGGGTAGGCGCCCAGGCCGAGCCAGGACCATTTGCCGTCTGGCTTCTTGTAGCGAAGCTCCCAGCTTTTCTGGCCGTTGGGTTTGACGCGGAAGTAGAGGCCGTTGCCATCCTGCTCGCGGTAGACGGCGGCTTCAGGCTCGAGGCTGAAGAGGGCGGTGTCGGAAAGGGGGCGACGCTTGATGTCCTGGCGCTTCATCCTTGTATGCCTTTGGTTCGAATTTTCCCAAGGCATACACACTGGCATACACCATGGGTTGGGATGACCAGAGACTACATGGAACCACCAGAAACAACAAAGCCCGCACTGGGCGGGCTTTTGAGGCTGTTTTTGGTACCACTTGGGGCAACCAGAAACAAGGTAATGGTCGGAGCGACTGGATTCGAACCAGCGACCTTCTCGTCCCGAACGAGACGCGCTACCAAGCTGCGCTACGCTCCGTAATGGATGGCGCGCATTCTACCTAAAACTCATGCAAGCACAAGGGGTTAGGTAAAAAAATCGCGCCGGGCAGGAATCAGAGCTCTTTGATGGTGCGAACCTGGTCCTTGTTGATGCGGGTCGGCTTGCCGTCGAGCTGCTTGAAGGTATAGAAGCCCGAGTCGTCGTCATACTTCGGCGTGTCGGTGGCCTGGATCTCGCGGCCATCGTTGAGGGTGATGACGCTGGGCGTGGAGCAGCCGGCGAGCAGGGCGCTGGCAACGACCAGCAGGGCGGCGGGGAGCAGGTGCTTGTTCATGGGGCAGTCTCCTTTCTTGGCAACCAAGCGGGCTTAGGACCGCGCGTCTGGGGCCGAGTTCGTCCCAGAACCGTCCGGTCACTTGCGCTGGCGCCGCGGTTCGCTGCGTTCACCCCGGCTGTTGCAGCGCCGTGGGATCGTTGAAGTTGGCGAGGCGGGCATCGTCCTTGGCGAACTCCACGCCGGTCAGGCCGAGGGGCAGCAGCGCCCCACGCGGGCTGCGCTCGCCCTGGGCCCAAGCCTGGCGCAGCGCGGGCAGCAGGTGTCGGGGGAGGGCGGTGAACAGGGGCTGCCAATAGCCGTCCTGGCGTGCCATGACCGGCCCCTGGGTCGCCTGCGCTGCCGCTAGCAGCTGGTAAACGAGGGTGGCATCGAGACGCGGCGCATCGCAGGGCAGCAGCAGCACCCAGTCATGGCGCGCCACGGCGAGGCCGGCGAGGATGCCGGCCAGGGGGCCCGGAAAGTCCGGCTCTTCATCGGCCACCACCTGGTCGGCCCACTGGGCATAGCGCGCTGCATTGCGATTGCAGGAGATCACCAGGTCGTCGGTGAGCGAGCGCACCGCGGCCTGAACATGGGCCACTAGCGGCTGCCCCTGCCATTCCACTAGCCCCTTGTCGCGTCCACCCATGCGCTGCCCACGGCCACCGGCAAGGATGAGGATGGAGGCGGGCAGGAGTGACATGCAGGGGACCTCGGGTGGGCGTTGGCGCGCTGGCCGGAAGGGAAATCGGGCGACCATCCTAGCCGAGTTTCGCCAGCGGCCCCGTCAAGAACGCGGGTTGGCCTGGTTCGGGCGCTGGGCTAGACTCGGGCGCGCCCGCTGGAAAGTGGCGTGCTAGACACCTTTTATCCCATTCGCACAGCGGGCGGGAGTTCCCGCCCAAAAGGAGTTTGGAAACGATGAAGACGATGCTGTTATCCGTCCTGGCCATGGCGGCGCTGCCCGCCCTTGGCGCAGGTGGTGGTGAACCGCCCTCGGTCAAGGTCACCTTTGGCCAGCCGACCATCCGGCAAAAGCTGTTCTACGAAAAGCTCTACGAGAAGAAGCCCTATCCCGACGCCACCCTCTATTACTACGACAATGGCGTCTACAAGATCATCTCCCCGGGCGAGGAGCACTACGGCGTCTACGTGGTGCACGGCAAGCTGACCGATGACCAGTACCAGGTGGATTTCATCTCGCTGCCGTCCGCGGACTGGGGCGGCAAGACGGCCCGGCACTTCCTCAAGTTCGATCGCAAGGCCGGCACCTTCAAGCAGCAGGCGACCTGGGAGGAAGATCCGGACATCGCGCCGCAATACGGCCGCTTCAGTCAGGACACCAACGACATCGCCGATCCGCGCCCCATCAAGTGGGACACCCATGCCGAAGGCGAGCAGCGCAAGCGCTAGGCCAGGGCCAGAGACGCTCCCTTCTGGTTGAAGGGGCGTCGGCTTTTCCTCTAGGCTGTGGTGATGCAGCCCTCCCGGACCTTTCCGTTGACCGTGGCCGACAGTGCCCCTTTCTGTGGGCGCGGTCGCCCTCTGGCGGTTGCCAGCCCGCCGCTCACCACCCCCGGGAAACCCGCTGCCCGTCCAGCGGTCTCCCGCTGCACGCCTTCTTCCCTCGCATACTTCGGAAACCCAAGCAGATGAGCCACAAAGCCGAGGCGGTTTTCGTACCGCTGAACATCGCCGTGCTGACGGTCAGTGACACCCGGACCTTCGACAACGACACCTCAGGTCAGCTGTTCGTCGACCGCCTGGAGTCCGCCGGGCATTTCCTCGCCGCCCGCGTGCTGCTCAAGGATGACCTCTACAAGATCCGCGCCCAGGTCGCCCAATGGATCGCCGAAGACCAGGTGCAGGTGGTCCTTATCACTGGCGGCACCGGTTTCACCGGTCGCGACAGCACCCCGGAAGCCGTGGCCTGCCTGCTGGACAAGCAGGTGGATGGCTTCGGCGAGCTGTTCCGCCAGATCTCCGTGGCCGACATCGGTACCTCCACGGTGCAGTCCCGCGCCCTGGCGGGACTCGCCAACGGTACCCTGGTCTGCTGCCTGCCGGGCTCGACCAATGCCTGCCGCACTGCCTGGGACGGCATCCTCGCCGAGCAGCTGGACAACCGTCATCGCCCCTGCAACTTCGTGCCGCACCTCAAGCAGGCCGAACCCTGCGGGCCACGCGGATGAGCCTGCTGTCGCTGGAAGAAGCCCTGGCCCGTCTGCTGGCCATGGCGGCCGAAGACGGTCCCTTGCCCCAGGAGCGCGTGGCCCTGGGAGACGCTGACAGCCGCATCCTGGCCGCCCCGCTGATCGCCGATCTGGATCTGCCGCCGTGGGACAACAGCGCCATGGACGGCTATGCCCTGCGGCTGGATGACTGGCAGGGCGAGCCGCTACGGGTTTCCCAGCGCATCTTCGCCGGCCAGGCGCCCGCGCCCCTGGAGCCGGGAACCTGCGCACGGATCTTTACCGGCGCGCCGGTGCCCGCCGGTGCCGACTGCGTGGAAATGCAGGAAAACGCCGAGGTCCTCGACGACGGTCGGGTGCGCTTCGTCGAGATGCTGCGGCCGGGCCGCAACATCCGCCGCCGCGGCAACGAGGTCAAGGTGGGTGACGAGGTGCTGTCGGCCGGGACCGTCCTGGGCCCGGTGGAGCTGGGCGTCGCCGCCTCGCTGGGGCGTGCCCAGCTCGAAGTCCATCGACGGCTCAAGGTCGCGGTGCTGTCCACCGGTGACGAACTCGTCGCGCCTGGCCAGCCACTCGGGCCGGGGCAGATCTACAACAGCAATCGCGCCCTGCTGATCAGCTGGCTACGGCGGCTGGGGTGCGAGGTGTCGGACCAGGGCATCCTGCCGGATGACCTCGCCGAGACCCGCAAGCGCCTGGGCTCGCTGCAGGCCGACCTGATCCTCTCCACTGGTGGCGTCTCCGTCGGTGAGGCCGATTATCTCGGCCAGGCCCTGCGCGAAGAGGGCGAGCTGACGCTGTGGAAGCTGGCGCTCAAACCAGGCAAGCCACTGACCTGCGGACGCTTCCGGGGTATCCCCCTGATCGGGCTGCCGGGCAATCCGGCCTCGACGCTGGTGACCTTCGGTCTGCTGGCGCGGCCCTATCTGCTGCGCCGGGCCGGCAAGATCGACGTGGCGCCCTTGAGTGTCGAGGTGCCGGCTGGTTTCGACTGGCCACGGGCGGGTGCGCGTCGCGAATACCAGCGCGCGCGGCTGGAGAATGGCCGGGCGGTACCTCACCGCAACCAGGGCTCCAACGTGCTGCAAACCGCGGCCTGGGCCCATGGTCTGGTAGAGCTCCGCGAGGACCGTACCTTCGCCGAGGGCGATCCGGTGCGCTTCATCCCGCTGGCCGAATTGCTCAAGGCGTAGCAAGCCGGAGGTCGCGACTGAACGTGGCCGTTGGGCCACAGTCCTAGTCTCCAGATTCGCTCGCCGGGCACTGCCCGGCACCTGACGCGGCATCTCGCCGCGCAGAGCCAACCTTGGACGACAGACATGACGACGACAGGCACCCTGGCTGACGCAGCCCTGGTCATTCTCAATGGCAAGGAAACCGGCAACGAGGAGGTCCGGGAGGCGATCCTCGAACGGCGCGCCGCCGGCCATCGCATCGATGTGCGAGTGACCTGGGAAGAAGACGACGCCGCGCGCTTCGTCGAGCAGGCGACCCGCGAGGGCTACGGCACCCTGGTGGCGGCTGGCGGCGACGGTACCCTGCGCGCGGTGGCCGAAGCCATGGCCCAGAACCACAGCCAGGCGCGCCTCGGTCTGCTGCCGCTGGGCACCGCCAATGATTTCGCCCGCGCCGCCGGCGTGCCGGTAGAGCCTGCGGCAGCCCTGGCGCTGCTCGATGGCCCAACCAGCGCCATCGACCTGGTGGCAGCCGATGGTCAGCTGTTCCTCAACATGGCCACCGGTGGCTTTGGCTCCCAGGTCACCGCCAACACCCCAGGTGAACTCAAGCGCCTGCTCGGCGGGGCGGCCTATCTGCTCACCGGCCTGACCCGCTTCGCCGAGGTGCATTCGGCCCACGGCCATTTTCGTGGGCCGGGATTCGAGTGGGAAGGCGAATTCCTCGCCCTTGGCATCGGCAACGGCCGCCAGGCGGGTGGGGGGCATGTGCTCTGTCCCACGGCCGTGGTCAACGATGGCCTGCTCGATATCGGCATCCTGCCGGCCTCCCAGGACGTGCTCGGCACCCTTGGCGAATTCCTCAGCAAGGGGTTCAGCACCGAGGAGATGTTTGTCCGTGCGCGCCTGCCCTGGGTGGAGCTGGAGGCCGCCGAAGGCCTGGACATGAACCTCGATGGCGAACCGGTCAAGCGCGACCGGGTGAGATTCGAGGTGCGTCCGGGTATCCTGCAGGTCTGTCTACCGGTGGATTCGCCCCTGCTGGGCGAGACTGCCGGCACGCTAGCCGAACCGGCAGCGACGTCCTAAGAAGGTGTTCACGAGCTCGCGAGCTAGAGACAAACAAGGCGAAAATGCCTGAGGAAGCGGAGTTTACGAATTGTAAATGAGCATTCCGACGGGGCTGGCCCTCCAGGGCATTTTCAGCACAGTTTGGCCGACGCCCAGCGGATTGTGAGCAGCTTCCAAGCAGGTGGCTGCGGAGGTAACGTTGGAATTACTGATCAATGCGGGAATCGTGCTGGCGACCGTGGCGGGTATGGAAGCCTTCGCCTGGTGGTCGCACAAGTACATCATGCACGGCTGGGGGTGGGGCTGGCATGAATCCCACCATCGCCCGCGCACCGGCTGGTTCGAGAAGAACGACCTCTACGCCATCGTCTTCGCCGGCCTCGCCATCCTGCTGATCGCCCTCGGCAATGCCGGTTACTGGCGCCTGCAGTGGATAGGCGCGGGCATGACGCTCTACGGCCTGCTGTACTTCATCGCCCACGATGGTCTGGTGCACCAACGCTGGCCATTCCGCTACGTTCCGCGCAATGGCTATCTGAAGCGCCTCTATCAGGCGCATCGCATGCACCATGCGGTGGATGGTCGAGAGGGCTGCGTGTCCTTCGGCTTCCTGCTGGCGCCGACCACGCAAAAACTCAAGCAGCAGCTGCGTGAGATACACGGTGGCGCGCTGGATTCCTCGCGCGAACGCAAGGCGCGGGACCAGGCTGAAGAGGGCGTGGAGTAGGAGAGGGCTGCGCCTCCGAGGGAGGCGCAGTGGGGTATCAGGCGACGGCGGGGGTGTCGTAGGCGGCGAACAACGAGTGTGCATACTGGCTGCGCTCGCTTTCGTTGCGCAGCAGATCGATGAATTCCTTGGCGGGCGGATTCAGGGTTCCAGCCTCGGCGGCGGTGACCACCTGAGCCTGTTCACCCGCGGCCAGATCAGCGAAGCCCGCACCGAGACGCTCGGTGCAGTAGGCATCCACCACGGTCAGGCCATCACGCAGCAGGTCGCGCAGATTGGCGCCCTGTTGCACCTGCACCTGATCGTCGAAGGGATCGATGATGTTGGGGCGATCGCCATGGGCATAGGGCGTGAGCATGTGGCGGTCGATGAATTCGGGCAGGCGGGTATCGGCCTGTTCGCTGTCGGCCCGCAGATGCGCGCAGAGCGCGACCAAAGTGCGCCACTGGGTGGCGGTGAAGAATTCGGGCTTGTAACCGGACTGCGCGTTAGCGGAAAGGCCAAGGGCAAGTAGTGACGAGGAGGCAGCGAAGCGATCGTGTGAAACAGCCGTTTCCGTCTTGTGCATGTGCAAATCCCATACTCGTAGGCTGACTACCGGATGCAGCGCTCTGGCTCATGCATCCATCCATCCGCGGCCCGCGAGGGGTCGCTTTAATCCGACCCGTTTATCGCATAAAAGTTTGCCGTTGGTCATCCCCGAGATGCACGCAAATGTGACCGCCGCTCTATGGCGGGCGTCAGCGGCGCGGCCGGGTCCAGAGCGCGGCCGGGCGCGCCTCGTTGCGCTGGTGCCGCGAGAGCATGGCGCGGGCGGCACCGCGGCAGACCAGACGCAGCTTGTCGGCGGTGCTGGTGCTGACGCGCTGATCCCAGGCGTGAGCGCCCAGTTGCAGCACCTGCACGCCGATCTCGCGATAGACGCCCCGCGCGGTGGCGATGGCCCAGGCCGAGCGCAGGGGCAGGGCGGCGATGCCCTGGCGCGCCGAGTCGTAGTAGGGCTCGGCCAGGCGCACCAGGCGCTCGGCCAGTTGCGCCACGGCATCGCGATGCCGGGGTTCGGCCAGTTCGGCGGTGGGGACGCCCAGCTCGTCGAGCCATAGGCGCGGCAGGTAGATACGCCCGATACGGGCATCCTCGACGATGTCGCGGGCGATGTTGGTGAGCTGGAAGGCCATGCCCAGGTCGCAGGCGCGATCCAGGGTCTCCTCGTCTTCGGCGCCCATGATGCGCGCCATCATCACGCCTACCACGCCAGCGACGTGGTAGCAGTACTCCAGGGTGTCTTCCAGCTCCACATAGACGCGCTCCTCGACATCCATGCGAAAGCCAGCCAGGTGGTCCAGCGGCAGCGCCAGGGGAATGCCGTGGCGCTTGACCACCCGTTGGAAGGCAGCAAAAGCCGGATCCCGCAGCGACTCATCGCCGTAGGCCGCGCGGGTCAGACGTTCCAGTTCGGCCAGGCGCTCCCGGCCACCCAGGCGGTCGCCCTCGACCTGGCCATGGCCCAGCTCCTGGCCGTCGATGACATCGTCGCAATGGCGGCACCAGGCATACAGCAGCACCGCGCTCTCGCGGGTCTCTGGCGCGAACAGCTTGGCGGCGGCGGCAAAGCTCTTGGAGCCGACGGCGATGCTCTGTTCGGCGTGATCGACGACGTCATGGGTGGCAGTCATGGCTAACCGTGCTCCTCGAGGATGACGCTGGCGGTGGCCTTGGCTGAGCCCACCACGCCCGGAACGCCGGCACCGGGATGGGTCCCCGCGCCGACCAGATAGAGGTTGGGAATGACACTATCGCGATTGTGCGGCCGGAACCAGGCGCTCTGGGTGAGGATGGGCTCCAGGGAGAAGGCCGAGCCGTGGTAGGCGTTCAGCTCCTGGTGGAAATCGGCGGGGGTGAAGATGCGCGAGGTGACCAGGTGCTCACGCAGCCCCGGCATGTAGCGCTCTTCCAGGTAGGCGAGGATCTTGTCGCGCAGGCGCGGGCCTTCCACGCTCCAGTCGACGTCGGCATTGCCCAGGTGTGGTACCGGCGCCAGCACGTAGTGGGCACTCTGGCCGGGTGGCGCCAGCGAGGGGTCGGTGACGCAGGGCGAGTGCAGATAGAGCGAGAAGTCGTCCGGTACGCCGGGGCCCTTGAACAGCTCGTCGATGAGGCCGCGATAGCGCTGGCCGAAGCAGACCATGTGGTGTTCGAGGCCCACCGGCGGCCGGCTCAGGCCGAAGTGGATGACGAACAGCGACATGCTGTGTCTCTTGCGCTTGAGGCGGTTGCTCTCGACCACGCCATGGGTGTGGTGACCGAGCAGCTTGCGATAGGTATGCACCACGTCGGCGTTGGAGGCCACCAGATCGGCCTCGATCTGGCTGCCATCGGCCAGGCAGACGCCGGTGGCGCGATTGCCTTCAGTGAGGATACGTCCCACCGGCGCGTTCAGCCGTACTTCGCCGCCGAGATCGGTAAAGAGCTTCAGCAGACCCAGGACCAGTTGATGGGTACCGCCCTTGGCGAACCAGACGCCCCACTTGCGCTCCAGCGCGTGGATCAGCGCATAGATCGAGGAGGTGGCGAAGGGATTGCCGCCCACCAGCAGGGTATGGAACGACAGCGCCTGGCGCAGTTTTTCGCTCTTCACGAAACGCGACACCTGGGCGTAGACGCTGCGCCAGGCACTGAGCTGGAGCAGCTTGGGTCCGGCGGCGAGCATGTCGCTCACCTTGAGGAAGGGCTTGGCGCCCAGGCGGATATAGCCTTCCTCGAACACCGCCTGGGAATAGGCGAGAAAGCGCTGGTAGCCCGCCACATCGTCCGGTTCCAGGGCGCGGATCTGTTCGTCCAGTCGGGCCTGGTCGTTGACGTAGTCGAAACGGGTGCCGTCTTCCCAGCACAGCTGGTAGAAGGGGCTGACCGGGAGGAGCTCAACATAGTCGCTCATCCGCCGACCACTGAGGGCGAACAGCTCTTCGAGCGCTGAGGGATCGGTGATGACGGTGGGGCCGGCATCGAAGGTGAAGCCCGCGTCCTCATAGACGTAGGCACGGCCACCGGGCTTGTCGCGACCCTCGATGAGGGTGGTGGCGATGCCGGCCGACTGCAGGCGGATCGCCAGGGCGATACCGCCAAAGCCGGCGCCGATGACGATGGCCCGCTTGGGCACGTTACCTTGGGTCATGGTGCTTCCTTGGACTGAGGGGGACGCGCCAGCGCAGCATCCAGTGCCGGTTTCAGCGGTACCGGCGGTTTGCCGGAAAGGATGCGCAGGCGATCGAAGGCGGTAAGGCGGCCGGCGTAGAACCGCTGGATCAGCGGTTCGCCGAGGCCGTAGAACCGTTGCATGACACGCACCCGGTGTTCGGGGCGGCCAGCGAGAAAGAGCATGCGGTTGAGCAGGCGGAAAAAGCCTTGGCCCTGCCAGCGGCCCCGGGCATAGTCCCGCAGGATATCGCGCAGCGTCGCACTGGAGGTGAAGGGCTGGGCGGCCAGGTGCTCCGCCAGGCGCACCGCTTCGGGCAGCGAATAGCCGGTGGTGGGATGGAACAGCCCCGCAGCCAGGCCAATGGGCGCACCGTCCGTGACATTGCGCCAGTAGCGGCCGAGATCGCCGCCCAGGGTGATGGGCAGCACGCCCTGTTCCTCGCGCAGCACCTCGGCGATTTCCCAATCCTGCTGGCGGGCGTAGTCGGCCAGATGCTGGCGCAGACGTTCGACGGGAAGGCTTTCGCCGTCGGCGTAGTAGGTGTCTTCGATCAGCAGGCGATCCGGGGCCAGCGGCAGGCTGTAGACGAAGCGATAGCCGTCCAGCTGATCGACGGTGGCGTCCATCACGATGGGTTCGGCGAGGCCGTGGGGGTGGGTAAGACGCACCTCCTGGCCGAGAAATTTCTGATAGCCGAGCCAGAGCGCCGGATCGGGTCGCGGCCCCCGGGCGTCGATCACCGCGCCCGCGGCCAGGGTGTAGCCATCGGCGAAGACCACGCCGTCGTCCTGCAGCCGCAACACCTCGCGGCCCAGCAACAGGCGCTCGGCCGGCAGCCGTGCGCTCAGCACCTCATGGAAGCGCTCGGCGCTGATGCTGGCGTAGCCGCTACCGAGCTGCCGCTGCCGCTCGGGGAAGCGCACCTCGTAGCCCGGCCAGCGGTGGGCGACCAGGGGCGCGATCCAGGCATGCTGGGGCGCGGTGAGGTCTGGCTCGTGGAAGGACCAGGTGTGATTGCCACCCAGGCGCGGGCCGGCCTCCACCAGGCGCCAGTCCAGCTCCGGGCGGGTTTCGGCCAGGCGCAGGGCGAGCAATCCCCCGGCCAGGCCACCCCCGACGATCAGCAGGTCAGGGCGCATGATGCAGTCCTCGCCGGGCCAGGCCATCCACCAACCGTGCAGCGGCGGTGGCACCCCCGGCCGCCGCCGCGATGGGCACGAAGCGTTCGGCCGCCCGGCGATAGCTGGGATCGGCCAGGACCGCGCCAAGGGCCTGGGCGAGGCGTGCCTTGCTGGCTAGCCGCGGCGCCAGGCAAAGGCCGGCGCCGACCCGCTCCAGGCGCCGGGCGATGCCCGGCTGATCGAAGACCATGGGCAGGGCCAGCATGGGTTTGCCGGCCGCTAGGGCGTCCAGCACGGTATTGAAACCGCCATGGGTGATGACGGCATCGGCGCGGGCAATGGCGGCTTCCTGGGGCGCGAAGTCGGTGACCCAGGTGGCGCCATCGTCGAGCAGGCGGCGCTCGGCGGTGCCATCCAGCCGCCCGCAGTGGGCGATCAGCACCTGAACGTCCAGCTGGCGACAGGCCTGGGCGACGCGGCGGAACAGCGGTAGCCGTCCGCCCTGCAGCGTGCCGAAGGAGGCGAAGACGAAGGGTCGGCGCGGATCTATCTCCAGCGCCAGATGCTGTTCGCGAGCCGCCGGCGGACGCAGCGGGCCTACCTCGTGGAAGTGGGGCGGCGGCGCACGGCGGGGAAAGTCGAAGCCCGGCAGACACTGGCTCAGCTGCAGATAGGGCGAGAAGCAGTCATCCAGGGTACGCCGCTCGCCAAGACCGAAAGCCTGGGCCTGGCGCTGGATCACCTTGCCCTGGCCACGCATGATCAGGTCGAACACCTGGGTGGCGCCCTGGACGATCTGCCGCTCCCGCTCGCTGCCAGGATAGGCGAAGGGCAGGGTGGGCAACGGCAGGTGGGGTTCGCGATTCATCGGCACGGCGCACGCCAAGGAGGCATAGGGCAGGCCGAGATGCTCTCCAAGTAGGCCGCCGGCCGGCTCCATCTGATCGGCGATGAGGCAATCGACGCCCAGGTCACGCAAGGCTCCCGGGCCTTCGCGGCAGAACAGTTCGGTATTGCGTGCCATGTCGGCGATCACCCCGAACACCGACCAAGGCTTGCTGCTGGCGGTACGGGCGAGCAAGGGGCCCAGGCTGCCACGCGGATGGCTGGTCGCACCTATGGCCTGGAAGTCGATCCCGGCCGGAAGCGGCCGGTCGCCGACCTCCGCCTGGTGCAACAGGGTGACCCGATGACCAAGCGCGACCAGCGCCTCGCCCAGCACTAGATGGGTGGACAGGTGGCTCGGCAGCGGCGGCGAGATCAGGGCGACATGCATGGCGGCGTCCGGTCGGGTGTCGGCCACTATGGGCACCGGGCCGAGGTGGCGTCCAGCAGCTCGGCCTGGCGCAACTGCGCCAGATCGGCCGAACCGGTGCAGAAGCAGGCGATGCGCAGCTGCTCGATCACCACCTGGAAATGCGCGATCACCGCCTCGGTCGACTCGGTAGCACCGGGGAGAGCGGCCGCCGCCTGACCCGCGAGGTCTGCGCCGAGGCGAATGGCCTTGGCCACGTCGATGCCGTCGCGGATGCCGCCCGAGGCGATCACCGTTGCTTGCGGGCAGGCGGCGCGTACCTGACGCAGGCTTTCGGCGGTGGGGATGCCCCAGTCGGCGAAGGCTCGGGCGATGGCACGCTGCTGCGCGTCACGGGCGCGCTCGGCTTCCACGGCAGCCCAGCTGGTCCCGCCCGCGCCCGCTACGTCCAGCACGGCTACGCCCACGTCGATCAGCTGCCGAGCAGCGCGACCGGAGAGCCCGGCGCCCACTTCCTTGACGACGACCGGTACGGCCAGATGTGTAACCAGGTTTTCCAGCGCGGCCAGAATGCCCCGCCAAGTGCGATCACCACCGGCCTGTACGGCTTCCTGCAGCGGATTGAGATGCACGATCAAGGCGTCTGCCTCGATCATCTCCACCGCCCGCCGCGCCTCGGTGAGGCCATAGCCGGCCACCAGCTGCGCGGCGCCAAAATTGGCCAGCAGCGGTACGTCCGGCGCCAGGCGGCGCAATTCACCGGTCAGGCCCTGGTCGCCCCCCTGCTGCAGGGCGATGCGCTGGGAGCCGACGGCCAGGGCGATACCCAGGGCCTGGGCCGCTTCGGCCAGATGCCGGTTGATCAGCGCCGCCCGCTCTGGACCGCCGGTCATGGAGCTGATGAGCAGGGGCGCTGCCAGCGGACGGTCGAACAGGCGCGTGCCCAGGTCGACGTCGTCGAGATTCAGTTCGGGCAGGGCGTCATGGGTGAAGCGAAAGGCCTCCAGGCCCGTGGTGACGGCGCTGCGGGCCTTGTGGGGATCCAGCACGATGTCCAGATGATCGTTCTTGCGGCTTGCCAGTTCCCAATCCACCATGTCTTCTAGAGTCCGCCCTGAATGACCTTTCGTCGGTCGTTGTGGTCTGGTAGGGGACGACGGGTTCGCTTTGCGAAGACCGAATCCACCGAGGTGCGACCGTTCGTCGGTTCCACATATGGAGTATCTCGACTCATGGCGACCGTATTAGTGCCGAACGCGACAGACAATTTTGCCGCTACGCTCCAAGGGCAGCGTACCCGTATCGACGAGCGTCTGGCAGTACTGTTGCCGGCCGGTGATGATCCGGTCGCCGAGGCCATCCGCAGTGGCGTCATGGCGCCCGGCAAGCGGTTGCGTCCGCTGCTGATGGTGCTGGCGGCCGACGACCTGGGCCAGCCCGACGAGGCCGTGCTCGACCTGGGCTGTGCGGTGGAGATGGTCCATGCGGCCTCGCTGTTCCTCGACGACATGCCCTGCATGGACGATGCCCGGCTACGCCGTGGCCGGCCGACCCTGCATGTACAGTTTGGTGAAGACGTCGCCATGCTGGCGGCAGTGGCCCTGCTCAGCCACGCCCTGCGCCTGGTCGCCGGGCTGGCCGCGGTGCCGGCCGAGACCCGCACCCAGATGGTCTGCCAGTTAGCGGATGCCGTTGGCACGGCCGGTCTGGTCTGCGGCCAGTACCACGATCTGCATGGCGGACGGCAGGCCCGCCCGGCCGATGCCATCGCCCTCACCAACCAGCTCAAGACCGGCGCGCTGTTTTCCGCCGCCATGGGCATGGCCAGCGCGACCCTGGTCACCTCCGCGCAGCAGCGCGAGGCGTTTCAGGTCTTCGCCTGCCAGTTGGGTCTGGCCTTCCAGTTGCTCGACGACCTCGACGATGGCAAGGGCCTGGGCAAGGATGCTGACAAGGATGGTGACAAATCCACCCTGGTCAGCCTGCTGGGTCGCGATCATGCCCAGCGCCAGCTGCAGAGCCATCTCAGGCAGGCACGCGAAGCGCTTGCCCAGGCCGATTGCGCCGACGGCGCCTTGGCCGGGCTACTCGATATCGTCTTTCGTCCGCGTTAGGGCGAATTCTCCCGGATCTGGCCCTCTAAACCCTGGATAGCCTTTTTCCTGTGAGAGGAGCGTGAAGATGTCGAAGTGGAAGATTGCCTACAGCAACAGTGACGGCAACACCTCGGTGGTTTCCACCGAAGCCGAGCAGAAGCCGGACATGGAACGCGTCGCCCAGATCGTGCGTGACGATGCTCTGGAAGAGTACGACGACAGCGAAGTACCGCGGGATTACGACGAACCCACGGTAGCCCTGCTGGAACGCCATGGCATCACCATCACCGGGATCACCGAAGAAGGCTGATTCTCAAGGTGTCTGGCTCTAGCGCAAGGGCCAGATACCGCCATCCCCCACCACGAAGATCCGCCGCGCTGGGTTGGGCGCCAGCAGGTGCCCGCCGGTGAAGTCACCAAAGGCCGGCAGGATCAGCACCTCATCATTTTCCAGACAGAAGCAGGGCAGACGCAGTGCCTGTCGTCCCCGGCCGTGCAGCCGAAACGCCGGATGGATGTGCCCGGCCAGCACCGGCAGTCGCGGATGGGGATCGGGTTCGTGCTGCAGCGACAGACCCTCCAGTTCCAGCGGCTCACCCACCACCTCGATGCCCAGATTCGCCGGGGGATCCCCGGCGCGCCGGTCATGGTTGCCGCGGATCAACAGCAGGCGTAGCTCGGCCTGGCGCTCGCGCCAGCGCGCCAGGGTGTCCAGGGTCAGGGGCGCGCGGGATTCCGGAGCATGCAGGAAGTCGCCCAGGAAGATGATCTCGCGACAGTCGTAGCGCGCCAGCAGGGCATCCAGCCGGGCGATGTTGCCCGCCGTGGTGCCATGGGGCACAGGCTGACCCAGCGCCCGAAACGCGGCGGCCTTACCAAAGTGGATGTCCGCTACCAGCAGCGCTTGGCGCGCTGGCCAATAGATCGCCTTTTCCGCGAGCAGCCAGAGTTCGACTCCGGCGAGGATGAGGGGGTGATAGGCAGGCATGACGTCTCCAGAAAAGCTCCCTGCTCTGATAGCGGTCATGTGCCAGGGTTCAGCGTGTCGCATGCTGGGCAGCACAGCCAGCTTGTAGCGATGGCGATCCGCCGATGCGACCACGCCGGCAGGTAAAGAGGGAGCTCGGGATCATCGCGGCCATTACCTCTCAGGCTAGTTGTAGGAGCGGCCCACGGCCGCGATCCGTTCGCACGGTAGGGCCTATGACCGCCATTGAGCCAGGCCAGGTGCACCGCGGCGGGCAGCCCGGTAAACTGGCGGTTCACTAGAGTCCGGAGCGACCCATGTCGACATCCTTCGCCCAGATGCTGGAAAACATCACCCCCGATATCTACGACGGCCTGAAGCTGGCCGTGGAGATCGGCAAGTGGCCCGACGGCCGCAAACTCAGTCGTGACCAGGTCGAGCTCTGTCTGCAGGCAGTGATTGCCTACGAGGCCAAGCACCTGCCCGAAGACCAGCGGACCGGTTATATGGGCCCCCAGGAATGCGCCTCCAAGTCGGTGCCCATCGAGAACATCCTGTTCAAGTCCGACGCCATTCACTGATCGGCCACGCCCTACCCGACGAGGTGCCCTTCGCCAGAAGAGGCACTTCGCGTCTTTATCAGAGCCCGCCCAACGTCTGCTGCGCGTCGGCCAAACGGCGTTGAAAAGGCCTTCGGAATGCTCATTTACCATTCGTAAACTCCGCTTCCTCAGGCCTTTTCGCCTTGTTTGTCGCTAGCTCGCGAGACGTTGAGCGGGCTCTTAGAAACCGAGAAGCACCACCGTGATGACCGAACTGGGCCGTGGCGCCCTGCGCAAGATGGCCGTGACCCTGGCCGACCCCGTCAACTATGCCTTCCGCCTCGATGAGCGCGAGGTGCCGGTCAACCCGCTGATCGGCCGCCGCGTGCGCCTCGAATACCTGGGCGCCATCCATTGCACGCACTGCGGTCGCAAGACCCGCAAGAGCTTCAGCCAGGGCTATTGCTATCCCTGCTTCATTGCCCTGGCCCAGTGCGACAGCTGCATCGTCAGCCCGGAGAAGTGCCACTACGAGCACGGCACCTGCCGCCAGCCGGAGTGGGGCGAAGCCCACTGCATGGTGCCCCACGTGGTCTACCTGGCCAATTCCTCGGGCCTCAAGGTGGGCATCACCCGCGCCACCCAGCTGCCCACTCGCTGGATCGACCAGGGCGCCTACCAGGCGCTGCCGATCCTGAGGGTCGCCACCCGGCAGCAATCCGGCCTGGTGGAGGACGTGTTGCGTAGCCAGGTGGGCGACCGCACCAACTGGCGCGCCATGCTCAAGGGCGTCGCCGCGCCGGAAGACCTGGTGGCGGTACGCGAGCGCATCTTCGATGCCTGCGCCCAGGGCCTGGACGATCTCCAGGGCCGTTTCGGCCTGCAGGCGATCCAGCCGGTGGTCGACATGGCGCCCATCGAGATCCATTATCCGGTCACGGTCTATCCCACCAAGGTGGTCAGTCATGACCTGGAAAAGACGCCTGTGGTGGAAGGCACGCTGCTGGGCATCAAGGGTCAATACCTGATGTTCTACACCGGCGTGATCAACATTCGCAAGTACACGGCCTATCAGCTGGCCGTGTCCGTTTCCGAGTAAGGATGTAAACCCATGCGCACCGACCAGCCCCAGACCATCTACCTCAAGGACTACCAGGCGCCCGAGTACCTCATCGAGGAAACCCGCCTGCGCTTCGAGCTGCACGACGACCAGACCCTGGTGCACGCCGAGCTGCGCCTGCAGCGTAATCCGGCGCGTGGCGCCGGCTTGCCGCCGCTGGTGCTGCACGGCGAGGAGCTGGAGTTGCTGGCGGTCGCGCTGGACGATCAGGCGCTGGCCGCTGGCGATTACCAGGTCGAGGCGGGCAGCCTGACCCTGCAGCCGCAGGGCGAGGCCTTCGTGCTCAAGACCTCAGTGCGCATCCATCCGGAAAGCAACACCGCCCTGGAAGGGCTGTACGTCTCCGGCAAGATGTTCTGCACCCAGTGCGAGGCCGAGGGCTTCCGCAAGATCACCTACTACCTGGATCGCCCGGACGTGATGAGCGTCTTCACCACCACGGTGGAGGCCGACAAGGCCAAGTACCCGATCCTGCTCTCCAACGGCAACCCCGTGGCCAGCGGCGACACCGAGGGTGGTCGGCACTGGGCCACCTGGGAAGATCCCTTCCCCAAGCCGGCCTATCTGTTCGCCCTCGTGGCCGGTGACCTCTGGTGCGTGGAAGACAGCTACCGCACCGGCAGCGGCCGCGACGTGGCCCTGCGTATCTATGTCGAGCCGGAAAACATCGGCAAGCTGCAGCACGCCATGGACAGCCTGAAGAAATCCATGCGCTGGGACGAAGAGGCCTATGGCCGCGAATATGATCTGGACATCTTCATGATCGTGGCGGTGAACGACTTCAACATGGGCGCCATGGAAAACAAGGGGCTCAACATCTTCAACTCCAGCGCCGTGCTGGCCAGCCCGCGCACCGCCACCGACGCCGCTCACCAGCGCGTCGAGGCCATCGTCGCCCACGAGTACTTCCACAACTGGTCGGGCAACCGCGTGACCTGCCGCGACTGGTTCCAGCTGTCGCTCAAGGAAGGCTTCACCGTGTTCCGTGATGCCGGCTTCAGCTCCGACATGAATTCGCCAACGGTCAAGCGCATTGAGGACGTGGCCTTCCTGCGCACCAACCAGTTCGCCGAGGACGCCGGCCCCATGGCCCACCCGGTGCGTCCGGATCACTTCATCGAGATCTCCAACTTCTACACCCTGACGGTGTACGAGAAGGGCGCCGAGGTGGTGCGGATGCTGCACACCCTGTTGGGCCCCGATGGCTTCCGCAAGGGCACCGATCTCTACTTCGAGCGTCACGATGGCCAGGCGGTGACCTGCGATGATTTCGTCAAGGCGCTGGAAGACGCCAATGGCGCCGACTTCAGCCAGTTCAAGCGCTGGTACAGCCAGTCCGGTACCCCGCGCCTGGCGGTCAGCGAGCAGTACGATGCGGCGGCCAAGACCTATCGCCTGACCTTCCGCCAGAGCTGTCCGCCTACCCCGGGCCAGCCGACCAAGGAGCCCTTCGTCATCCCGGTCCAGCTGGGCCTGCTGGATGGCCAGGGCCGCGAGCTGCCTCTGCGCCTGGAAGGCGAAGCCGCCGCCCAGGGCACCGACCGGGTGCTGTCGGTCACCCAGGCCGAGCAGACCTTCACCTTCGTCGACGTGCCCGAGCAGCCGCTGCCTTCGCTGCTGCGTGGCTTCTCCGCGCCGGTCAAGCTCAGCTTCCCCTACAGCCGCGAGCAGCTGACCTTCCTCATGCAGCATGACAGCGACGGCTTCAATCGCTGGGATGCTGGTCAGCAACTGGCGGTGCAGGTGCTGCAGGAGATGATCGCCGGCCAGCCGCTGGACACCCGTCTGGTGGAGGCCCTGCGCACCGTGGCGGCGGACGAGTCCCTCGATCCGGCCATGGTCGCCGAGATGCTGTCGCTGCCGTCCGAGGCCTACCTGGTGGAGCTGTCCGAACAGGCCGATCCGGGGGCCATCCATGGCGCTCGTCGCCAGGCCCGCCGTGCCATCGCCGAGGCCCTGCGCGACGTGCTCTGGCAGCGCTACCGCAGCGCTCGTGAGGAATCGAGTGCCACGCCCTACCAGGCCAGCGCCGACCATATCGCGCGTCGCAGCCTGCAGAACGCCGCCCTGGGCTATCTGATGCTGCTGGAAGAGCCGGAAGCCCGCGATGCCGCCCTGGAGCAGTTCGAGCACGCCGACAACATGACCGAGCGCCTGGCCGCGCTGAGTGCCCTGGTCAATTCTGGCTTCGAGCAGGAGAAGGCGGAGGTGCTGGCGCGCTTCCACGAGGAGTTCAAGGCCGATCCGCTGGTCATGGACACTTGGCTCAGCGTCCAGGCTTCCAGTCCGCTGCCGGGCGGCCTGGCCCGCGTCCAGGCGCTGATGGAGAACCCGGTCTTCACCCTGAAGAACCCCAACAAGGTGCGGGCGCTGATCGGGGCCTTCGCCAACGCCAACCTGGTCAACTTCCACGCCGAGGATGGCAGCGGCTACCGCTTCCTGGCCGACCAGATCATCACCCTCAACCGGCTCAATCCGCAGATCGCGTCGCGCCTGCTCACGCCCCTGACCCGCTGGAAGAAGTACGGTCCTGCGCGTCAGGCCCTGATGCGCGCCGAACTGGAGCGCATCCTGGCCAGCGGCGAGCTGTCCAGCGATGTCTATGAGGTGGTGAGCAAGAGCTTGGCGTAGATCGGTTCGGCAGCGCGCCCGCTCGGGCTGCGAAATCCATAGGGTGGGCTGAGCGACGCGACGCCCAACCTTGCCCGCCGCCCCAAAGCCCGACGCCCAGCCGTTGGGCTTTTTTTTGCCCGTCATCTTCCTTGCGGCTAGAGTCCAGAGATCGTCTGTCACCCGATCCGCCAAGCAGTCGTGTGCACCTCGTCCCCGCGCAGGCGCCGCCTGGCTGATAGAGATGTTTTCGGCTGACGGCTGTATTCAAATCAGCTGCAGGACGAGGTGTAGCCGCCGACAGGGCAGGCGATAGGTCTCGATGGGCCACCAGGCCCACCCACCGTCAGAGAGGGAAGCGGTAGATGAATCATGCACAGCTGATGGATTGGGGCTTCGTCCTCATAACCCTGTGCAACATCCTGCTGATTGCCCTGGTGGTGTTTCTCCTGTGGCAGCGCTACGTTGCTGGCGACGCCGCGACCAAGAGCGAGGCCGCCAGCGAGGAACAGCCGCCGCCTGTTCCCGTGGCGGTAGAAAACCTGCCTGCCGACACCCCGCCACCACAGCTGCCCACCAGCACCGCCCCGGTTGCGAACCGTAACGTCGATCTCTTCGACGAAGGTCCGGAAGAGGTCTATGACGCCAACTATCCCGAGTGGAAGAAGAGCGACGACCCCTATGTCGAGGAGCTGCTGTCGCACCGCGAAGCCCTGGAGCTCAAGGTGGACAACATGGTCATGAGGCTCACCCGCGCGCACAAGGTGGTGACCGGCCTGCGGGCGCAGAATCGCGAGCTGCGCGCCTCCGAGGCCCAGGCACAGCGCCTGCAAGAGGAGCTGATCCGGACCCAGACCACCCTCGCCCAGATTCGCCAGGAGCGGGATGCCCTGATGGCCGAGGTAAAGCACAGCCGCAAGGCGGACGCGCCTCCACGCAATCCGACCGACGCGGGCGCGCCATCCGCACCTTGACCGGTGATTTCCCGGGCGGTGCTTCACCAGCCATCTTCCCAATCAGCGCATCCGTCGCGCTGAGCGGCGGTCCTTATGGCTTGTCTCTACAGCGCCCTATCCACGGTACGTAACGCTTGCCGCAGCGCCTTTATCCAGATCGATGTCCAGCTGACGCGCCGTCACGACCTGATCCCAATCTGGTAGAGGCGGTAAAGGCTCTCTACGTCATGAGCGCGAGACGTTGCAGGCGGTGATGCTGGTGCGCCAGCAGGCCCACTCAGCGTAGCGGCACGCACCCTGGTCCTGGAGGGGTTGCTCTGTCTGGTCGAAGCGGATAATAAGGTTGAAACCCGCAAGCTAGAGCTTCTAAGGCTGTATTGCGCGATGCTGGAATTGCCATTTCCCGTCATAGGAGATCGCCTTTCCTGCGCCGATGCCGAGCTATCGCAGGAATCCCGCCGTTCGGCGGTTACTGGCCAAATGACATCGGGCGCGTGATTCAAGCCTGCAGCCGAGGCGTATGTCCAAGAAGGGATAGCCGGGTGCCCACAACTCAGGGATGAAGCATGAAGTTCCTCGTAGTAGACGACAGTCGAGCGGTCCAGACCATCATCAAGCGCATTCTGGTCAGTACGGGCTACAAGGATATCGAGTTGCGGGTCGCGTCCACCGGTAGTGAGGCTCTGGCCCTGCTGAAGAACTGGACGCCGAATCTGGTGCTCACCGACTGGCACATGCCCGGCATGAGTGGCCTAGAACTGCTCCAGGCGATCCGCCAGCGGGTGGGGGCCGATATCCATGTGGGCTTTGTCACCACCGAGTCCTCGGCGCGCAACATCCAGGAGGCCTACCGCAATGGCGCGGCCTTCGTCGTCACCAAGCCCTTTACCCAGGACACCTTGCAGCAGGCGGTGCTCACGGTGCTCCAGGATGGCGCCAGTGCCGAACAGGCCATCGGATCCTCCGGTCGCGAGAGCCTGCCGATGCCGACCCGCTTCAAGCCTGATCCACAAAGTATTCGCCAATTGCTCGGCCGGTCGTCCATCGCTTGCCAGATCGAGCCCATGGCCCCGATTCCGGTCGACCGCCTGGCCTTGCCCTATGTGATTGGCATCTATGGCCATCCGCAGAGCAAGGCGCTGGAAGCGGTGTGTCTGCTGGATCTCAACGCGGCCTGTATTCTCGGCGGGTCCCTCGCGGGCCTTGCTCCCGGCGCCATCCATGCCGCCATCGCCAGCGGGACCCTGAGTCGGGAGATCTACGAGAACGCTACCGCCTTTCTGGCGGACCTCAACGGCATGATCTCCGCCGGCAAGGGTGGCGCACCGCTGGTGCTCAGTACCAGCCACCTGGTGCAGAAGCCTTTCGAGAAGCTCTACAGCCTCTGGCGGCAAAACAACGGTCGAGCCGATTTCAGCCTGTCCTTTCCCGAACTCGGCGACGGTTTCATCGCCTTCCTGCTGAGCTAGGGAATGGACGACTCGCGCTTCGTCGAATGGGGTTTCCTGCTGGTCACCCTGTCCAACGTATTGCTCATCGCCCTGGTCATGACGCTGCTCTGGCAACGGCTCTTTCCACCCCCCGTAGCGGTGACCGAGGACGAGGAGACCGCCGAGCCCGGCGAGTCCCTGGCACTCGGTAGCCAGGCCGAGACCGCGGCCAGCCTGATTGACGATGCGCGGCAAGCGGATGTCGAACCCCTGGGCCAGGCCATGAGCGACAGCCTGGACCTGGTGGGCCGCCTCGACGGGGTCGAGGGCGATGACTACCCGGACTGGAAGAAGACCAACCAGCCCTATATCGACGACCTGCTGTCCCACCGCGAGAATCTGGAGTTCAGGCTGGACGATCTCAAGTCCAAGCTGGATCGAGCACACAAGCTGATCAGCAACCTGCACGTGCAGAATCGCGAAATGCGCGGTGCGGAGGCGAAGTTGCAGCGCCTGAGTCTCGACCACGATCGGGTCCAGGGAGCCCTGCTGGAAATGCGCCGCGAGCGCGATCAGCTCAAGACCAAGGTGCAGCGGCTCGGCGAAGAGCTGCTGCGCCAGCGGCAGCAGCTGGCCCCGGCCGCTGCGCCGGAGGGGGATGGACGATTGCAGGAGGAGCTGGAAACCCTGCGTGAAAGCCTCGAAGAAGAACGCGCGAAGTTGTCGCGGACCTTGGTGGAGAAGGAGTTCATCGAGCAGGTATTCATCGACACCGATGCGGTCACCGACAACTACCAGGCCCTGCAGCGCGAGCATGCCGCACTGCAGGAGCAGTTGCGCGCGTTACAGGCCAGGCTAGCCGTCAGTCAGTCCTGATAGAGGGCATCGCGGATGGCGTCGGGGAAGGGCCCGCTCATGCCGGCGATCGCCGTATTGGTCAGGATCACCACGCTCAATTCGCGCGCCGGGTCGATGAACCAGGCGTTGCCGTAGACGCCACCCCACTGCAGGGTGCCAGGCGTCTGCGGTGTCTTCGCCAGCCGGGCATCGCGCAGCACCGCCGCGCCCAGGCTGAACCCCCAGCCAGGGGCGTCTTCGCGTTGCAGCCCTGGGATCTGATCTTCCATGAACAGCCGTTGACTGGCTGGTTGCAGCAGCTTGCCCTGGCGGAGTGCCTCCAGGAAGGCCAGATAGTCACCTGCGCTTCCTTGCATGCCGCCACCGCCCGAGGCGAAGGCGTTCGCCGAAAGGGCGCGCGCCGGGGAATAGAGGATGCCGCCCTTGGGCAGCGGCAGCAGATAGGGCTCGCTCATGGGTTCGGGGCGTGGATAGCCGTCGCGATAGGCGGTCGCCAGGCGCGCGGGGTCGGTGACGTGGAAGGTCAGATCCTGCAGCGCGAGCGGTGCCGATACCTCGCGCTGGACCACGGCGGGCAGCGGCAGCCCTGTCGCGGCGGCGATCACACCACCCATCACGTCCAGGCCAAGGGAGTAGCGCCAGTGGCTGCCGGGGCCGAAGTCCAGCGGCACGCCCGCCAGGCGCCTTAGATTCTCTTCCAGGGTCAGGGTAGCGCCATCGAGGCCGTCGGATACTCCGGCTTGGTGATAGGGACCATCCCGCTCTTCGCCAAAGCCGTAGTGCAGCCCGGAGGTATGGCTGAGCAGCTGCGCCAGGGTGGGCACGGCCGGCGTGCCGTCGGCCAGGCGCGTGGTGAAGTAGGGCAGGTAGCGACTGACGGGAGCCTGCAGGTCCAGCTGGCCCTGGTCCGCCAGGCGGAGTGCCGTGACGGCCACCACCGGCTTGGTGAGGGAGGCGAAGCGGAACAGCTGGTCTTGCTGCATGGCGCGGCCGGCCTCACGGTCGGCGAAGCCGGCCGCGCGGTGATACACCACCCGTCCCTGGCGAGCGACCATGACCACGGTGCCGACGATGCGTTGCTGGGCGATGGCGCGCTCCAGGATCGGATCCAGGCGGGCGGCGAGCGCGGCGTCCTCGGCCTGGGCGAGGGGAACGCTGAGGCCGAGACCGAGGGCGCTGGCGAGCAGTAGGGAAGACATCTGGTTTAAGCTCCTGACGGATGCCGGCGGCTGGACCGGCCAAAGAAGGAATCCTCGCATGATTCGCGACATTTTGAAGATGGGTGATCCCCGACTGCTACGGGTGGCGCCGCCGGTGGCTGCCGCGCGCCTCGGCTCGGCCGAGCTGCATGGGCTGATCCAGGACATGTTCGACACCATGGCCGCCGCCGGAGGCGTTGGTCTGGCCGCGCCGCAGATCGGGGAGGACCTGCAGCTCATGGTCTTCGGCTTCGAACGCAACGCCCGCTACCCCGATGCCCCGCCCGTGCCGCTGCAGGTCTTGATCAATCCGCATATCGAGGTGCTCGATGCCAGCGAAGAGCTGGGCTGGGAGGGGTGCCTGTCGATTCCGGGTCTGCGCGGCGAGGTGCCGCGGCCGCGGCGAATTCGCTATCGCGGCGTGGACGGTGACGGCCGCCCGGTGGAGCGGGAGGCGGAGGGCTTCCATGCGCGGGTGGTGCTGCATGAGTACGACCATCTGATCGGTCGTCTCTACCCATCGCGCATCCAGGACTTCGCCCGCTTCGGCTTCACCGAGGTGCTCTTTCCCGAGCTGACGCCGGCTGCCCAGCGCTAGGCGCTCAGGCGTCCAGCTGCGCCCGCACGGCCGCCGCGAGCTGGGCGAAGGGCACTGCCCCGTCCAGCGCCTGGGCTTCTTCGATAGGGGCTCGTGCGGATCTGAGCAGCAGGGTCGGCACGGCGGTGATGCCCAGGGCTTCGGCGCGATCCTCGGCGTGCAGCACCACATCGGTATGCTCGCCACGGGCGAGGCTGGCCTTGAGTGCCTCGCTGTCGAGCCCGTTGCGGCGTGCCAGATCGAGCAGGACCTCCAGGTCACCGATATCGCGACCCTCTTCGAAGAAGGCCTGGAAGACCGCGAGGTGGAAGGCGTCGAAGCGGTCGTGGTCGCGCGCGAACTCCGCCGCTTCCAAGGCCAGGCGGCTGCGCGGTTGTACCGGCGGCAGGCGCAGCACCATGCCGTACTCGGCGGCCATGGGGTAGACCGCGCGATCCCAGGTCCGGCGCAGGTAGTCGCCCGCGGGGTCGAGGGTGGGGGTGGGGTCGGGGCGTAGTTCGAAGGCATGCCATTCGATGGCAAGGCTGTCGCCGAACTCCTCCTGCAGGCGCGCCAGCTGGGGCAGTTCCAGATAGCAGAAGGGGCAGACGTAGTCGCTCCAGACATCCAGACGAACGCTCGGGGTGGCGGTCATGGCAGTGCTCCGGAAGGGCATGGTGTCCGTCGGACCGCGAGCAGGCGCGGATGTTCGGCGATGATGGATTTTCCGAACCAGACAGGCAGGCGCCGAGCACCGTCCTGTCGGTTGTTCTTCATATCTGGAAACCGAATTCCCGCCGCTCAATTGCGTGAAGTGGGTGGCGCTCCGCGATCCAGAGGCTTGCCTTGAACCAGTCTCGGCGCTCAGGTTCGTATCGCTGCACCTCTTCTTTCACGCGCTAAGGGCTATCACCTTGGGTTTTTTCGACCGCAAACTGACATTCCTTCGGCAGACCTTCTCCTACGTCGGCTGGTCGGTGTTCTGGCTTCTGCTGTGGGACATCGCTATCACCGTCGACTACATGATCTTCGTCGATCAGCGGGCGCAACTGCCCAGCATCCCGCTGACCCTGATCGGCTCGGCGCTGATCGTGCTGACCAGCTTCCGCAACACCAGTGCCTATCAGCGCTGGTGGGAGGCGCGCACCCTCTGGGGCGGCATGGTCAACAGCTCACGCAGCTTTACCCGGCAGGCGCTGACGCTCATCGACGACGGCGACGAACACTTCAACGCCATCAAGACGGTCCTCATCGAGCGCCACCTTGCTTATGTCCGCTGCCTGGCCTGCCAGCTCAGCGGGGATCCCTTGCCCAAGGAGGTACGTACCTACCTGGGCAAGGAGGAGTGGGCGATGCGCAAGGAGACCAACAACTTCGCCAACGCCATCCTCAGCGGTTCCTCCAGCCTGATCGCCCTGGAGTATCGCGCCGGTCGGCTGGACAGCATTCGCCTGGAGCGTCTCGAGGCCACCTTCGTCGACATGTCCAACTGGCAGGGCGGCATGGAGCGGATCGCCAATACGCCCTTGCCCTATCCCTATGTGAACTTCCCGCGGCTGTTCATCTTTCTGTTCTGCGTGCTGATGCCCATCGGCCTGGTGGAAAGTCTGGAGTGGTACACGCCGCTGGCCTCCACGGTGGTGGGTTTCATCTTCCTGGCGATGGAAAAGGTCGGCACCGATCTGCAGAACCCCTTCCAGCGCAGTCGGCACCAGATCACCATGGGCACCATCTGCAACACCATCGAAGGCAATCTGCGCACCATGCTGCGCGATGCCCGTGGCGGTTACGCCTCGGTCAGCGAGATCGTGCGGGATTCGCGGATGAATTCGCCGGAGAGGGATTCCGTCTGACGGCCTGGACGGCACCCGGCGGCCAGTACGGCCGGGTGCCCGAACCGGCGCTCTACTTGAAGTCCCACTGCATCTGCGCGGGGATGCTGATGTCCCGCGAGGAGTGCACGCAGACGTCCAGGTAGTCGGTGAAGCGCGGCGGGGCAGCGATGCCTTCGTCGAGCAGGCGCTGATTGTCGAACAGGTAGTTCAGGTCGGCGAAGCCGCCGTACAGCTTGAGCGCGCGCAGCACCAGGCGCGGATTGGCCGGGCCGATGCGTTCGTTGAAGTCCGCGGCCAGTTCCTTGAGGTCGGCACTGTCCACCTGCCGATAACGATCGCCCACCGGGGCATCACCCATGGCACCGGCATAGGCCTCGTCGATCTCGCCAAAGGTGCAGGCGCCCGCATTACCCGCGGAGATGTGGTACAGGCTGTAGCTCAGCTTGGGCTTCAGTGCCAGTTCCACCAAGGCTTCGGCGCAGTAGTCCACCGGGATGACATCGATCTGTTCATCGAGGCCGCAGGTGAAGCGCTCCAGGGCGAAGCCCATGCGGAATACCCAGAAGATACTTCCCGAGGCCTTGCAGCCCGAACGGCGGTGGCCCACGACGATGGAGGGGCGCGCCACCACCAGCGGCAGCAGCGGCAACTCATTGCGCAACTTCAGTTCGATGGCCGCCTTGGACGCGGTGTAGTCCACCAACTGCTGGTCCGGCTCGGGAAAGTCCCAGGTCTCGGCGACCGGCGATTCGCGCTGGGGGCCGCAGGCCATGGCGGTGCTGACATGCAGGAAGCGTTTCAAGCGACGGGACTGGGCGCAGGCCTCGGCCAGGGCGAAGGTGCCTTCGACATTGACCGGCCAGATCTTGGGATTGCGCGAGAAGGAGGCCACTGCCGCGCAGTTGATGACCTCGTCCAGCGCCAGCAGCTGGGGCCTGGCGGCCTCGATCCACTGGGTATCGAGCAGATCGCCGCAGAGGATTTGCTCGGGTTGCAGCCGGGCGGCCAGATGTTCGTCGACGTCGTGCATGCGCAGGTTCTGCAGCAGGCGCTCCAGGCCTTCCGCCTGGGTAGCGGCGCGGACGAGGAATCTCAGGCCTTCGATATGTCCCAGCTCCAACAGGCGCAGGGTGACGGCGCCGCCGAGAAAGCCGGTGGCTCCGGTGACGAGGATACGGCGCTGCGGGGCGGTGAACTGGATGGAGGAGACGGGAAGCGACATTGGGGAGGGCCCTGGTAGGGTGAACGTGGGCGTAACCTTAAGGTACGTCGCTGAAGGATTTATTAAGGCCGGGGAACCCCTCAAGGCTGGCGTCTTTCTAGATGCTTGCCTTTACCGACCGATACCTGTCTGGAGACCCCTATGGAACTTCCCGTTCACGACCTGACGACCCTTTTCGAGCAACTGGGCCTGGATTCCGATCCGGCTGCCATCGATGCTTTCATCGCCAGCCATTCACCGCTGCCTGACGAGGTGAAGGTCTCGGAAGCCGATTTCTGGTCACCGTCGCAAAAGGCGTTCCTGAAGGACGAGATCATGGAAGATGCCGATTGGGCACCGATCGTCGACGAGCTGAACGTCCGCCTGCATCGCCATGACTAACGTACAGGGCCGAGTCCTTTCGGCTCTGTAGTCCTTCCCTTTCCGCGTCTGGAGATTTGCCATGAACGCCGTCTATGCCCAGCAGCAGCCGAACGATCCGCCCGTCGCCGACGATGAAGACGAGGTAAGCGAAGAGCAGCTCGACGAATCCGTCGAGGAAACCTTTCCCGCAAGTGATCCTATTTCGCCCTGATGGATGCCTGGCGCCGTTTCGACGGCGCTGTTCCTACCCCTGATCCTGCTTTCTTGCACATTCGTCGTGCCACTTCCCTCCGCTGACCAGTCATTCGCCTTGTGACTGCTAAGGTGACCGCGTCGCATGCGCACTGCGACGGGGCACGGAAGCGGCCCAATGGATCGTTCATCGCAGGGAATCCCATGATCAAGACCTTTCTCGCCACCCTGGCCGGGTCGTTGCTCGCGCTGGCCGCGCCGCTGGCCGTCGCCGACCCCATCGTCATCAAGTTCGCCCATGTGGTCACGGACGACACGCCCAAGGGGCGCGGTGCGTTGCAGTTCCAGAAGCTGGTGCAGGAGCGTCTGGCCGGCAAGGTCAAGGTCGAGGTCTATCCCAGCTCCACCCTGGTAGGCGACGCCGACGAACTGGAGGCCTTGCGCAGCAACCGGGTGCAGATGCTGGCCCCTTCGGTCTCCAAGCTGAATGCGTTGTCCAAGGCGCTCAGGGTCTACGATCTCCCCTATCTGTTCGACAACCTGGAGGCGGTCAAGCGCTTCCAGCGCCGTGACAAGAGCCGTGAACTGCTGGGCAGCCTGGTCACCCACGGCATCACCGGGTTGGCCTATTGGAACAACGGTGGCCGTCAGCTTTCCGCCACGCGGGAAATCCACGCGCCTGCCGATCTCAAGGGCCTGACCTTCCGCGTCGAATCTTCCGAAGTCCTCGCCGCCTACTACCAGCAGCTGGGCGCCGAGGCGGTCCAGCTGCCGTTCGCCCAGGTCTACGACGCCTTGCGGACCGGCAAGGTGCAAGGCGCGGAGAATCCCTGGTCGAACCTGCTGGGGCAGAAGATCAACACCGTGCAGCCCTACATCGTCGAGGACAATCACAGCTTCTTGACCTATATGCTCATTACCAACACCAGCTTCTGGAACGCTCTGCCCTTCGAGATCCGTAGCGACTTGGAGGCGATCCTCGACGAGGTGACCCAGTCCGTGAACCGCGATGCGGAGGGCATCAACGCCAAGGCCCGCGAGCGGGTGACGGCATCCGGCACCAGCAAGATCCTGGTGCCAACGCCCGCCGAGCGCGAGGCCTGGCGCGCCGCCGTAATGCCCCTGATCAAGAAATACGAGGGCGAGGTGGGCAGCGACGTCCTGCGGGCTGCCGAGGCGGCCAATCGGCGCTGAGATTGCACGGGCGTCCACTCTGGATTTGCGGCAAACTGGCACGGCGTCATCCCGACAACAAGAGGAATAGCCGTGCAGCACGCGGTCATCAGCGGTAGTGGGCTCTATACGCCGCCCGAAAGCATTTCCAACGACGAACTGGTCGCGTCGTTCAACCAGTGGGCCGGCCAGTGGAACGCCGAGCATGCCGACGCCATCGCCCAGGGCAGCCTGGCGCCCCAGCCGGAATCCAGCGCCGCCTTCATCGAGAAGGCCTCCGGCATCCGCAGCCGCCATGTGGTCGACAAGGCGGGCATTCTCGATCCGGCGCGCATGGTGCCGCGCATCCCCGAACGGACCAATGACGAACCCTCGATCCTCTGCGAGATGGGCGTCGCTGCGGCCCGCGAAGCCCTGGAACGAGCGGGACGTACCGCCGCCGACATCGACGGTGTCATCGTTGCCTGCTCCAATCTGCAGCGCCCCTATCCGGCGGTAGCCATCGAGGTCCAGGCCGCCCTGGGTATCCAGGGCTATGGCTTCGACATGAACGTCGCCTGCTCATCGGCGACCTTTGGCCTGCAGACCGCCGCCAACGCCGTGCAACTGGGCCAGGCCCGGGCGGTACTGGTGATCGATCCGGAAATCTGCACGGGCCACCTCAACTTCCGTGACCGCGACAGCCACTTCATCTTTGGCGATGCCGCCACCGCCCTGGTGGTGGAACGCGCCGACCAGGCCATCTCGGCGCATCGTTTCGAGATCCTGGGCACCAGGCTGTTCACCCAGTTCTCCAACAACATCCGCAACAACTTCGGCTTCCTCAACCGCGCGGCGGAGGAGGGCATGACCAATCCGGACAAGCTGTTCGTCCAGGAAGGGCGCAAGGTGTTCAAGGAGGTCTGTCCGCTGGTAGCCGAACTGATCGCCAACCACCTCACCGAGCTGGACATTCCGGTCGAGCGGGTGTCGCGTTTCTGGTTGCACCAGGCCAACCTGGCGATGAACCACCTCATCGTCAAACGCCTGCTGGGGCGCGAGCCTGAGGCCAACGAGGCGCCGGTCATCCTGGATACCTATGGCAACACCAGCTCGGCAGGCTCGGTCATCGCGCTGCATCTGCATCATGAGGATCTGGCCAGCGGTAGCCTCGGCGTACTCAGCTCCTTCGGTGCGGGCTACTCCATCGGCAGCGTGATTCTGCGCAAGGTCTGATCGACGGCAGGAGTCTTCCCGGGATGACCGTTGTCGGACCTGGGAAGACATCTTGAGTAAGGGAAACCCCGTGCAGCCAGGAAGCCTGCTCCGGGTACAGCTGCGACAGCTGCGCCCCACCCAGCCCGCGATCGGTCATGACCAGGTGCTGTACAAGCTTGGCAAGTACGCCTGCGACCGGCGCAAGCTGTTCGACGACTACTGTGAAGCCAACGGCCAGCACCTGAGTGGTGGATTCCAGCCCAGCACCAGCCTGCGTTCCGCAGGCGATACCCTGGGCGCCAGGCCGCCCGGAACCTACCCGGACGAAATGAAGACCGTCGTCATAGGGCCGGAGCAGCAGCTCTATCTCACCGACGGCCACCACACCTTTTCCGCCTTCTGGGAACATCCCGGCGGTGGCCCCGAGACCTGGGTATGGGTCAGGGTCACCGACGATTTCAGTGCGTCCGCGACCATGGCGGAGTTCTGGATTCGCCTGCTGGATGAACGCAAGGCCTGGCTCAAGGATCCCCAGGGGCGGCCGATCCTGCCCGAACAGCTCCCAGCATCTCTGGGGCTCACCGCCATGGCGGACGATCCCTATCGCGCCCTGGTGTATTTCACGCGCCAGATCGGCTACGACAAGCCACGTACTCCAGACGGTCGGGTATTGCCGTCGGAATTCCTGGAGTTCTACTGGGCCGAATGGCTGCGCATGCTGCTGCCCTTGCAGGGCTACGATCTCGATGATCGCAAGCGTTACGCCAAGCTCGTCGAGCAGGCGGCCAAGTTGATGGTGGCGAACCCCGGCATGCTGATCGGCAGTTCGGGGCGTACCGCGCTGGAGATGGGCGGTTACCGAGCGGTGGACAAGAAGGTACTGCGCAAGCTTTCTGCCAGCGATGGCAAGTTCACCTACCTGCTGGCCGCCCGCGCCCAGCGTGCGGCCCTGTCCCGGGCGATCTAGCCGATTCAAGGCATAAGTGTCTGTTACTAGCAGCTTTTTTTCTCTTTGGTGTTGACAGGGGAGGCCGGGCCTCTTAACATGCGCACCGTCCTGACCGACGGGGCTATAGCTCAGCTGGGAGAGCGCTTGCATGGCATGCAAGAGGTCGACGGTTCGATCCCGTCTAGCTCCACCAAATTTCGATTTCGCCTGCGGGGGAAATCGGTAGAAGGTTTCGTCCCCTTCGTCTAGTGGCCTAGGACACCGCCCTTTCACGGCGGTAACAGGGGTTCGAGTCCCCTAGGGGACGCCATATCAGTCACGTATCCCAGACGTGACAAGATGCTGTACTTGGGGCTATAGCTCAGCTGGGAGAGCGCTTGCATGGCATGCAAGAGGTCGACGGTTCGATCCCGTCTAGCTCCACCAATTTAGTGATCCGCAAGGGTCGCACCAGGGTAACGTCCCCTTCGTCTAGTGGCCTAGGACACCGCCCTTTCACGGCGGTAACAGGGGTTCGAGTCCCCTAGGGGACGCCATATCGGTCACGTATCCCAGACGTGACAAGATGCTGTACTTGGGGCTATAGCTCAGCTGGGAGAGCGCTTGCATGGCATGCAAGAGGTCGACGGTTCGATCCCGTCTAGCTCCACCAATTTAGTGATCCGCAAGGGTCGCACCAGGGTAACGTCCCCTTCGTCTAGTGGCCTAGGACACCGCCCTTTCACGGCGGTAACAGGGGTTCGAGTCCCCTAGGGGACGCCACACTCGAAAGAAACCGCCTCACGGCGGTTTTTTTTCGTCCGCACGAAAGCCATTCACCAGGGTCTTTCCCAGGTGCCCGTCAGGGCATTGATTGTGTTAGACCTGTACGCCGAGTCCAAGCAAGGGGAGTGGGATGATCGTCGAGTATCTCTACAGCCTGGCCCAGGTGTCTGCCGAGCAGTGGAACGGTTTGCTGGTGGACGACCAGCCCTTTCTGCGGCATGAATTCCTCTCCACCCTGGAAGACAGTGGCAGCCTGGGGCAGGGGACCGGCTGGCAGCCGGCGCACCAGATCCTCAAGGATGCCCAGGGACAGCTGCTCGCCGCGATGCCGGCCTATCTCAAGGCGCACTCCTATGGCGAATACGTCTTCGACTGGGCTTGGGCCGATGCCTGCCGCCGAGCCGGGATCGACTACTATCCCAAGCTGCTGGCCGCCGTGCCCTTCTCGCCGGTACAAGGCGCGCGCCTGCTGGGTGAGCCAGCCGCCTGCGCGACCCTGCTCGACGCCACCACGGGCAGCCTGGCCGGTCTGGAGCTCTCCAGCCTGCACGTCAACTTCACTGACCCCAAGGCCGATGCCGTGCTGCAGGATCGCGATGGCTGGCTGGCCCGCCTCGGTTGCCAGTTCCACTGGCATAATCGCGGCTACCGCGACTATGGCGATTTTCTCGCAGCCTTGACCTCGCGCAAGCGCAAGCAGTTGCGCAAGGAGCGCGATCAGGTTGCTGGCCTGGGGGTGAGTTTCGCGTGGCGCAAAGGCGATGAGTTGAGCGAGGCGGAGTGGGACTTCGTCTATGCCTGCTATGCCAATACCTATGAGGTGCGCGGCCAGGATCCCTATCTGACGCGCGCCTTCTTCAGCCTGCTGGCGGAACGGCTGCCCGAGGCCATTCGTGTGGTGCTGGTGCGCCAGGGCAGCCGGCCGGTAGCCATGGCCTTCTACCTGAGAGACGGCGACACCCTCTATGGTCGCTACTGGGGCTGCCTGCAGGAATTCGACCAGCTGCATTTCGAGACCTGCTTCTACCAGGGCATCGAGTACGCCATCGCCGAAGGACTGCAGCGCTTCGATGCCGGCGCCCAGGGCGAGCACAAGCTGATTCGCGGCTTCGAACCTACGCTGACCCGTTCCTGGCACTACTTGGTGCATCCGGGGCTCAGAGCGGCCGTGGCCGAGTTTCTCGATCAGGAGCGAGCAGGGGTCCAGGCTTATGCCCGACAAGCCGCCGAAGCCTTGCCCTACCGCCAGGAGGATGGCGCGGCCTCATGCTGAACTATCTCTGGTTCCTGCTGGCCGCGCTGTTCGAGATCGCGGGCTGCTACGCCTTCTGGCTCTGGCTGCGTCTGGATCGCAGTCCCTGGTGGATAGTCCCGGGTCTCGCCAGCTTGGTGCTCTTCGCCTTGCTGCTGACCCGTATCGAATCTGCCTACGCCGGTCGCGCCTATGCCGCCTATGGCGGCATCTATGTAGTGGCCTCGCTGGGTTGGCTGGCGCTGGTCGAGCGCACTCGCCCGACCTGGACGGACCTGGCGGGTGGCTTGCTCTGCGTAGCGGGGGCGCTGGTGATCCTGCTGGCGCCGCGGGGCAGCGCCTAGGCGGTCGGTAGGACCCTAGTCGTCGAGCAGCTCGGGGGGCACATCGCGCCTTAGCACCAGCTGGCACAGAGCACTGTCCGGATCGAAGAGGATGACGGCTTCGCCGGTTTCCAGGGCGCGCCGGGCGCGCTGGGTGCGGGTCGCCAGGGGCGTTTCGTCACCGTTGTCGGTGCCGTCGCGGGTAACGAAGTCTTCCAGCAGGTTGTCGAGGGTGGCGGCAGCGAGCTGGTCGTGGGGGATGATCATGGAGAGGTGCCTGGAAAAAGGCGCCCAGGATACCCCAGGCGCGATAGTCGAACGCTATTTGCTGCTGTCGCCGACGACCTCTTCCAGGGGCGGCAGATGCGTCTGGTTGTCCATCTGGGTGTCCTCCGGCAGCAGCTGATGACCAAAGCGGTCCAGCGAGCTGTCGGCGGGCTGGGCATCGCTGTCGAACACCGGTGGGCTAAGCATGTAGCCGGTCAGCAGCTGACTGAGCGCCGCCAGGCTGACGATATGGGTGCGCTCGTAGCCGTGGGTGGCATCGCAGCCAAAGGCGAGCAGGGCGACCCGTACGTCCTGGCCGGAGCTGATCGCCGAGTGGGCGTCGCTGTAGTAGTAGCGGAACAGGTCGCGCCGGACCGGGATGTCATTGCGTTGCGCCAGGCGTAGCAGGTGCCGCGACAGGTGATAGTCGTAGGGGCCCGCGGAGTCCTGCATGGCGACGCTGACCCGATGCTCGTCGGACCTCTGACCCGGCGCGACCGGGGCGATGTCGATACCGACGAATTCGCTGACGTCCCAGGGCAGGGCACCGGCAGCCCCTGAGCCCACTTCTTCGGTGATGGTGAACAGCGGATGGCAGTCGATGGGTGGGGTCTGGCCGGTTTCCTTGAGCATCTTCAAGGCGGTGAGCAGGGCAGCCACGCCCGCCTTGTCGTCCAGATGGCGCGAGCTGATGTAGCCGCTGTCGGTGAATTCCGGCAGCGGATCGAAGGCGACGAAGTCGCCGACCTGCACGCCCAGCTGCTCGGTCTCGTGGCGGCTCTTGGTCACGGCATCGAGGCGTAGCTCGATGTGATCCCAGGTCACCGGCATCTTGTCGATCTCGGTATTGAAGGCATGGCCGGAGGCCAGGAGCGGCAATACGCTGCCTCTCAGGGTGCCATCGTCAGTGAACAGGCTGACCCGACTGCCTTCAGCGAAGCGGCTGGACCAGTGGCCCACGGCCGCCAGGCCCAGGCGACCGTTGTCCTTGATCTCGCGGACGATGGCACCAATGGTGTCCAGGTGCGCGGAGACCGCCCGGTCCGGACTCTCCTTGTGGCCCTTGATGGTGGCGCGGATGGTGCCACGCCGCGTGAGCTCGAAGGGGATGTCGAGTTCGTTGAGCCGCTCGGCGACGTACATGACGATGGTGTCGGTGAAACCGGTGGGGCTGGGAATCGCCAGCAGGTCCAGCAGGACCTTGCGCAGGTAATCCAGATCCGGTTCAGGCAATCGATTCATAGCGGAACCTCCCGGGATAGCGGGAACAACAGGTCGATGAAGCGCTCGGCGGTGGGGCGTGGCTCGTGATTGGCCAGGCCCGGACGTTCGTTGGCTTCGATGATGACGTAGTCGGGTGAGTCGGCGGCGGGGACCAGCAGGTCCATGCCGGTGACGGGGATGTCCAATGCGCGCGCGGCCTGGATGGCCGCGTCGGCGAGCACCGGATGCAGGCTATCGGTGACGTCCTCCAGGATGCCGCCAGTGTGCAGATTGGCCGTCTTGCGCACGGCCAGGTGGGTGCCGGCGGGCAGCACGCTGTCCCAGTCGTGACCGGCGCCGCGGATGGCGCGCTCGGTTTCCTCGTCCATCGGGATGCGCGACTCGCCGCCGGTAGCTGCCTGGCGGCGGCGGCTCTGGGCTTCGATCAGGTCCCTGACGCTATGCTGGCCATCGCCGACGATTTCCGCCGGGCGGCGGATGGCGGCAGCCACTACTTCGTGGCCAATGACCACCACGCGCAGATCGAGGCCCTGGTGAAAGCTTTCCAGCAGCACGCGATCGTCATGGCGCTGCGCCGCCTGGATGGCGGTGGCAAGGTGCTCGGCGTCGCGGATATCCACGGCCACGCCCTTGCCTTGTTCGCCATTGACCGGCTTGACCACCAGGGCGCCATGCTTTTCCAGAAAGGCAGTGTTGTCTTCCTCGCTGCCAGCCAGTTGCTGCTCCGGTACCTTCAGCCCGGCACGGGCCAGGGTGCGACTGGTCAGCACCTTGTCGGCGCAGAGGGTCATGGTCACAGCGGAGGTGAGATCGGTGAGGGATTCGCGGCAACGAATGCGCCTGTTGCCCTGGATCAAGGTGAAAAGACCCCCTTCGGCATCGTCCACCTGCACCTCGATGCCACGCCGCAGGGCTTCGTCGACAATGATCCGTGCATAGGGATTCAGCTCGGCGGCAGGGCCGGGGCCGAGGAACAGCGTCTGATTGATGCCGTTCTTGCACTTGATGGCGAAGGTCTGCAGCTGACGGAAACCCAGCTTGTCGTAGAGTCGCTTGGCTTGCAGGTTGTCATGCAGCACCGACAGGTCCAGGTAGGCTAGGCCGCGGCTGGCATAGTGTTCGATCAGGTGGCGAACCAGCGCCTCGCCGACCCCAGGCCGGCTGCACTCGGGCGAGACCGCCAGGCACCACAGCGAGGAGCCGCCATCCGGATCCCGGAAGGCCTTGACGTGACTGAGGCCCATCACCGAGCCGATGATGGCGCCGCTGTCGTCGTCTTCCGCCAGCCAGTAGACCGGACCGCCCTTGTGCCGGGGCGTCAGCCGCTCGGTGTCGACGGGCAGCATGTGTCGTTGCTGATAGAGTCGGTTGATCTCGTTCCAGTCTTGCGCGGAGCAGGCGCGGCGGATACGAAAGCCGCGATAGATCCGGCGCGCCGGGCGATAGTCGCTGAACCAGACCCGCAGGGTATCGCTAGGATCGAGAAACAGCTGCTGTGGCGCCTGGGCCAGCACCTGGTGCGGTGCGGCCACATAGAGCGCGATATCGCGCTCGCCCGGCGTCTCGTTGAGCAGCTCCTTGGCCAGACTGGCGGGGTCGGGATAGGTATGGCCGACGAGCAGCCGTCCCCAGCCGCAATGAAGGCAGAGCGGCTGGGAGGTCGGATGGTCGCCTTCCGCCAGGCGTGCCTGCAGCCGTTCGTAGGAGGGCGTCTGGGCACGCTGGAGGCGCTGGTTGTAGCTGGTCGCTTTCATGCCTTGTGCACCCTCACAGTCCGTGTTCGCTCATCCAGAGGTTGAGCGCGGCGAGTTGCCAGAGCTTGGAACCACGCAGGGGCGTGATGCGATCGGCCGGATTGGTCAGCAGGCGATCGATCTCGGCGGTGTCGAACAAACCGCGATCCTGGCTGGGATCCAGCAGCAGCTCGCGTACCCAGGTCAGGGTGTTGCCTTCCAGGTGCTTGAGGCCCGGCACCGGGAAATACCCCTTGGGTCGGTCGATCACCTTCTGAGGGATAACCTTGCGCGCGGCGGCCTTGAGTACCTGCTTGCCGCCGTCGCCCAGTTTGAACTCGGCGGGAATGCGTGCCGAGAGTTCGGCCAGGCGATAGTCGAGGAAGGGCACCCGAGCTTCCAGGCCCCAGGCCATGGTCATGTTGTCGACCCGCTTGACCGGGTCATCCACCAGCATCACGGTGCTGTCCAGGCGCAGGGCCTTGTCGACCCCGGCGCTGGCGCCCGGCTTGGCGAAGTGCTGACGGACGAAGGCTTCGGCGGCGTCTCCCTCCAGGCGTACACCCGCCTGCACGGTGGCGGCGTACTGGGCGTAGTCGCGGTCGAAGAAGGCGGCGCGGTAGGCGGCGAAGGGGTCGGCGGCGCCATGCACCTGGGGATACCAGTGGTAGCCGGCGAAGAGTTCGTCCGCGCCCTGACCGCTCTGGACCACCTTGCAGTGCTTGGAGACCTCACGGGAGAGCAGGTAGAAGGCGATGCAATCGTGGCTCACCATGGGCTCGCTCATGGCCGAGAAGGCACGCGGCAGCTGCTGGATGATCTCGTCTTCGGCGATGCGCAGTTGATGGTGGCGAGTGCCGTAGTGATTGGCTATCAGATCGGAGTACTGGAATTCGTCACCACGTTCGCCACCGGCATCCTCGAAGCCGATGGAGAAGGTCAGCAGGTCCTTGACGCCCGAGTCGTGCAGCAGGCCGACCAGCAGGCTGGAATCCACGCCCCCCGACAGCAATACGCCCACCTCGCGCGCGGCGCGTTGGCGGACCGCGACGGCATCCTTGAGGCCATGCAGGACCCGTTCGGCCCAATCGTCCAGGGTGTAGCGGCGCTCCTCTTCACGGGGGCCGTAGTCCAGGTTCCACCAGGTCTCCTGATGCTGCTGGCCCGAGGCATCCACGGTCATCCAGGTCGCTGGCGGCAGCTTCTGCACGCCCTTCAGGATGGTGCGCGGCGCTGGCACCACGGCATGGAAGTTCAGGTAGTGGTTGAGCGCGACCGGATCGATGCTTGTGTCGACGTCGCCGGCTTCCAGCAGGGCAGGCAGGCTGGAGGCGAATCTCAGGCGCTTGTCGGTGAACGACAGATACAGCGGCTTGATACCCAGGCGATCCCGGGCGATGAATAGCCGACCGCTGTCTCGCTCCCAGATGGCGAAGGCGAACATGCCGTTGAGCTTGGGCAGCATATCCTTGCCCCAGGCGTGATAAGCCTTGAGCAGGATTTCGGTGTCACCCCCGGAATAAAAGCTATAACCCTTGGCTTCCAGCTCGGTACGCAGTTCCGGATAGTTGTAGATGGCGCCGTTGAACACCATGGACAGACCCAGTTCCGGCTCGATCATGGGTTGGCCCGAAGCTTCCGCCAGATCCATGATCTTCAGCCGGCGATGGCCCAGGGCGACCGGTCCCTGGCTGTGGAAGCCCCAGGCATCGGGTCCGCGCTGTTCGAGGCGGTGGGTAATGCGCTCCACCACGCTGATGGCTGCGGGTTGTTGATCGAAACGAAGCTCTCCGGCGATGCCGCACATGGTTCTGTGCCTCTTGAATCCTTGGGATGCGGCGCGGTGAGTTCAATCCCGAACCCGGCGTGCGCATCCAATGCGTGTGGACTTCTCGCAATCCTTGAGAAGCCAATGCAATGGCGCTGTGCGTGTGGGAGGCGTGGAGCGGACAGGTCGTCTGTCTGGCGCTCCAGGTCTGAACGCACGCATCGACCGACAGCAGGTCTCAGAGAGGGTGGGGTGCCGCCGGTCAGGGCCTCAGGTTACGAGCCCCGGGCACGGCGGATGGTTCCATGCGAATGGCCGTGGCTGCCGCCACCGTCACAGGTGGGGCTGCCGGATCGGCTTCAATATGTTATAATGTATCTTTAATGTGCCGAAGACATCCTGTCATCGGTGCTCCAGATCAGGAGAGCCTTCATGAGACCCGGTATCCATCCCAACTACCGTCCTGTGCTGTTCCACGACACCACGTCGGACACCTATTTCCTGATTCGCTCCACCGCCGAGAGCGACCGCACCCAGGAATACGAAGGTCAGACCTATCCCTATATCAGCCTCGACGTGTCCAGCGCGTCCCACCCGATCTACACCGGCGAGCAGCGTCAGATGAAGGTCGAAGGCCGCGTCTCGAGCTTCAACAAGAAGTTCGCCGGCTTTCCGGGTGGCAACAGCAAGTAGCGTCCCACGGGCAGCGCGCCGGCTCAGCGCGCGCTGCTGACCCCTTCGAGGGTGGCGAAGGAGGTGTCCTTGGCGGTCAGCAGGAAATCCTGCATGAAGGGCGCCTCCAGCATGTCTTCGCGGATCGCCGCATAGAGCGTCGCATAGAGTCCCTTCTCTCCCAGTCGGCGCGCCGTGACATAGCCGCGTGAGCTGTATTCGTGGATCGCCCAGTTGGGCAAACAGCAGACCCCGCGACCCGACGCCACCAGTTGCAGCATCATCACCGTCATTTCCGCCGTGCGAATCGACAGCGGCTCGACATCGGCCGGATCGAGAAAGCGGGTGAAGATATCCAAGCGATCGCGTTCCACCGGATAGGTGATCTGGGTCTCCTGAGCGAGATCCCCGGGCACGATGAAGGGACGCTGTGCCAGTGGGTGTTGGTTGGCCACCGCCAGCAGGGCTTCGTAGGTGAACAGCGGCACGTAGGTGACGCCCGAAAGATCCACCGGATCGGCTGTCACCACCAGATCCAGATCGCCTCGGGCCAGGGCGGGCAAGGGGGCGAAGGAGAAACCGGAGGCCAGGTCCAGCTCCACTTCCGGCCAGGAATCACGAAATTGATCGATGGTGGGCATCAGCCACTGAAAGCAGCTGTGGCATTCGATGGCCATATGCAGCCGTCCCGCCGTTCCGCCCACCAATCGTGCGAGGTCTCGCTCGGCACTGCGCAAGTGGGGCAATACCGCATCGGCGGTCTGCAGCAGCCGCAGGCCGGCACTGGTGAAGCGGATGGGCTTGGTCTTGCGAATGAACAGGGGGGTACCCAGGCGCTCTTCCAGTTCCTTGAACTGATGGGAGAGGGCGGATTGGGTCAGGTGCAGACGCTCCGCTGCTTCCACCAGGCTGGAGGATTCGCGGAGAGCATGCAGGGTTTTCAGGTGGCGAATTTCGAACATGGCGCTGGCACTGGACATAAAGGCGCATCATGAAGACTTTTCATGGTGCTGCCTATGCTCTACCGTGCTCGGCGAGCTGTTGCAGTGTCTAGCGCCGTGGAAAAACATGTCGATCCCTGAGCGGATAGCCCGCTCAGGGACAGGCTTCTTCAGGCGGCGTTACTGTCTTTTGCGGCTTGGGCCGGTTCTGAATGCGCGAGGAAGTCTTCCAGCGCAGCCCGCTCGGCATCGGTGAATACCAGGCCCAGCTTGGTCCGTCGCCAGAGTACGTCATCGGCACTGGTGACCCACTCGTGGCGTTGCAGGTATTCCACCTCGCGCACATGGAGATCAGCGCCCAGCACCGCACCTAGGTCCTCGACCGAGCGCGAATCACCCAGCAGGGTCCAGACGCGACTGCCGTAGGTGGTCGCCCAGCGCTGCGCCAGGGCAGGCGTCAGGCCACTGACCTTGTCCAGCAATTCACGAGTCAGCGCCTGCGGCGTGGTCATGTTTTCGCCACCGGGCAGCGGTGCGGAGGCTGTCCAGCTGTTGCCTAGCTTGGGGAAGAAGGGCTGCAGCTGCGCCATCGCCGACTCGGCGAGCTTGCGGTAGGTGGTCAGCTTGCCACCGAATACCGACAGCAGTGGCGCGCCCTGTTCTTCAGCCAGCGACAGGGTGTAGTCGCGGGTGATGGCGGAAGGATTGTCCGACTCGTCGTCGCACAGCGGACGGACACCAGAGAAGGTGTGCAGGACGTCGTCACGGCTAAGTTGCTTGCGGAAGTGAGCATTGGCCACGCCCAGCACATAGTCGATTTCCTGATCGGTGATGGTCACCTTGGCCGGGTCGCCCTGGTATTCGCGATCCGTGGTGCCGACCATGGTGTACTGGCCCAGGTAGGGGATAGCGAAGACGATGCGGCGGTCTTCGTTCTGCATGATGTAGGCCTGGTCGCCTTCATACAGCTTGGGCACGATGACATGGCTGCCCTGGATCAGGCGGATGCCATAGGGCGACTTCTGCTGCAGGTCCTGGCGAATGAAGCTGGCGACCCAGGGGCCTGCCGCGTTCACCAGCGCCTTGGCACGAATCTGCCGACGGCCCTGAGGGCCCTCGATCTCGACGTCCCAATGACCGTCAACCCGGCGGGCGCTGACGCAACGGGTACGGGTCACGATGTCGGCACCCTTGTCGCGCGCCTGCATGGCGTTGAGCACCACCAGGCGCGCATCGTCCACCCAGCAATCGGAATATTCGAAGCCGCGCTTGATCTCGGCCTTGAGCGGTCCTTGTGCGTCGAACTTGAGACCACGGGAGCCCGGCAGCTTTTCCCGCTTGCCCAGGTGGTCATAAAGGAAGAGGCCAGCACGGATCATCCAGGCCGGCCGCAGGTGCGGGCGGTGCGGCAGGACGAAGCGCATGGGCTTGACGATGTGCGGCGCCTTGGCCAGCAACACCTCGCGCTCAGCCAGGGCTTCGCGCACCAGGCGGAATTCGTGGTGTTCCAGATAGCGGAGGCCACCGTGGATCAGCTTGCTGCTGGCGGAAGAGGTGTGACTCGCCAGATCGTCGCGTTCACAAAGAAACACCGACAGTCCACGACCCGCTGCATCGGCCGCAATGCCTACGCCATTGATACCACCACCGATGACGGCGAGATCGTAAGTCCGGGGAGTTGCAGTGGATGCCTGGGCCATGATGCCTCCTGTGAAACGAACATAATTATTCGGTTTCGAACATAATAGCCCAGCAAAAACACAGGTTCTAGCCAAGCCTGTGTCTTCAGACCGCTAAAACGAAAAAAAACGAATATTGAGGAGGGTGAGGCGACGAATGGTCGCCCCTCGGACTAGCGCGAGCGTGCCACTTCCACCTTGACCTGCCACTCGCGCAGGCAGCGAGCGAAGGCGGGCGAGGGTTCCTGCTCGGTGAAGAGCTGGTCTATCTGTTCGAGGCTGCCCAGTCGAATCATGGCGTTGCGACCAAATTTGCTGGAGTCGGCGGCGAGAAACACCTGGCGGGCGTTATGGATGATGGCCTGGGAGACGCAGACTTCCTGATAGTCGAAATCCAGCAGGGTGCCGTCCTCGTCGATGCCGCTGATGCCAACCAGGGCGTAGTCGACCTTGAACTGCTTGATGAAGTCAGCGGTAGCCTGACCCACCACGCCACCGTCGCTGCGTACCTTGCCGCTGGCGATGAGGACGTCGAAATCGTCCTTGGCGCTGAGGATGTTGGCCACATGGAGGTTGTTGGTGATGATCTTGAGGCTGCGATGCCCGAGCAGGGCATGGGCGATGGCCTCGGTGGTGGTACCGATGTTGATGAACAGCGAGGCGTGGTCGGGTACGGCGGCGGCCACGGCTTCGGCGATCAGGCGCTTTTCCTCACGCATCTGACCGGCCCTCATGCTGTATTCGGTATTTTCCACGCTGGAATCATGGGCGGCGCCGCCATGGTAGCGTCGCAGCAGGCCGGCTTCGGCGAGCTGATTGATGTCGCGGCGGATCGTCTGGGGAGTAACGGAGAAGTGCTGGGCCAGCTCTTCGATGCTGACGTAGCCACGCTCACGAACCAGTTCGAGAATCTGCTGTTGGCGGGGCGCCAGGCTCATTACGGCTTCCTTGAGGTGATCGAGTAAATTCACAGAGGATGCCGTAGGTCGTTCATAGTGGAAAGCGCTTGTCGCGTAAAGCAAGACCGGCGTCGGAAGACGCCGGTCGTTTCGCTGTCAGTCGAGTGCCCAACCGCGGGTCCGCTCGACGGCTTTCTTCCAGCCCTTGTACAGGGTGTCTCTCTTGCTCGGATCGCAGGCCGGTTCGAAGACCCGCTCGATGGTGCTCTTGCTGCGCAACTCGTCCAGGCTGCTCCAGAAGCCGGTAGCGAGGCCGGCGAGGTAGGCCGCGCCCAGGGCGGTGGTCTCCTTCATTTCCGGCCGCTCGACGCGAGTGCCGAGCACGTCCGCCTGGAACTGCATGAGGAAGTTGTTGGCGGTAGCGCCACCGTCCACGCGCAGCGACTTCAGGGCTTCACCGGCGTCCTGCTGCATGGCGTCCAGTACGTCGCGGGTCTGGAAGGCAATGGATTCCAAGGTGGCGCGGATGATGTGATCCACCTTGACGCCGCGGGTCAGGCCGAACAGGGCGCCCCGGGCATAGGGGTCCCAGTAGGGCGCGCCCAGACCGGTGAAGGCCGGGACCAGGTAGACGCCGTTGCTATCGGTCACCTTGGTGGCGAAGTACTCGGAGTCCAGGGAATCGTTGATCACCTTGAGTTCGTCGCGCAGCCATTGCACGGTGGAGCCGCCGTTGAAGATGGCGCCTTCCAGGGCATAGTTGACCTCGCCGCGGGGACCGCAGGCGATGGTGGTCAGCAGGCCGTGCTGGGACTGCACCGCCTTCTCCCCGGTGTTCATCAGCAGGAAGCAGCCGGTGCCATAGGTGTTCTTGGCCTGGCCTGGCTCAACGCACATCTGGCCGAACAGCGCTGCCTGCTGGTCGCCGGCGATACCGGCGATCGGGATGCCGGTGGTCTGGGTGCTGCCCAGGTGCGCATGCCCATAGACCTCGGAAGACGACTTCACCTCCGGCAGCATCTCGCGCGGGATATCCAGCACCTCGAGCATGGTGGCATCCCACTCACGCTTGTGGATATCGAACAGCAGGGTGCGCGAGGCGTTGGTGTAGTCAGTCACATGGGCCTTGCCCTGGGTCATCTTCCAGATCAACCAGGTGTCCACGGTGCCGAACAGCAACTCGCCACGGCGGGCGCGCTCGCGGCTGCCTTCCACGTGATCGAGGATCCACTTGATCTTGGTGCCCGAGAAGTAGGGGTCGATCACCAGGCCCGTGGTCTTGCGGATATGGTCTTCCATGCCATCACGCTTGAGCTGGTCGCAGATCGCGGTGCTCTGGCGGCTCTGCCAGACGATGGCGTTGTAGATTGGGCGGCCGGTAGTCTTGTCCCAGACGATGGCGGTTTCGCGCTGGTTGGTGATGCCGATGGCCGCGATCTGCTCGTTGCTAATGCTGGCCTGGGCCAGGGCCTCGACGAAGACGGCGCTCTGGGTCGCCCAGATTTCCATCGGGTCATGTTCTACCCAGCCGGCCTGCGGATAGATCTGCGCGAATTCGCGCTGGGCGATGGTCACCACGTTGGCGTTGCGGTCCAGGACGATGGCGCGGGAGCTGGTAGTGCCCTGGTCGAGCGCGACGATGTACTGCTTGTTCTGGTCGGTCATGGTCGTGTTCCTTATTGTGATTCGCGGCGATCAGGACGCTTTGGAAGCGGAGTTCACTTCGGTACGGGAGCTTGCCTCGGCCTTGGCCGGAACATCGCAGGCACCCGAGGCCAGGCCGGGCAGGTGACGGCAGATCAGCGCCTTGTAACCAGCGGCGCCCAGGCAGGCACCGACGATGGGGCCGAAGATGGGTACCAGGAAGTAGGGGATGTCGCGGCCGCCGGTGAAGGCGATCTCACCCCAGCCCGCGAAGAAGGTCATCAGCTTGGGCCCGAAATCCCGGGCTGGGTTCATGGCGAAACCGGTCAGCGGGCCCATGGAACCGCCGATCACGGCGATCAGCAGGCCGATCAGCAGGGGCGCGAGAGGGCCGCGGGGCAGGCCGTTGCCGTCGTCGGTAAGGGCCATGATCATGGCCAGCAGAATGGCGGTGATAACGGCTTCGACCAGGAAGGCCTGACCGACCGACAGGGACGGATGGGGATAGGTCGAGAAGACACCGGCCAGCTCCAGGCTCGCCTGGCTGCCGCGGACCATGTGGTGCGCCTGTTCATAATCGAAAAACAGGCTGCTGTAGAGGCCGTAGACCAGCGCCGCGCCGCAGAAGGCACCGGCGACCTGGGCCAGGATGTAGGCCGGAACCTTGCGTCTTTCGAAGCCACCGAACAACCAGAGAGCGATGGTGACCGCCGGGCTCAGGTGCGCACCGGAAACACCGGCGGACAGATAGACCGCCATGCTCACGCCGACGCCCCAGATGATACTGATTTCCCACAGCCCAAGGGTGGCACCGCCGACTTTCGCCGCCGCCACGCAACCGGTACCGAAGAAGATGAGCAGGGCAGTACCGAGGAATTCGGCGATGCATTGACCGCGTAGAGTTGGAGCGAGAAGAGTACTCATGGGGGGAGCCTCATGGTTGTTGTATTTATAGGTGGCCCTAGAGCCATTTGTTCGCAACCGAAAATCTAATTTCAAATATGAAAACTGTCAAAGCTCCTGAGCGCAAAAACAGTGACGACGTTCGACAATTCATTGCCAATGCGACGCCGCCTGCTACTTTGGTCATATAGGCCCGAGCGACAACCTGCCCGTTATCAGGTCTGAAGTAATGATGTCGCTGCCAGAGCCTGCCTGAGACCAGGTGCTTACGCGACCTCACGCCTGCTGTTCTTTCTTTCTGCCCAGGTAGCGCGCATGTCCCTAGAATTTCACCAGGTCGATGCCTTCACCGATCAACCCTTTCGTGGCAACCCTGCGGCCGTGTACCGCCTAGACAGCTGGCCTGCCGACGATCTGCTGCAACGGATCGCCACCGAGCACAACCTATCGGAAACCGCCTTCGTGGTGCGTGAGGGCGAGACCTGGCGGATCCGCTGGTTCACCCCGCGCGTTGAGGTGCCGCTGTGCGGCCATGCCACCCTGGCCGCTGCCCATGTGCTGTTCGAAAGCTATGGGGAAGCAGGCGATCGGCTGGAGTTCATCAGTCAGTCCGGTGTGTTACGGGTGTTTCGCGAGGCCGAGGGGCTGCTGGCGCTCGATTTTCCGGCACTGGTCCCCTCGGAGCTGGGTGTGACCCCTGAGCTGGAGCGAGCCCTGCGAGTCTCGCCCGTGGATGCCCTGGCGGCGGACAAGCTGCTGGTGCTGCTGGAGTCGGAGGAGGCCGTGCGCGAGTGCAAGCCGGACCTGACCGCCATCGCCAGGCTGCCCTGGCAGGGCGTCATCGTCACTGCCCGGGGGCGGGACGTCGACTTCGTCTCGCGCTTCTTCGCGCCGGCAGTTGGTGTGGACGAGGATCCGGTCACCGGCTCGGCCCATTGCAGCCTGATCCCCTATTGGTCGCGACGGCTGGCCAAGCGCATGCTTACCGCACAACAGCTCTCGGCGCGGGGAGGTCAGCTCTGGTGTCGGCTCGACGGAGACCGGGTGAGTATCGCCGGACGCGCGGTCACCGTATTCAGGGGCCAGCTGCTGCTGTGAACCGGCCGCCTCGGATGCCTGGCGCATCCAAGGAGGCTAACGTCCTCAGGCGTGTAGCGGCGGCGCGATGAGGAATTCGAGCAGCGCCTTCTGGGCGTGGAGGCGATTTTCGGCTTCGTCCCAGACCACGGCTCGGGGATCGTCCAGCAGGGTATGGCTGATCTCCTCGCCACGGTGGGCCGGCAGGCAGTGCATGAACAGCACGTCCTCGGCGGCGCCGTCGAGCAGTTCGGCATTGACCTGATAGGGCTTGAAGGCTGCCAGACGCAGGCGGGTTTCCTCTTCCTGCCCCATGGAGGTCCAGACGTCGGTACTGACGAGGTGCGCCTGGGCCACGGCCTCACGGGGATCGCGGGTCAGCTGAACCCGATCACCGGCGCGTTCGAGAAAGCGCGGATTGGGCTCATAGCCTTCCGGGCAGGCGATGCGCAGGGTGAAGTCGAGTTGCTCGGCCGCCTCGATGTAGCTGTTGCACATGTTGTTACCGTCGCCGATCCAGGCCACGGTCTTGCCGCGGATGTCGCCCCGGTGTTCGAAGAAGGTCTGCATGTCCGCCAGCAGCTGGCAGGGATGCAGGTCGTCCGACAGGCCATTGATCACCGGTACCTGGGAGTTGGCCGCGAAGGTGGTCAGCATCTCGTGGGCATAGGTGCGGATCATCACGCCATCGAGCATGCTGGACATGACCCGGGCACTGTCCGGGACTGGCTCGCCGCGGCCGAGTTGGGTATCGCGGGAGGACAGGAAGATCGCCTGGCCGCCGAGCTGGATCATGCCGGCCTCGAAAGAAAGGCGGGTACGGGTCGAGGCCTTCTCGAAGATCATACCCAGGACGCGATTACGCAGGGGCTCATGGAGCATGCCCTGGTTGCGCAACGCCTTGAGTTCGATGCCGCGTGCGATGAGTTGCCGGAGTTCCTCGGGGGAACAATCCATGAAAGAGAGAAAGTGGCGAACCGTCATTTCGTTACCCTAGCGTCCCGTCCCGGTAACGGCCACCCGTGAAGGGCGCGGCGAACCTGAGAGCATGCCGTTTTACACGGCGGAAAGACCAAAGGCGAAATGGTATAAGTTCATGTCGCATTTTACCACCATCGCACGCTGGCACCTTTTCAGGCCTGCCAACGCGCGGTGGGGTAGAGCTCGGGAGCACTCCGGACAGAGTGCTCCGGCAGGGCTTACAGCAGGTCAGCGGGAACGTTGCCGCCATTGTCGGCGAGTTTCTGCAGGACGGCCTTGTGCAGCCACATGTTCATCTCGGCAGAGTCACTCATCTTGTCGGCAGGGCAGTTCAGTTCCTTGGCCAGTTCCTGGCGCGCGGTCAGGCTGCTGTCCAGGTCGAGGAGCTTGAGCAGGTCGACGATGGAGGTCTTCCAATTGAGCTGTTCGCCTTTCTGGGCGGCCAGGCCGTCGAGCTTGGCGGCGACGTCCACCTGGCTCATGGGGGCGGCGCTGCCGGTCGAAGCCGGGTTTCCGGCGGGTGCGGCGGTATCGGTCGCGCCAGCGGTGGGGGCTGCGGCGGGGGTATCCGCGTGGGCTTCACCAATGCCGAGCTTCGAGAGGATCTTGCTGAACAGGCTCATGGAGTTCTCCTGGGGTCTTGGATCAGGCGCATCACGTGGCGCCTACCCTTAACCTGACCACAGCCTCGCCGCCAAAGTTTGCCAAGTGGCCTACCGAATCACCGCCGGCGGAGCGAACGGCCTTGAATGAGCGTGGTCGATTGGCAGGTCGAGCCGCGCCTGTTTCGGGCTGGACGTCGCGGAAATCCCGGCGTTCCACCGGCCTTTCCGTTACAATCGTCCCACCGTATTAGCGAGGTGCATCGTGGAAATCATCGATACCATCAAAGACCAGATTGCCAACAATCCTGTGCTGCTCTACATGAAGGGTTCGCCGAACGCGCCTCAGTGCGGCTTCTCTTCCCGTGCCGCTCAGGTACTGATGGCCTGTGGCGAAAAATTCGCCTATGTCGATATCCTGCAGAATCCGGAAATCCGCGCCAATCTGCCCAAGTACGCCAACTGGCCGACCTTTCCCCAGCTGTGGGTTGGCGGCGAGCTGGTCGGCGGCAGTGATATCCTGGCCGAGCTGTACGAAAAGGGTGAGCTGCAGACCCTGATCAAGCAGGCCGTGGAGCAGAAGGACGCCTGAGTCCTCCGCCACAAAAAAAGCCCGCATCATGCGGGCTTTTTCATGGGCGTCTGCTCGATCAATCGTCGTCGTGCATCTGCGACTGGATGTAGTTCTCGATCCCGACGCTGGCGATGAGGCTCAGCTGGGTTTCCAGCCAATCGATGTGCTCTTCCTCGGATTCGAGGATGCTCTTGAGCATGTCGCGGCTCACGTAGTCCCGCACGCTTTCACAATAGGTGATGGCTTCACGCAGGTCAGCCACGGCGCTGATCTCCAGGCGCAGGTCGCACTGGATCATCTCCTGGGTGTTCTCGCCGATCATCAGCTTGCCCAGATCCTGCAGGTTGGGCAGGCCTTCCAGGAACAGGATGCGCTCGATCAGGCGATCGGCGTGCTTCATCTCGTCGATGGATTCCTTGTACTCGTGATGACCCAGCTTGCGGATACCCCAGTCGTTGTACATCCGCGAGTGCAGGAAATACTGGTTGATGGCCACCAGTTCGTTGCCGAGGATCTTGTTCAAATGCTGGATGACGGTGATATCGCCTTTCATGGCCGGACCTGCAAATCGGGTGGGATTGCCGGCAGTCTGAGCGTGGAAGGGCCCTTTGTCAAAAGCTTAAGTTGTTGAAAAATCGACGAAAATCGAACGGTAATCGAAAGCTTTTCCATCCTTTCCGTAAGCGTTTGATTAGACAATAAAAAAGCCGGACACAAGGTCCGGCTTTTTTTGCAGGGATGTCGCTCAGGCGCGCGGGACGTCCAGGGCGTAGGCGAGCTGCTGGGCACCATGCAGCTCACCGAGGGTTTCCTTGACGACCTGCTTGGCGAGGCAGGCGCACTTGCCGCACTGGGTGGCGCAACCCGTGCTTTCCCGGACTTCCCGATAACTGCAGCAGCCTTCATAGATGGCTTCGCGAATATGCTTGTCGGTCACGCCACGGCAAAGACACACGTACATGGATCGCCTGCTGTATGAGTGGAGGTGCCGCCAAAGCTAATGACAATGAGAATGATTGTCAAAGTTGTAGGCGGCAAAATCTCATTAAAGGCGTCCTTGGCGACAGGCGGTTGTCAGATCAGTCCAGGTCGACCCAGCCGCCCATTTCCCGCCACCGATTGACGATGCCGCAAAACAGCTCGGCGGTCTTCTCGGTGTCGTAACGGGCCGAGTGGGCTTCACGATTGTCGAACTCGATGCCGGCCGCCTGGCAGGCCTTGGCCAGTACCGTCTGACCATAGGCCAGACCGGCCAGGGTGGCGGTATCGAAGCTGGAGAACGGGTGGAAGGGGTTGCGCTTCAGGCCGCAGCGCAGCACCGCGGCATTGAGAAAGCCCAGATCGAAGCTGCTGTTATGGCCGACCAGGATGGCTCTCTTGCAGCCGCTGGCCTTGAGCGACTTGCGTACACCCTTGAAGATCTCGCTCAGCGCCTGCTCTTCGCCCACTGCCATGCGCAGCGGATGGTCGAGCTTGATGCCGGTGAACTCCAGCGCCGCAGCTTCGATATTGGCGCCAGCGAAGGGCTCGACGCGGAAGAAATAGGTGTGATCCGGATAGAGCACTCCTTCCTCGTCCATGGCCACGGTGGTGGCGGCGATTTCCAGCAGGGCATCGGTGGCGGCGTTGAAGCCGCCGGTCTCGACGTCGATCACCACCGGCAGATAGCCGCGGAAGCGGCGCGCCATGGGGATGCGCGAGTCGGACATGGGCTGGCTGGCATCCAGTTCGTCGCTGAAGGTCTCATCCATGCTCATACGCTCACCTCCAGACGCCAGCGCAAGGTCTCGCCCGCGCGCAGGGGAACCACCTCGTGATCGCCAAAGGGGAGGGAGGCCGGCGCCTGCCAGTCCTCGCGCACCAGGGTCACGGTCTCGGTGTTGCGCGGCAGGCCATAGAAGTCAGGGCCGAAGTGGCTGGCGAAGCCTTCCAGGCGGTCGAGGGCGTCGCGGCTCTCGAAGGCTTCGGCATAGAGCTCGAGCGCACCGTAGGCGGTATAGCAGCCGGCACAACCGCAGGCCGCTTCCTTGGCGTGACGGGCGTGGGGCGCCGAGTCGGTGCCGAGGAAGAACTTGGGGTTGCCGCTGGTGGCGGCGTCTAGCAGGGCGCTCTGGTGGGTGTTGCGCTTGAGGATCGGCAGGCAATAGAAATGCGGCCGGATGCCGCCCACCAGCATGTGGTTGCGGTTGTACAGCAGGTGATGGACGGTGATGGTGGCACCCACGTTGGCCGGGGCCTCGCGCACGAAGGCAGCGGCGTCGCCCGTGGTGATGTGTTCGAACACCACCTTCAGCGTCGGGAAGCGCTGGACGATACGCACCAGGTGCTCGTCGATGAATTTCTTCTCGCGGTCGAAGACGTCCACCTCGGCATGGGTGACCTCGCCATGCACCAGTAGCGGCAGGCCGATCTCGGCCATGGCTTCCAGGGTCGGGAAGAGGTTGTCGAGGGAGGTGACCCCGGAATCGGAGTTGGTGGTGGCTCCGGCCGGATAGAGCTTGGCGGCATGCACGAAACCGCTGGCCTTGGCACTGCGCACGTCTTCCGGGCTGGTGCGATCGGTGAGGTAGAGCACCATCAGCGGCTCGAAGCGGCTGCCCACCGGACGTGCGGCCAGGATGCGCTCGCGGTAGTCGGCGGCCTGCTCGGCATTGCGCACCGGTGGTACCAGGTTGGGCATGACGATGGCGCGACCGAATTCGCGGGCGGCGTCGGCGACGGTCTGCGGCAGGGCGGCGCCGTCGCGCAGGTGAATGTGCCAGTCATCGGGACGGGCAAGGGTGATCCGGTCGGTCATACGGGATTCCAGGCTGCGGGAAAGTGGGGAAATGCTACCGGAAAAGGGGGTAGCCGGCACCCGTGCAGCGGGATCGCGCTCAAGTTTTCCGCGCCCTTGACCGATATGAAGCCCAGGTACTTTTTTCTTTCCGGAGCTCGACGTGCGCCCGCGTTACCTCTTCCTTTCCTGTCTGCTGCTCGCCGTTCCGGCCTGGGGGATGACCTTCCAGAGTCGGCTCGAGAGCGTGGAGTGGAAGGTGGAGGGCGACATCTTCGCCTGTCGGCTGCTGCAGCCCATCCCGCGCTTCGGCAGCGGTGGTTTCCTGCGCCGCGCCGGCGAGGCCACGGTATTCGAGCTGCGCCCCAACGGTCAGTGGTTGCCGGTGGGCAGCGCCAGCCTCAAGGCCGCGGCGGTGCCCTGGAAGCCGGGCCTTGGCGACATCAGCCTCGGCTCGGTCAAGGTGGTGGAGGGGGAGCAGGCCCTGACGACCAGCGCGCAGCAGGCTCAGCGCCTGCTGGCGGGATTGATGGAAGGGCGCATGCCGCAGGTCAGTCGGCCGGGTGCCCTGGATGACCGCGTCGAGGTCCGGCTGCTGCCCGTGCACTTCGAGCCGGCCTACCAGCAGTTCCAGGCCTGTACCCAGAAGCTGCTGGCGGTCAACTTCGAGCAGATTCGCCATTCCCAGGTCGGCTTCCCGGGCGGTGGCGATACCCTGGACGACAGCGCCAAGGCCAAGCTCGATCTCATCGACGAGTACCTGAAGGCCGATCCGACGGTCAACCACGTCATCGTCTCGGGCTACAGCGACAACCAGGGCACCCGGCTGGACAATCGCCAGGAATCCCGGCTGCGTGCCATCGCCGTGATGGAGTACCTGAAGACCAAGGGCTTCCCCGCGGAGCAGATCGAGTTGCGCTTCTTTGGCGAGCAGTATCCGCTCGCACCCAACAACAGCAAGACCAACCGGGCGCTCAACCGGCGCGTGACCCTGGTGTTCTCGCGGGTGCCGCCAAGCAGCGAGCCAGCGGCCGCGCCGACCACCAGTACCGCGGCCAATCCGAGTGAGCCACCGGCGCCGACCCCCGCCCCGCCAGCCAAGCCCAAGGGCTGATCCGCTGCAACCGCATGTCGCCCAGACATCAGAGTGCGTCGCGCCTCTGTAAAAGCGGCGATACCACCAGTAGAATTACCGCTTTCCGACTCAATGCAACACACGGGAGCGAACGGCATGGCGGATGTGAAGAAGGTAGTCCTGGCGTATTCCGGCGGCCTGGACACCTCGGTGATCCTCAAGTGGCTGCAGGATACCTATAACTGCGAAGTGGTGACCTTCACCGCTGACCTCGGCCAGGGCGAGGAAGTCGAACCGGCACGCGCCAAGGCCCAGGCCATGGGCGTCAAGGAAATCTACATCGACGACCTGCGTGAAGAGTTCGTCCGCGACTTCGTCTACCCGATGTTCCGCGCCAATACCGTCTACGAAGGCGAGTACCTGCTGGGTACGTCCATCGCCCGTCCGCTGATCGCCAAGCGCCTGATCGAGATCGCCAACGAGACCGGCGCCGATGCCATCTCCCACGGCGCCACCGGCAAGGGCAACGACCAGGTGCGCTTCGAGCTGGGCGCCTATGCGCTCAAGCCGGGCGTCAAGGTGATCGCCCCCTGGCGCGAGTGGGACCTGCTCTCCCGCGAGAAGCTGATGGACTACGCCGAAAAGCACCAGATCCCGATCGAGCGTCACGGCAAGAAGAAGTCGCCGTACTCCATGGATGCCAACCTGCTGCACATCTCCTATGAGGGTGGCGTGCTGGAAGACACCTGGACCGAGCACGAAGAAGACATGTGGCGCTGGACCAAGTCCCCGGAAGCCGCGCCGGACACCCCGACCTACATCGAGCTGACCTACCGCGCCGGTGACATCGTCGCCATCGATGGCAAGGAGCTGAGCCCGGCGACCGTGCTGGCCGAGCTCAACCGCATCGGCGGCGAGAACGGCATCGGTCGCCTGGACATCGTCGAGAACCGCTATGTGGGCATGAAGTCCCGTGGCTGCTACGAGACCCCCGGTGGCACCATCATGCTCAAGGCGCACCGCGCCATCGAGTCCATCACCCTCGACCGCGAAGTGGCCCACCTCAAGGACGAGCTGATGCCCAAGTACGCCAGCCTGATCTACACCGGCTACTGGTGGAGTCCGGAGCGGCTGATGCTGCAGAAGATGATCGACGCCTCCCAGGCCAGCGTGAACGGCGTGGTACGCCTGAAGCTGTACAAGGGCAACGTCATCGTCGTCGGTCGCAAATCCGACGAGTCGCTGTTCGACGCCAACATCGCCACCTTCGAAGAAGACGGCGGCGCGTACAACCAGGCCGACGCGGCGGGCTTCATCAAGCTCAACGCCCTGCGCATGCGCATTGCCGCGGGCAAGGGTCGCACCCTGCTGTAAGGGTGGCGACGCCATGCGAAACCCCAGCCTAGGCTGGGGTTTTTTATGGCTTACAGGTCGAAGTCGTACTCGGAGATCTGCCGCTTGAGTCGGCGTTCTTCGAGCATGTCGTCGATCAGGCGCCGCTTGGTCAGGTTGGTCTTGCTGACGACGGGTTCCACCGTTTCGGGCGCTTCGCCATCGCTCTCGAAATCGTCGTCTACATCGATATCGCTTTTGTCTTCGGCCATTGGTAACTCCTGCAAGGCTGGACAGGGTCACACGCCAGTCATCGACAGGGCTGCGGGACCTTTTCGCGCACCTTATAGCGACAAAGCAGGGGCTGGTAAAAAAGATTTTTTCAATCGCTGAAGGGCTTTGGTGAGCCCTTTTTCAATCGTCCGAGGTTTTTGCCTTGTATTCGCAGAGGTCCTCGATGCGGCAACTGCCACAGCGAGGCTTACGCGCCTGGCAGACGTAGCGGCCATGCAGGATGAGCCAGTGGTGGGCATCCAGCAGGTAATCCTTGGGCACCACCTTGAGCAGCTTGAGCTCGACCACCACCACGTTCTTGCCGGGGGCCAGGTTGGTCCTGTTGCTGACCCGGAAGATGTGGGTATCCACCGCCATGGCGATCTGCCGGAAGGCCGTGTTGAGCACCACGTTGGCGGTCTTGCGACCGACCCCGGGCAGGGCTTCCAGGGCTTCGCGGGTCTGGGGTACCTCGCCGCCATGGCGCTCCAGCAGCAGCCGGCAGGTTTCGATGACGTTCTTGGCCTTGCCGTTGTAGAGGCCGATGGTCTTGATGTACTCCGACAGCCCTGCCACGCCCAGGTCGAGGATGGCCTGGGGCGTGTTAGCCACCGGATAGAGGCGCGCGGTGGCCTTGTTGACGCTGACGTCGGTGGCCTGGGCGGAGAGGATCACCGCGATCAGCAACTCGAAGGGCGAGGCATAGGCCAACTCCGTCTTGGGGTCGGGATTGTCCTCGTGCAGACGACGAAAGATTTCCAGGCGTTTGGCGGCGTTCATCGGGCGGTTCGCTCTTCGAGGGCGGCGAGATGAGAGGCGGCCTGCTGCGCGGCGCTGCCCAGCGCTTCGAGTTGCTCGCGCTGTTCGGCGGTGGGCGTGGCCCCAAAGGCGCGTTCGGCCTTGGTCAGCTGGGCACGCGCCAGGGTGGCGGCGATCCGCGCCTGCTTGAGGGCGGCGGGATCGGTAGCGACCGTCGCCAGGGCAGGTGCGCTGGCAGTGACGGGCGCTTGCTGCGCCTTGTCCAGGGCCGCCTGGGCCTGCTGGGCGGCTTCACGCAACTGCTGTACCTGGGTTTCCAGCGCGGGCGTGCCGTATTGGACCAGTTGCCGTTCGGCCTTCTGCAGGGCGACACGCGCCATGGCGGCAGCGATCTTCAGCGGCTTGAGCGAGGATTCCGCCGTGGCGGGGGGCTCTGCAACCGTGGCGGTCGCAGGTGGCACCTGACGGCGCTGGCGCTCGGCGTCCAGCCGTTCGCGGTCCCGCTGCAGGCGTGCCTGGCGGGTGTCGAAACGGCTGCGGTAGTACTGCGCGCGCTGACGTTCAGCCTGGCGATCGACCGGTGCCGGTACCGCCACCAGATCGATGCAGTCCACCGGACAGGGCGCCAGGCACAGCTCGCAACCACTGCATTCGCTTTCGATGACCGTGTGCATCAGCTTGGCCGCGCCAAGTATGGCGTCGGTGGGGCAGACCTGGATGCACTTGGTACAACCGATGCACTCGGCTTCGCGAATCACCGCACGCTGGCTAGGCGTGACCGGATAGGGCGAGTCCAGTGGCAGGGTCGGGCGCTGCAGCAGGGCCGAAAGCTCGACGATGGTGGCTGCGCCCCCGGGCGGGCACTTGTTGTGCGCCTCGCCCGCGGCGATGCCGGCGGCATAGGGCTGGCAGCCGGGATGGCCACACTTGCCGCATTGGGTCTGGGGCAGCAGGGCGTCGATGGCGGTGATGAGGGTAGCGTGGGCGTTCATGATCAGGGTCGGGGCTGGGGGAAGAACGGCGCCCTGAGAGCCTGCTCAAAGTCGGCTGCGCGTCGGCCAAACTGCGTTGAAAATGGCTTCGGAATGCTCATTTACGCTTTGTAAACTCCGCTTCCTCAGCCATGTTCGCCTTGTTTGTCGCTAGCTCGCTCGCCTTTGAGCAGGCTCTCGGCGCCGTCTCTGTCACATCACCCGCTGGCCGGGCTTGGCGCCGCTGTCGGGGCTGAGCAGGTGGATCTCGCTGCCGCCGGGGCCGGCGGCCAGGACCATGCCTTCGGAGACGCCGAACTTCATCTTGCGCGGCGCCAGGTTGGCTACGTACAGGGTCAGGCGACCTTCGAGCTGACTCGGCTCCGGGTAGGCGCTCTTGATGCCGGAGAAGACGTTGCGCTTGGCATCGCCGATGTCCAGGGTCAGGCGCAGGAGCTTGTCGGCGCCTTCGACGAATTCGGCCTTTTCGATCAGGGCGATGCGCAGGTCGACCTTGGAGAAGGTGTCGAAGTCGATGGTCTCGGCCAGCGGGGCCTTGGTCAGTTCGCCATTGCCGGCGGGCTGGGCCGTGGCCTGGGCGGCCAGGTCTTCCTTGGAAGCGTCGATCATGGTCTGCACCTTGGCGGGTTCGATGCGGGTGAGCAGGGGCTGGAAGGCATTGAGCTGATGATTGGCCAGGCGGGTGTCGAGGTCGGCCCAGGTCAGGGGGGCGACGTTGAGGAAGGCCTCGGCGGCGGCGGTCAGGTTGGGCAGTACCGGCTTGAGCAGGATCGCCAGCTGGCGGAACAGCTCGATGCCCTGGGCGCAGATCGCCTGGACTTCGTCGGCCTTGCCGTCCTGCTTGGCCAGGCTCCAGGGCGCCTTGTCGGCAATCCAGGCGTTGGCGCGGTCGGCCAGGGCCATGATCTCGCGCATGGCACGACCGAAGTCACGGGTCTCGTAGGCCTCGGCGATGCTGGGCGTGGCGGCGCGGAAGGCGGCTTCCAGTTCGGGGGCGGCCTGGGCGTCCACCAGCAGGCCGGCGTTGCCCTTGTGGATGAAACCGGCGCAGCGGCTGGCGATGTTGACCACCTTGCCCACCAGGTCGGAATTGACCTTCTGCACGAAGTCCTCGAGGTTCAGGTCGATGTCCTCGACATGGCGCGAGAGCTTGGCGGCGAAGTAGTAGCGCAGGTATTCGGGATTCAGATGATCCAGGTAGGTGCGCGCCTTGATGAAGGTGCCGCGGGACTTGGACATCTTCTGGCCGTCGACGGTAAGGAAACCGTGGACGTTCAGCGCCGTCGGCTTGCGGTAGCCGGCGCCTTCGAGCATGGCCGGCCAGAACAGCGCATGGAAGTTGACGATGTCCTTGCCGATGAAGTGGTACAGCTCGGCCACGCTGTCCTTGGCCCAGTAGGCGTCGAAGTCCAGGTCGTCGCGACGGTCGCAGAGGTTCTTGAAGCTGGCCATGTAGCCGATGGGCGCGTCCAGCCAGACATAGAAGTACTTGCCTGGGGCGTCGGGGATCTCGAAGCCGAAGTAGGGCGCATCGCGGGAGATGTCCCATTCCTGCAGGCCGGCATCCAGCCATTCGGCGATCTTGTTGGCCACCGACTCCTGCAGGGCGCCGCTGCGGGTCCAGCCCTTGAGCATCTCGGCGAAGTCGGGAAGCTTGAAGAAGAAGTGCTCGGATTCGCGCAGCACCGGGGTCGCGCCGGAGATGGCCGATTTGGGATCCTTCAGTTCGGTGGGCGCGTAGGTGGCGCCGCACTTCTCGCAGTTGTCGCCGTACTGGTCGGCGCTGCCACACTTGGGACAGGTGCCCTTGATGAAGCGGTCGGCCAGGAACATCTGCTTGTCCGGGTCGAAATACTGGGTGACCGGACGGGTGGCGATGTGGCCGTTCTCGCGCAGCTTCAGGTAGATGGCGCGCGACAGCTCGCGATTCTCTTCCGCATGGGTGGAGTGGAAGTTGTCGAAGGCCACGCCGAAATCGGCGAAGTCGGCGCTGTGTTCGCGCTTGACGTTGTCGATCAGCTGCTCGGGCGTGATGCCCTCGCGCTCGGCGCGCAGCATGATGGCCGAGCCGTGGGCGTCGTCGGCGCAGACATAGATGCACTGATTGCCGCGCAGCCGCTGGAAGCGGGCCCAGATGTCGGTCTGGATGTACTCGACCATGTGGCCGAGGTGGATGGAGCCGTTGGCGTAGGGCAGGGCGCTGGTGACGAGAATCTTGCGGGGCTCGGTCATGGTCTTGGCTGGATCGCGGCGCTGATAAGGTGACCGACCATCATAGCGAAATGGCCGGTCGGTTTCATCCGTGGGGACGGGCATTGAAAAGCGCGAAGTCCTGCGCGCTAGCGCCAGGCAAGGCGGAAATTGCCGAAGAAGCGCAGTTTACAACGGGTAAATGAGCATTCTGAGGCAGTTTCCAACGCAGTCTGGCCGACGCGCAGCAGACTTCGAGCATTCAGAGATCGGCCAGCTGCCAGTACAGGGCATTGACCATGGCCGCGCCCAGGGCAGCGCTGCGGGCACCGTTCCAGCCCACATCCGGACGGGGATCGTTGGCGTTGTCCTTGAAGGGCAGTTCCAGGGTCAGGGCCAGGCAGCCATGGGTATGGCCGACATACTTGGTGGCGAGCTTGAGGGTCTCGCTGCCGAAGTGACCCCGGGGATAGCCGTACCGGGTCTGGAAGTCCGGGCTGGCACGCTGGAAGCGCTGCAGGAAGGCCTGTTGCTCGGCCTCTTCGCGCTCACCGAAGTTGGGCAGGCCATTGCAGCCGTCGACGAAGACATAGGGCAGGGCTTCGTCGCCGTGGATGTCGAGGAAGAGGTCGCAGCCGGTCGCGGCAATGGCGCGGCGCACCGCCAGGATCTCGGGGCTGCGCTCCTCGTCCGGCTCCAGCCATTCGCGGTTGAGGTTGGCACCGGCCGCGTTGGTGCGCAGATTGCCCAGGGCCGAACCGTCGGGATTCATGTTGGGCACCACGTGCAACACGGCGTGTTCCAGCAGCTTGGCGCCGACCGGGTCGCCCTGGTGTTCGCCCAGGCCCAGCAGGCGGCGCAGGAGGCCTTCGACGAACCACTCGGCCATGGGCTCACCGGGGTGCTGGCGGGCGATGACCCAGATGTTCTTCTTGCCGGCGCCCGGCGTGCCGATGCGCAACAGGTCCAGTGACCGGCCCAACAGCGAGCGACCGACGGTTTCCAGACGGACGGCAGGATGGCGCTGCGCTTCACCGACGAAGGCCAGGTGGCGGCTCTCCGGATAGGGCTCGAAGTAGGCGAAGAACAGACTGTCGTGATCGGGGATGACGTCCCAGCTCAGGGTCTTGCCGTCGTAGTGGGTGGGAATGCGGAACCACTCCTGGCCACAATAGCTCGCGGCCACGCCATAGTCGCGCCAGCCCTCAGGGTAGGCGCACTCGCCGGCATTAGCGAAGCTCAGCCGGCAGGGCAGGCCGCGGGCACCCTCCAGGCGGAAGTGGAACCACTGGGTGAAGGGCGAGGCAGTGTCGGGACGGATGCGCAGACGGATGTCGGCGGGGTCGGCCAGGGACAGCACCTCGACGGCACCGCTGTCGAAGGTGGAACTGATGTGCAGGGAAGGCTGGTTCACGCAGGGCTCCACGGGCTGGGGGCAAGCCGGGAGTGTAGCGCCGTGCGGATAGGCTTTACCAAGGACAGTGGGTAGCATAGGCCGCAGCTTCTCTTTCCTATCCGTCGTTTCCGGGAGTCTGCATGACCGCTCCGACTCGCGAGGCCATCGAGGCCGCGCTGCGCCAGTATCACGATCCCTATCTCGAACAGGACCTGCTCAGCGCCGGCGCCCTGCGCGACCTCGCGCTGGACGGTGGCCGCGTAAGGGCCCGCTTCGAGCTGGGCTATGCCGCCGGATTGTTCAAGGGCGGCCTGGCCCAGGTGCTCAAAACCGCGCTGGAGAACGTGCCCGGGGTCGAGACCGCCGAGGTCCAGATCGATTGCCAGATCGCCCCTCACGCGGCCCAGCCGCAGCTGGACGCCATGGGCAACGTCAAGAACATCATCGCCGTGGCCTCCGGCAAGGGTGGCGTGGGCAAGTCCACCACCGCCGCCAACCTGGCGCTGGCCTTGGCCCGCGAAGGCGCCCGGGTCGGCGTGCTGGACGCCGACATCTATGGCCCCAGCCAGGGGATCATGTTCGGCTTCGCCGAGGGCACCCGTCCCGAAGTGCGCGATGAAAAGTGGTTCATCCCGCTGCAGGCCCATGGCGTCGAGGTCATGTCCATGGCCTTCCTGACCAATGACAAGACCCCGGTGGCCTGGCGTGGCCCGATGGTCTCCGGCGCCCTGATCCAGCTGATTACCCAGACCGCCTGGAACGACCTCGACTACCTGGTGATCGACATGCCGCCCGGCACTGGCGATATCCAGCTGACCCTGGCACAGAAGGTGCCAGTGGCCGGCGCGGTGATCGTCACCACGCCCCAGGATCTGGCCCTGCTGGATGCCAGGAAGGGCGTGGAAATGTTCCAGAAGGTCAACATCCCGGTGCTCGGGGTGGTGGAGAACATGGCCGTGCACATCTGCTCCAACTGCGGCCATGCCGAGCACCTGTTCGGCGAAGGCGGCGGCAGCAAGCTGGCCGAGCAGTACGGCGTGGATCTCCTGGCCTCCCTGCCGCTGGCCATGGCCATCCGCGAGCAGGCCGACGCTGGACGTCCCACCGCCATCGCCGATCCCGACAGCCAGATCGCGCTGATCTACCAGGAACTGGCACGCAAGGTCGGGGCCCGCATCGCCTTGGGCGGCCAGGCTGGGGGCGGCATGCCGACCATCACCGTCAGCGACGACTGATTTCGTCCGGTCGTCTTTGAGACCGCGCGGCTATCCACTAGAATGCGCGGTCAATTTTTTCACCCCCGGAGCAAGACCTGCCATGAGCATCAAATCGGACAAGTGGATTCGCCGCATGGCCCAGGAGCACGGCATGATCGAGCCCTTCGTCGAGCGCCAGATGCGCGGCGCGGACGACAGCCGGGTGATTTCCTACGGGGTGTCCAGCTACGGCTACGACGTGCGCTGCGCCAATGAATTCAAGGTCTTCACCAACATTCATTCGGCAGTGGTGGACCCGAAGAATTTCGACGACAAGAGCTTCGTCGACGTGGTCAGCGATGTCTGCATCATCCCGCCGAACTCCTTCGCCCTGGCGCGCACCGTGGAATACTTCCGTATCCCCCGTGACGTCCTGACCATCTGCCTGGGCAAGAGCACCTATGCCCGCTGCGGCATCATCGTCAACGTCACGCCGCTGGAACCCGAGTGGGAAGGCCACGTCACCCTGGAGTTTTCCAACACCACGACGCTGCCGGCCAAGATCTACGCCAACGAGGGCGTGGCCCAGATGCTGTTCCTGCAATCCGACGAGGCCTGCGAGGTTTCCTACAAGGATCGCGGTGGCAAGTACCAGGGCCAGCGCGGCGTGACCCTGCCGCGCGCCTGATCCGCGCGTCCGTCCTGGAAGCCGCCCTCGGGCGGCTTTCCTGTTTCCGGGACTCAAGAACTGGCGTCAGCCGCCGATAGCCTGTGACCTGACTTATCTTTGGAGTGGACTTTCCATGGCTGGCATTCTCGACACCGTCGATCAACGCACTCAGCTGGTTGGCGAGAACCGTCTGGAAATTCTCATGTTCCAGCTGTCCAGCCGGCAGATGTTCGCCATCAACGTGTTCAAGGTGCAGGAGGTGCTCAAGCTGCCGCGCCTGACCCAGATGCCCAAGCGCCATCCCATGATCTGCGGCGTCGTCCACCTGCGGGGTCAGACCCTGCCCGTGATCGATCTGGCCGCGGCCATCGGCATGCGACCGATCACGCCCGACGAAAACAGCACCATCATCGTCACCGAGTACAACCGCTCGGTTCAGGCCTTCCTGGTGGGTAGCGTCGATCGCATCATCAACCTCAACTGGGACAGCATCCAGGCTCCGCCCGGCGGCGCCGGACGCCAGCACTACCTGACCGCCATCACCCGCATCGAAGACCGGCTGGTGGAAGTGATCGACGTGGAAAAGGTGCTGGCGGAGATCGCCCCCTATAACGTCAAGGTCTCCCAGGAACGCCTCGCCGATCCGCTGCTGGCCAAGGCTCGCGGCCGTGAGGTGCTGCTGGTGGACGACTCCAGCACGGCCATCGGCCAGCTGCGCGATACCCTGGTGCAGCTGGATCTGAAATTCCACGTGGCCACCGATGGCCTGCAGGCCCTGCGCAAGCTCAAGGCCTGGGCCGACGAGGGCGTGGTGCTGACTGAGAAGCTGCTGATGGTGCTCACCGATGCCGAGATGCCGGAAATGGACGGCTACCGCCTGACCACCGAGATCCGCCAGGATCCGCGCCTCGCCGATCTCTATGTGGTGTTGCACACCTCGCTGTCGGGCAGCTTCAACGAAGCCATGGTGAAAAAGGTGGGCTGCAACGCCTTCCTCTCCAAGTTCCAGCCCGATCAACTGGTCGAGGAAGTGCGCCGGCGCCTGGCGCTGGCCGAGGAGTAATCCCCGCGGTTTCGCCGCTCCGGCGCCTCCCTTACACTGGCGGCCTTTGTCCGCCGCCAGGAAGCCGCGCCCATGTCGCACCTCAGTGCCCTCTATCGTTATCCCGTCAAGTCGACGGCCGTGGAATCCCTGGCGCAGGCCGAGGTGGACGCCCTGGGCCTGGTGGGTGATCGCCGCTGGATGGTGGTGGATGCCGACACCGGCCGCTTCCTGACCCTGCGCCAACTGGCGAAGATGAATCACATCGAGGCGCGCTGGCTGGCCGCTGACTGCCTGCGCCTGAGCGCGCCGGGCCAGGAGCCGATCGAGGTGACCGTCCCGGAGGCCACGGGCGAACGCCTGGGTGTCACCATCTGGCGCGACACCCTGCAGGCGCCGGTGGCCGCCGAGGCCGATGCCTGGTTGAGCGATTTCCTTGGGCGTCCTTGCCGCCTGGTGCACATCGCCGAGAGCCATGCTCGCCAGATCAACACCGATTTCGCCGAGCCCGGGCAGAAGGTGCATTTCGCAGACGGCTTTCCCTTGCTGCTGACCAGCGAGGCCTCCCTGGCCGACCTGGTGGCGCGAGTGGGTAAACCGCTGGAAATGCTGCGCTTTCGTCCAAATCTGGTCGTGGAAGGGACGCCGGCCTATGCCGAAGACGGCTGGAAGCGACTGCGCATCGGTGCGGTGGACTTCGCCGTGGCCTGTCCCTGCGCGCGTTGCATCGTCATCACCCAAGACCCAGTTACCGGCGAGAAAGACCCGGATCGGCAACCGCTGACCGCGCTGCGCGAATACCGCTTCAATGACAACCGCATGTTGTTCGGCATGAACGTCATCCCCCTGGGCCGTGGCGTCATCGAAGCCGGCATGCCGGTGGAGGTGCTGGAATGAGTCCCGTGCGGCGTGTGGCGCTGGTCAGTCCGGCAGGTGCGGTCAAGGAAGAGCTGGTCACGGCAGCGGTCGAGCAGTTGCAGGCCGCCGGTATCGAAGCGGTGCTGGGTGAGCAGGCGCTCAAGCGGCATCGCTATCTCGCCGGAACCGCAGAGGAGCGGGCAGCGGATCTGCATTGGGCGTTCAGCCAGGCAGACGTGGATGCAGTCTGGTGCCTGCGCGGCGGCTATGGCTCCGCCCAGCTGCTGCCCTGGCTGGACTGGTCGCGGCTATCCAGCAGCAAGGGTCGGCCGCTGATCGGCTACTCCGATCTGACCGTACTGCTGGAAGCCTTTCACCGCCGTGGCCTCACTGCTATCCACGGTCCCGGCGCGCTGGACTGGGGGCGTCGTGACGAGGATCCTGAAGCCCAGGCCGCCCGTACCCGCTCCCTGGAGTCGGTGCTGGAGCTATGCGCCGGTACCCGTCCGGGCTGGCAGCTGGAGCGTCTCGCCGGTCCCGCCCAGGTGCCTGCGGGTGAGCTGATCGGCGGTAACCTCACCACCCTGGCCAGCGTGGTCGGCACGGCGGCGGCGCTGCGTCCCCATGATGGCGCCATCCTCATGCTGGAAGACGTCGGCGAGCCCTACTACCGGCTGGAGCGCAGCCTCTGCCAGCTGCTGGGCAACCTGACCGAACATCGCATCGGCGCCGTCTGCCTGGGCACCTTCACCGACTGCCCGCAGCGCAACGTCGAGCAGTCCCTGGAAGAGATCTTCGCCGAGTGGCTGGCACCGCGTGGCATCGCCCTCTATCGCGGCCTGCCCAGCGGCCATGGCCCGGAAAACCAGGCCTGGCCCTATGGTGCCCGCGTTCGTCTGGAAGCGGGTCGCCTGCAGGTCCTCTAGGGCAAGCGCGCCCTGGGTGGATCAATCCGCCCAGGGTGAAGCCAGTTCCAACTTGCGCAGCATCTGGCGTTTCTTGCTGTTGTAGCCCTGCATCCGCACCAGCAGCTCATCCAGGGTGGCCACCGCCTTGAGGATGTGCGGGCCCTTGTTCAGCATCACGCATTCGGCGCGGACCCCGGTGGCGGCATCGGTGATCTCGGCACGGGAGGGCGAGCCCTTCTTGGCCAGGTTCTCCAGGACCTGGGTCGCCCAGATCACCGGCACATGGGCCGCCTCGCAGAGGCAGAGGATGTCTTCCTGCAGCGCCGCCAGGCGTTCGAAGCCACCTTCCACCGCCAGATCGCCCCGGGCGATCATGACGCCGAAGCCGCCGCGACGCATGCCTGCCAGCAGCAGCGCGGGGAGGTTGTCGAAGCCTCGGCGGGTCTCGATCTTCAGCACCACGCCCAGGTGATCGGCCTGCAGCCGCTCCAGTTCCGCGAGCAGTGCCCGGACATCGTCCGCGCTGTTCACGAAGGACATCTCGATGCCATCGGCATGCTCGGCGGCAAAGGCCAGGGCGGCAAGGTCCTGGTCGCCCAGCGCTGACAGCCGCAGGGTGCTCTGGGGAAAGTTGATGCCCTTGTCGCCTTTGAGCTTGGCCCCACCCGGCGCATGGGTGATGCGGACCTGCAGCGTGTCCAGGTCGACGCGCTCGATCACGCCGCCGATTTTGCCGTCGTCGAACCAGACCGGTTCACCGCCGCGCACGTCGGCGAACACCTGCGGGAGGGTGCAGCCCAGGGTCGCCGGTGTCAGCAGGCGACCCGTGCTGTCATGGCTGGCAGGGCGCCCTGGCGTCTGGTCGGCGGTCAGGATCAACAGATCGTCCTCTTTCAGCCGCAGCACGCCCGGTTGCGGTGCGAAATCACCGATGTGGCTGTGCGTCTTGCGACCGCCACGCTCGACGGTCAGGCGCAGGCCGGAAGCGAGATAGGAGGTCTTGTGCACTTCCGCCCAGCAGCCCTTGGGTGACACCTCGACGACCTCCAGTCGTCGCTGTGCCTGGCGCGCATCCAGCAGGCGGATGCGCTCGCCGACCTGCAGTCCGCGCAACCAGCGCTCGCCGACCTGGATACTGGCCGCGGCGGCGGAGGGCGCCGGGTGGGGGTGACGCCGGCTCGTCAGCCAGAGGCGCGCCGGATGCCGGACCCGGCCCTGGATGTCGCGCTCGGGTTTCACCTTCTGCACGGCCAGGCCGGGAGCGATGGGGCCGGTGCGCAGCTTGGGCCCCGGCAGGTCCATGAATACCTTGCAGGGCTGGTCCACTTCCGTGCTGGCACGGCGCACGTGTTCGATCATTCGTGTCCAGCTGGCCGGTTCGTCGTGGGCGCAATTGATGCGCGCGCAATCCATGCCCGCGGCCAGCAGGTCGCGTACCAGCGAATAGTTGTCTGCGGCCTCGCGGGGCAGGGTGACCATGATGCGCACCTCCCGCGTGCGGGACGCGGCGCCGAACAGGGTGCGGGCATGGCGAGCCAGGGGATGCTCCGTCCGGGGCACGGATGGTGCCGACGGAGCCTGCCCCAGCAATCGCTCCACCATGCCGACGAGGGTCGCTACGGCGGGAAGCACCTCGGCTTCGGAGCGGCCGAGGGAAGACAGCCCCAGGGCGGAAAGGCGCAGCTGCAAGGCATGCAGGTCCTGGTCGCGCAGCGCCAGGTAGGCCAGCAGGTTGCGGGCGCTGGCGCGATAGGCGGGATTGAGGGCCTGCCGGTCCAGGCGCGGGTCGGCGGCGGCTTGCTCCAGGGCGGTATGCAGTCGGCGCAGCTCGTCGAGCAGGCCTGTGAGATCGTGATCGGAAGTCCGGGCGCGTGAGGCGGAGCGGGGCGGCACGAGGATTCTCCAGTAGAGGCAGCCGGCGAGACGCTCGCCGGGCGTTCCTGTCTCGGACCTGCGGCCGCAAGATAAGTGGAACGCCAAGTGTTGCCAGACATTAGCGGCAGATGGCCACTCATCGCGCAGGATCGCTGCGGTCGACCGTAGGGAGTCGGCGAGGATGCTGCTATGATGCGCGGCCTTGACGACCCCCGTTTTCAGGTACCCGCCATGGCGCAGATTTCCGAACGTCTCCTGGTCCAGGCCCATCTGGCCGCCAAGCAGCCCAAGGCGCTCGGGCCGGATGAGATCGCGGCCTACAAGACCGCCATTGCCCGCGAGCTCAAGGCGCAGAACGCGGTGCTCCTGGCCCATTACTACACCGATCCGCTGATCCAGGCCCTGGCCGAGGAAACCGGCGGCTGCGTCGCCGACTCCCTGGAAATGGCGCGCTTCGGCAATCGCCATCCGGCGTCCACCGTGGTGGTGGCTGGCGTGAAGTTCATGGGCGAGACGGCCAAGATCCTCAACCCGGAAAAACGGGTGCTGATGCCGACCCTGGAAGCCACCTGCTCGCTGGACCTGGGCTGCCCGGTGGAGGAGTTTTCGGCTTTCTGCGACCAGCATCCCGAGCGCACCGTGGTGGTCTACGCCAATACCTCCGCGGCCGTGAAGGCGCGGGCGGACTGGGTAGTGACGTCCGGCTGTGCGCTGGACATCGTCGAGCACCTGATGGACAACGACGAGACCATCCTCTGGGCCCCGGACAGGCACCTGGGGCGCTATATCCAGCGTGAGACCGGTGCGGACATGCTGCTTTGGGAAGGCTCCTGCATCGTTCACGAGGAGTTCAAGGCCAGCCAGCTGGAGGACCTCAAGCGGCTCTACCCAGAGGCAGCCATCCTGGTGCATCCGGAGTCGCCCGAGGCGGTGATCGAGCTGGCCGACCATGTCGGCTCCACCAGCCAGATGATCAAGGCCGCCCAGACGCTGCCCAATCGCCAGTTCATCGTCGCTACCGACCGCGGCATCTTCTACAAGATGCAGCAGGCCTGCCCGGACAAGGTCTTCATCGAGGCGCCCACCGCTGGCAACGGCGCGGCGTGCCGCAGTTGTGCCCACTGCCCCTGGATGGCGATGAACACCCTGGAGCGCACGCTCAACTGCCTGCTCGACGGCTCTGGCGAGGTACTGGTTGACCCAGCGCTCATCCCCAGGGCGGTCAAGCCGCTCAAGCGGATGCTCGACTTCACCCAGGCCATGCAGCTAAGGGTCAAGGGCAACGCCTAGCGCAGGATCTCTTCGCTCAGCTTGCGCTGGGCGATCATCTCCTGCTGGCGGGCGTCGATTCGCGCGGCCAGTTGATAGTTGCTGGCCGCGCGCTGTTTGGCGAAGCCCAGCTGCTGGATGGCCTGGTTGTAGTCCCCGGTCAGGGCGAAGTACTCGGCCCGCGCCTGATGCACCCCGACCAGATCGCCGGCCTGGCCCCGTACATCGGCCGCCTGATTCCACAGGTCCGGGTCGATCGGGCGCTGCTTGAGCAGCTTGTCCAGTAGCTGACTGGCGGCCTTGGGCTGCTTGGTGCGAGTGAGCATGTCTACCTGCGCCAGGGTCACGGCCAGATCGTCCGGATAGAGCTCCATCAACCGCTGGACGCGCTTCTGGGCATCAGGCAGGCGATTGGCGGTGATGTCCAGATCGGCCTGGGCAAGGTTGTAGCTGATATCGTCCGGTGCCTTGCGCAGCAAGGGCGCGAGGGTATCGCGGGCCTCGTTGAGCTGGCCCTGGCGCGTCAGGCCCATGGCCAGCCCGTAACGCGCGGGATCGTTGTCCGGTGCTTCCTGCAACTGCGCCCGATAGCGCTTGACCAGCAGGCCGGCGGTTTCCTCGAAATACATCTGGGCGCGGATCTTCATCAGCTGGAAGTGAGTGCTGTCCTCGACGCCACCCTTGGGAAGACGCTCGGCGCGCGCCTGGGTATCGGCGATTCGGCTCTCGGTGACTGGGTGGGTCAGCAGGAATTCCGGCGGGGTGCGATCGTAGCGATACTGGCGGGCGAGGCGGCCGAACATCTCCGGCATGGCACGCGGGTCGTAGCCGGCGCGTTCCAGGTTGACGATGCCGACGCGGTCGGCCTCCTGCTCGTTGAGGCGCGAAAAACGCAGCTGGCTCTGGATCGCCGCCGCCTGGGTCGAGGCGATGGCAGCGATGCCGGCGTCACCTCCGCCGGCCGCGGCCGCCACGATGCCGGCCAGCAGCGCCGCCATCAGCGGCAGCTGCATGCGTTGCTGATTCTCCACCCCACGGGCGAAATGGCGCTGGATCAGGTGGCCCAGTTCGTGAGCCATGACCGCCGCGTATTCCGCCTCGTTCTCGGCCTTGAGAAAGAGACCACCGTTCACCCCGATCACCCCACCGGGCGCGGCGAAGGCGTTGATCTCCGGGTCCTTGATCAGGATGAATGCCAGGCGGTGATCCTGCAGATCGCTGGTTTCCGCCAGGCGGTACACCGACCGCTCGACGAACTGCTTGAGCTGGGGGTCGTTGAGGCTGGGGACCTGGCCACGCAACATGCTCAGCCAGGCGCGGCCCATCTGAAACTCTTGCTCGGGCGAGACGATCGAAGAGCTGGCATCGCCCAGCGAGGGCAGATCGTTCGCACCTTGCGCCAGGATAGGCGCGCAGAGCAGCGCCAGGGACAGCAGGGCGGGGCGCAAGACTTTCATGGCATGACTCGTGGCCGCAAAATGGCTACTTTAGCGGCCCACCGTCTGGGTGCCTAGCAAACGCGGGCCCTGTCGTATCCCGTAACGGAGAATTTCATGGCCGATCTGAGCCAACCCTATACCGGCGCCGTATCCGCCCAGCTCGACGCCAGCGGCCTGAGTTGCCCCATGCCGCTGCTCAAGGCCAAGCTGGAACTCAACCGGCTGTCTTCCGGCGATGTCCTCGCCGTGGTGGCGACGGATGCCGGCTCGCAACGCGACTTCCGGACCTTCGCCAAGCTCTCAGGCCACGCCTTGGTGGGTGAAGAGGTGGCGGGGGAGACCTTCCGCTACTGGCTGCGCAAGGCCTGATCAGGCCTCGTTCAGCGCCTGCGCGGCGGCCAGCACCTCGGCGACGTGGCCGGGGACCTTGACGCCGCGCCAGACCTGGCGCACCACGCCTTCCCGGTCGATGAGGAAGGTACTGCGATCCACGCCGATGTAGTCCTTGCCATAGAGCTTTTTCTGCCGCATCACGTCGAACAGCTGGCAGAGGGTCTCGTCCTTGTCACTGATCAGCTCGAAGGGAAAGCCCTGCTTGGCGCGGAAGTTCTCGTGGGTGCGCAGGCTGTCACGGGAGACGCCCAGTACCAGGGTATTGGCCGCCAGGAACTGCTCGTGCAAGTCGCGAAAGCCCTGGCCCTGGGTGGTGCAGCCGGGCGTGTTGTCCTTGGGGTAGAAGTACAGCACCGCCTGGCGGCCACGCAGGCTCTCGGGTGAGACCTCGAGGCCGCTGGTGGCCTGGGCCTGGAACGCCGGAAGCGGTTGGTCGAGGGTCACGCTCATGAACAGCTCCTCTGCTTGCTCCACTTAATTGCTTTGCGGCCGCCAGGGCTCGATCAGGGCGTCGAGATTCAGGGCGTCGGCGAAATCCAGGAACTGGTCACGCAGCCAGCTGATCTGGGTGCCGGCCGGCAGCGTCACGGTGATGGTGGCATTGAGCATGGTGCCGCCGGTCTGGGGCGCCAGGTAGGAGTCGCAGACCAGATTTTCCACTTCGATCTTGTGGTCGGCAAAGAACTGGCACAGTTCGTTGAGGATGTCCGGGCGATAGGCGGCGCTGACATAGACGACGTATGGCAGGGCCTGCGGACGATTCTCCAGCGCGGCGCTGCGGGTGACGCCCACGGTAAAGCCATGGCGCTTGCCGAGGCCGGCGAGTCCGCCTTCGAGGCGCGCCAGACCATCCCAGTTGCCGGAGACCTGCAGGATCAACGCGCTGTATTCCCCGTGCCGGCTCAGGCGGCTGCTGACCACCGCGCAACGGTTTTCCATGCAGCTGCGGTAGAGCACGTTGGTCAGCTCCATGGGATTGGCGCCCAGCGCACTGATGACGAGAAATTGTTCGCGAATCGGGGGGGTAGCGGACATTGGGGTTCCTGGCAGGGGAGATACGACTGGGTTCTGCAAGAAAAGCGACTACGCTCGGTGATGCTTCGTGGAAAAAGGCGTCGGAATGCTCAGCTACCGCTCGTAAGCTCCATTTCCTCAGCTTTTTCCGTCTCGGCCGACCTGCGCTCGCCAACTTTTCCTGCAGAACCTGGCAAAGGCGAAAGGGTAGCGAAAAGCGCTCGCCGGGGGAATGCCCATTGGGGGCACGTTGCTTGTGCTGGCGCAGAGGCGTCAGTACCATTACCGCTCTCTTTTTCCGGCAGGAGCGGTTGCATGATTGCGGGGAGCATGGTGGCGCTGGTCACCCCTATGGACGCCCAGGGGCGTATCGACTGGGACAACCTGACCAAGCTGGTGGACTTCCATCTCGCCGAAGGCACCGACGCCATCGTCGCGGTGGGCACCTCGGGTGAATCCGCCACGGTCGACGTCGACGAGCACGTAGCCGTGATCCGTCATGTGGTCGAGCAGGTCAAGGGCCTCATCCCGGTCATTGCCGGCACCGGTGGCAACTCCACCCGTGAGGCCATCGACCTCACCCGCGCCGCCAAGGACGCGGGCGCCGATGCCTGCCTGCTGGTCGTGCCCTATTACAACAAGCCGACCCAGGAAGGGCTGTATCAGCACTTCCGCATGATCGCCGAAACCGTCGCCATCCCGCAGATTCTCTACAACGTGCCGGGCCGTACCGCCTGCGACATGTTGGCCGAGACCGTCGAGCGGCTGGCCAAGGTGCCGAACATCATCGGCATCAAGGAAGCCACCGGCGATCTGGCCCGGGCCCGTGACATCCTGTCGCGCGTCAGCAAGGACTTCCTGGTCTACTCGGGCGATGACGCTACCGCGGCTGAACTCATGCTGCTGGGCGGCAAGGGCAACATCTCGGTCACGGCCAACGTCGCGCCCAAGGCGATGAGCGAGCTCTGCGCCGCCGCCATGAACGGCGACGCCGACACCGCACGCGCGTTGAACGAAAAGCTCATGCCGCTGCACAAGAATCTGTTCATCGAATCGAATCCGATCCCGGTGAAGTGGGCCCTTCACGAAATGGGCATGATCGACGCCGGTATCCGCCTGCCCCTGACCTGGCTCAGCTCGCGCTGCCACGAAGTGGTACGTCAGGCCCTGCGTCAGGCGGGAGTGCTGGCGTGATTAGGAAGCAGTCGATGAAACGTGTCCTGGGTTTGACGACATTAGGCCTCGCCGTGGCCACCGCCAGTGGCTGTAGCTGGGTGTGGGGCGAGCACGGTTATTTCCGTGATCGCGGCAATGACTACCTCGAGTCCCGCGAGACCGGCCCCATGCAGGTGCCGACCGATGTCCAGGCCAAGCCGCTCGACCCGCTGCTGCCGATCCCGGCCAACGTGGCCGATACCCAGAACCGCTCCTATGGCTTCGAGGTACCTCGGCCCCAGGCGCTGGCCGTTCAAGGCAGCGGCAGCGAGCAGTTCAGCGTCCAGCGCAGCGGCAATGCCCGCTGGCTGGCTGCCCAGAAGGTCCCGGCCAACGTCTGGCCAGTGGCTCGTCAGTACCTGACCGACAACGGCTTCCGCATCGCCGAGGAGCGTCCGCAGACCGGTGAACTCATCACCGCCTGGCAGTCGCCCACCGAGCTGTCGACGCCGCTGGCCCGCAGTCTGAGCACCAACGGCCGCCTGCAGCCGGGCAACGAGCTGCGTACCCGCCTGCGCATCGAGCCGGGCGTGCAGTCCGGCAGCAGCGAAATCTTCCTGCAGACCCAGACCCGCAGCCAGGGCAGCTCCAGCGAGCCGTCCTGGTCCAGCAGCCAGAACAGCTCGGCGCTCGATGACGCTCTGCTGAACCAGGTGCTGGCTGGTCTGGACCGCAGCGAGGAGGGCAGTGGCTCGGTCTCGCTGCTGGCCACGGGTAGCTACGATACTCCCGAGCGCGTGACCTACGAGGTCGACGGCAGCGGCGTGCCCATGCTGGTGCTGGAGAGTGATCTGAATCGCGCCTGGTCCAGCATCGGTCGTGCCATCGAAGGCGCCGATATCCGTGTCGACGACATGGATCGCAGCCTGGGCGTGTACTACGTGAACCTCGCCGAAGGCGCGCAGAAACCCGAAGAGCGCAAGCCAGGGTTCTTTGGCCGCCTGTTCGGCAAGGGCGAAAGCAAGGAAGAGGAAGACGCTCGGGCACGACGCTTCCAGGTGCGCCTCACCTCGGTGGGCAACACCGTTCAGGTTACCCTGGACAAGACCATCAACACCGCAGCACCCCAGGACATCGCCGAAGGCGTGCTGAAAAAGCTTCAGACGAGCATGCAGTATGCGCTTCGCAATCCTGGGCAGCGGCAGTCGGGGCAACTCGACCCTGGTGCACAGCCATAACAGCTATGTCCTGATCGACTGCGGCTTCTCCCTGCGGGAAGCCGAGCGTCGCCTGGCCCGGCTGGGCGTGGTACCTGCCCAGCTGGACGCCGTCTTGGTCACCCACGAACACTCCGATCACGTGCAGGGCGTCGAGCTCCTGGCGCGCAAGCACGGGGTGCCGGTCTATTACAGCGCCGGTACCGGGCGCGGCCTGCGCAAGCCGGTGGCGGCCCAGGGGCTGCTGGTGGATGGCGAGCGGCTGGTGCTGGATGCACTGGAGGTGACGGTGGTGCAGGTCTCCCACGATGCCCTGGAGCCGACGCAATTCGTCTTCGACGATGGCCGCAAGCGCCTGGGCGTGCTCACTGATCTCGGTGAGGCGACGCCTGGTGTGCTGACCCATTACCGCGGCCTCGATGCCCTGGTGATCGAGGCCAACCATGACAGCAATATGCTTGCCTCAGGGCCCTATCCCTATCACCTCAAGGCGCGGGTTGGCGGGGTGCGCGGGCATCTCAACAACCGCCAGTCGGCCGATCTGGTGGTGGAGCTGGCCTGCCCAGGCCTGCAGCATCTGGTACTCGCCCATCTGAGCGAAAAGAACAACAACCCCTGGCTCGCTCGCGCCTGCTTCACCAATGTGCTCGGTTGCGATGCGGACTGGCTGCAGATCGCCGATCAGCAGCAGGGGCTGGAATGGCAGGCCATCGCCTAGGGCGCTGGCCGAGCTTTCTTTAACAGCCGGGCGCTGCCGCACGGCCAAAATACCCACGATCCTATGTAAACTGCGCTTCCCGGCTGTACTCGTCCCGAACCGGTCGTCTCACCTGCGTTCGTCCACAGCCTGCAAGCCATTCGAACCGGAGTCTAAGATGGAAAAACGCGCAGAACTCTACCGTGGCAAGGCCAAGTCGGTATTCACCACCGACGATCCCGATCGCCTGGTCCTGTTGTTCCGCAACGACACCTCTGCCTTCGATGGCGAGCGTATCGAGCAGCTCGAGCGCAAGGGCATGGTGAACAACAAGTTCAATGCCTTCGTGATGCAGAAGCTCGAAGCCGCCGGTATTCCCACCCAGTTCGAACAGCTGCTGGGCGACAACGAGTGCCTGGTCAAGAAGCTCGAGATGATTCCGGTGGAGTGCGTGGTGCGCAACTTCGCTGCCGGCAGTCTGGTCCGCCGCCTGGGTGTGGAAGAGGGCCTGGAACTGACTCCGCCGACCTTCGAACTCTTCCTGAAGAACGATGCGCTGCACGACCCCATGGTCAACGAAAGCCATGTCCAGGCCTTTGGCTGGGCCACTCTCGACCAGTTGGCCGAGATGAAGGCGCTGACCTTCCGCATCAACGATATCCTCAAGCAGCTGTTCGACGACGCCGGCTTGCTGCTGGTGGACTTCAAGCTCGAATTCGGCCTGTTCCACGGCAAGGTCGTGCTGGGCGACGAATTCAGCCCGGACGGCAGCCGTCTCTGGGACAAGGAAACCCGGAAGAAGATGGACAAGGACCGCTTCCGCCAGGGTCTGGGCGGCGTGATCGAGGCCTACGAAGAAGTCGCCCAGCGCCTGGGCGTCCCGCTCTAAACGCAAGCCGCTGATACCAGAGCTTTTTTTGCAATTGCTTGTTCGCTTTTGCCCGCATGGCTGGTATCATGCGCCGCGTTGGAGAGATGCCGGAGTGGTCGAACGGGACGGATTCGAAATCCGTTGAGTCAGCAATGGCTCCTAGGGTTCAAATCCCTATCTCTCCGCCATACGAATAGAACCCTCGCAAATCGTTGATTTGCGGGGGTTTTTTGTTTTTGGATCTTGCCTATTGTACGTAGGGATAGTACGTAAGATTTTTGCCTTCTTTGCGAGAGTTCGGCCAGGCTGAAAGCGAATCGCCCCGCTCAAAAGCCGCCATTGCCCAACGTCTGATCTGAATTGGTCTGTCTGAATACGGAAGCAAATCGTTCTGCTGGTAGAGGCTAGTAAGCCCTCGCATTGCCAGCACCAAGTCTTCATTTGCGGCTTTCAGGTATCGCTGTTCAGCATAGCCAAGGTTTTTCTCAACACCTTTGCCTTTCTTGTACGCATTGCCGACCATTTAATTACCCGACATTTGCTCTTAGTTAGCAGCAAGCTTGTAATATTTGAAAGCCTTCTGAGGGGCTTTGAAACCTTCGCTTTCGTAAATTATTCCAAGCTCTGTCTGCACACGAACGACACCCTTGCCTGCCAAAGGCGTAAAGATTTTAATAGCTTTAGGTTTGTCCTTTACTTTGATAGCAGCCCAACCATCCTCGAATGAGAGTGGCTTGCAGGCAACCAAAAAAATAGCAAAGGAAATTAAAGCTAATTTTTTCACATCGATACCCTATTTGGCTGGGGTTAAGCCCAGCCAATCCATGAATAGAAAAATTAGGCGAATTTTTCTATTTTGGCGGCAAAAAAGTCTTTTTGGCAATGTTGCCGATGGAATTAGTCGTTACGCTATCGAAGGTCCCGCCGACAATTCCGCCCAAAATAGGAACCATTTTTGTCAAGTTAAAGACGCCTGTCGTGCCAGCCTTAGTAACTAGGCGGAAACCAACTTTGGCGTTGATTGCTTTGATAGTTTCTTTTGAAAGGTTTTTGATAAAGCTCTGAGTCATCTTGGCTCCAATTTGGATTCCAACGTCTTTCAAAATGTCAACAGAAGCTGTTCCTACCAAACACAAATAAACCATTGCCTTGACTTGATCGCTTTTCAAGTCGTAGCCGCCCATATGGGCAATTGCTGTCACCATGCGAATTTGAACGTATAGGACACTAGTGATGTTTGCAGGGATGGCGACTGGCAGTGTGATTATACCGCCCAATCCAGTAACGAATCCTGACGCCCCGGCTTTACTGTTTTGCCAGCGAATGAGCGAGTCAGCGCATTTATGCAAATTTGTTTCTTTTGAGGTGTAGTCGCTAGCCATCTCTGCAGCTGAACCTAAGCCAGTAACGCCGTCCACCGCTTTGTCATATGCCCAGTCTAGAACCGCCATCATCTTGCTTGGTGTAATTTCTTTTCCCGTGCTCATGCAAATTCCTTAATTCACGACTGTCTGTTGGATTAGAGATGCCATCGCGTTTGGCACCAAAACCCTATGGTTATCGACGATTCGGATAAAACCTTGAGTCGGTAGCGACGGTCCAAAGGGGCGTCATCAATTACCGTTCAAACCGCTGTCGCGGGTCAATAGGCGGCGCTTCCAGTGAATCTCCTTCTCTATCATCTCCTCTTTGCCTGTGTGCTTGTCAGCGATTTCGAGGATGCTGAATCTGAAATTTTCAGCGAAATCCTTGCCGCGCTTGGTGTGTAGATCTCGAATGCGTGTATTGCCGCCGTGCCCGCTATTGGCATAGTTCGACCATCGATCCCATAGACCGCCTGTCCCGGTCGCTGAGCCTACGTATAGCTGTTCTTCATCTTTGGTGCGGTCTGAGATTAGGTAGACGCCGGCCACGCTGGAGAGGGCTGTTTGCCACGATTCCAGGCCTTGGCCGACGATGATCTTCAACTCACCATGGGATACGTCCACCTCCCTGAAGCCAGGGAATCTACCAACCGTCATCGGCTTTTCAAGGATGGAGGACATAACCATGCTTTTCAGGCACGTTTCGAGCCATAGGTAATTCATTCGGGGCTTCGTGTAGTCGAGGATCAAACGTCCTTCCAGCTCGGCAAATTCTGGTACGCGGCGATAGTCGTAAACGAAGTCACGTTTCTCCTTTTTAGTCTTCGTGTCATTCAGTTTCATAGAGTCGTATACACCAGCCAGAAGCCATTTCTTGGTGCCGGGGAGCTCGACCAATCCAATGACGTACTTACACTCAAAATTCCTGCGGGACTGCCACGATTGCCACTCATCAAAATCCCCCGCTAGGTAGACGTCCATAGGGTGCTCAATCCCATTGTGCTGAGCGAGATGCACCTTGGTGTTTTGGGCGGTGAGGGAAGGTAAAAGGCTGGTGAGAAGCTGAATCAGCATGAGGTTGCTCTGGTGAGTTTATGGGCGGCGACCGCTAACGATTCACTCGAATAGCGCAGGGAATCAACGTCAAAGTTCAGGAATGGTTGGTTACGCGGCGCCGTCCTCGCGGCCCCGTAGTTTGTGAGACCAATATGTGTTGTAGAGCTTTGGCTTCTTTTGAAAGTGGATGCATCTCTTGACCTCCTGCAACTGGCTATGGACAGACTCACTCGTTTGAAGTGAAATTTAGTATGCTTAAAAAATTTAGAAGATAAATTAGTAATTACCTGAATCTTTCCTCAGGTTGCTGTGTGGTCAAGCGCATAACGTTTTCATCAGAATTACGTAAAAATTTGTAAAAAACAGGGATTAACCAGTCGCTTTTTCGTTTTGCATACAGTTGATCTTGAACTGCTTCAATGGATTTATAAATTTCAGCGTCGTTATGGTTCTCCGCTGCATTGATAAGTGATTGATCCAGGCATTCAAGCAACCGTTCTGAATTGGAAATAGAGGCTTTATTTTATTTTAGGGTATTGTAACTATAGTCCAAGATTGGACCAAGCAAAGCAGTCAAATTCGTAATGATTGCCGATGTAGAGAGGTCAATCGCAAAGCAAAAGCTGACATCTGCACGGCTGCGATTGCGACCGAGACGGGCAGAGAACTAAAGATCATCAAGACACTCACGTCGGGTGACATGCCTGAGGTTGGCTACACACGGCATGACGGGGACAAATTCCGTTACCGCTGTCGTGTGGAGGGTAATCGGGTGGTTTGGCAGGCATATTTTCCTGACCGGTCAGCGTGGGGACGTTGGAGGAACAGCTCTGACGATGCGGTGCTTACCTTTCAGGCAGATTCAGAAAAGCTATCTATTTCCAGTAGCATGACCGGGATCACCGACACCTACCGGAAGAAAGCCTTCGGTAAGCGCTGATCAGTCAAACGAAGCGGATGGCCCCTTGATTCAATGAAGAGTCGTTCGCTTCCGCTCAAGCAGAATTTCCAAGGTTTCAACGTCCTTGATTTGCTGGGCAAGCCGATTGAATTGATGCGTCAGCCAGTGACGGCTTGACTCGACATGGCGTCGGCGTCGCTCGATCTCCCGCTCCAACTCAGGCAGTGACTTCTGATCCATCGTTTCTAGGTCGGGACTGCGGTAGGGCATCTCATGCGTCCTTGCATGGTGGCTAACTGGCATCGCGTACCATGCCGAGGTTGGCCTTCGGTTTACAGTCCGCCAAATACCAAAACCCCGAGTGTGCGAGGCACCTCGGGGTTTTTATTGCCTACGCCTTCTAACCTGCCTTGCTTCTGCTCGAGTCGACGTCTGGGGCCGTAGGCGCTTCCTCGGCGTCTGCATGGGGCAGGCGCTGGCTGGAAAACTCCTGCAGCCGCTGGTAATGGGTCAGCCAGAAGCCCAGTTCCAGGTTTAGGGTTTTGAGCTCGAAAGCGGTGAGTGTTGAAGGCCCTTTGGAAATTGCCTTTCCCGCAAGGTCGATGGCTGCCAGTTGCCCGGCCGTGCGAGCGGGACAGTTTCTGATGGCGTAACGGAGTGCCTCTCTAAAGTCGCTATCCAGGCCAGGCATAAAAAAGTCCTTGAATGACTAAGAGGATTTAGCATGTAGCCGTGCATCGAACGCCATCGGGTAGCGGACATGCCAACTTCTATCCGCGGCTGATCTGGCTTGGACGCAGCGGTTCGGGACTTGAATGGACCGTGGCCAACTGGTTGTCACCGCTGCATTTTCGGCTACCGGTGGATAGCGAAGTTGTTTGCATACTAGATAGCTGGCAAGGCGGTTGCGCGGGCTTTTTTACCTGGGTAGATAAGCGGTGCAAGAACCTGTACGCGGCCTGTACCCGGCTCTAAATCCAGGGTTTGCTTGGCTGGACCGCTAATAATCCGGCGATTCGCAGGCGTTTTTCTTATATAGGATTTGGACGAAGCCGCTGTCACCTGAGCGCTGTTAGATCCCTTGACCTTGGTGTTCATCATCGCCGCAAGCCGTCGAGCGGTAGCCTGGAAAGCCCGGGAATGGCTGGACGCTCTGGGCAAATGGGGCGATGCTGAAAACGTACGCCACAGAGCGTGCGATCCCAAGGGCCGAGCGGCAAGCTGCGGGCCTTTGAAGATGGCTTCGGCGTATAACAATAAAAGAGGAGTCGAGCGATGTTCTACAAGGTCAGCGTGTATTCACGGCCTGAAGATCGTGGGCTGCTGGTGTGGCGATGGAAGAAGCAATTTCTGGGTGAGTGGGTGGAGTCGCGTCAGGAGTTCGAAGATTGCGACCACTGCGTCCATCATGCCTTGCAGGATGCCAAGGGGCAGAGCGTTCATCTTGAGACGGATCGCTGCACCCTGTATCGCTACCGCTTCGAAAGCATGTTGCACCAGTATGGCAGTTGCTACTGCCTGAGCGGTGGTCGATCGGCCGAGGCGGTGCTGGACCTCATCGCTCAGATCGAAGAGCGCCACAATGTCATAGTGCTGTGCAACGGCCAGCCCTTCTTCGCCCACTATCGGGCGGATCTGCAGGCGGAAGGGACGCTCGCTCCTGAGCTTTGGCAAGGCGTGGAATGGCGCGGATTGGAAGGGCGCTTCGAGTATGCCCGCAATCGCAAGAGGCCCTGATCGTTGTAGTGCGGAACGCAGAAAGGGTCAGAGTGGCAGCCGCTCCTGATGCATGATGCATGATGCATGATGCATGATGCATGATGCTGATGTCGGCTGGAGCCTGAATGCCCAACTGGACGCGATCGCCCTGCAACTTGAGAACGCGGATGTTGATGCGGCCATTGAACAGCTGGTCCAGCACCTCTTCTTCATCCGCTTCCGGTCTAAGGAATAGATTGATGATTTCGTCGGTGCGCCAGGTCAGTACCAGATAAGACATGAGCATCCCTGCCATGAATTTCGTGACTCGATGATTGCCAGTTCCCCACCGGGTGATAGCCAGTAGGCAGCTTGTCAGGCTCTAGTATCGCAGTCTGCGGCGATTCGTAGCCCGGTAGCGACGTTCTAACTGCCACCTTCTCCCGATAAAGCCCGCTATTCCTGCCAGTACCGTTGCCAGGTTGACGGCATTGGTCGGGCGGCTGCCGTGGTAGCCGGCGATCACCACCACCAGCGTCGCTAGAGCCCAGATGACAATGGTGGCCGCGACGGCTACAGCCATTTCGTTGAGTTCGGGGCGTTGCCCTTGCTGCGGGTGGCAGAAGGGATTTTCGTATTCGTCCGACATGGAGTACTCCGGCAAACGTTCTTGTTGGAGAGTATTGCCAAGAACCTTATCGGCAGATGATGAAGAGTCTGGATCGAATCGATAGCGCGATCAGCGAAATCTTTGTCGGGCGGATGGAGGGTACTCGTGGAGCCCTGGGTGGTCAGCGTGGACGGTATGGGGGCCATCTCCCTAGCGAGCGACGCGTTCGAAAGGGTAGTCACCAGTACGCACGACGAGGCGTGGGCGTCGTGGTGTGCGGCGAGTGCCGCCCGGCGGTAGTCGTCCGCCGGGATCCTGGCCGGCTCAGCGCGTGGCTTCGTCGCGCTCGAACAGGCTCCAGCAGCGATCAAAGTCCGCCTGCCAATCCGGCAGGGCAGTGGGCAATACCGCCGCGACCTTGCTGCAGTCCAGCCGCGAATAGAGCGGGCGGGTTGCCGGGGTAGGGTAGTGCTCGGTGGTAGTGGGATAGAGGCGGGCACGCAATTCGCCACGCTGCTCCAAGCGCTCGGCGATGGCCGCGGCAAAACCGTACCAGGAGGTTTGCCCTGCATTGGTAAGGTGATAGAGGCCGCCCACATCGCCTCGTTCGAGCAGCCGCTCGACCAGCTGGCGCGTGGCTGTGGCTATCGTTGGCGCCCAGGTCGGGGCACCCTGTTGGTCATCCACCACATGCAGCTCATCCCGCTCCGCCAGCAGGCGGCGCATGGTGTTGAAAAAGCACTGACCATCATGGGAATAGACCCAGGAGGTGCGCAGGACTAGGGCGCGACCACCCGCCGCCAGCACAGCCTGCTCGCCCGCCAGCTTGGAGCGCCCATAAACGCTCAGGGGGGCAGGGGCGCAGTCTTCCGTATAGGGACGACGACGCGTACCGTCGAAGACATAGTCGGACGAGTAGTGGACAAAGGGGATGCCTCTGTCCTTCGCCAGTTCCGCCAGAATCTGCGGGGCTCTCACATTGATGGCCTCGGCGCGCTCAACTTCCTCTTCGGCTTGATCCACGGCGGTGTAGGCCGCGGCATTGAGGATGAGGTCGGGTGCCAAGCCGTCGAAGGCTTTACGTAGGATGGCGGTCTGAGCGAGGTCCAGATCCGCTTGGCCCAGGACGGTCAACTGATGGGTGCTACCGAACTCACGCTGGAGGGCGCGCGAAACTTGGCCGGAACGGCCAGTGATTACAATATTCATGAAACCATGCCTGGATGCCTTCGGCTGAGGGCATACGTCCTATAAATCGATTCCTGAAAAGCCCAAGGCTTTTCCCGCACGAAACGAAACCTGCCGCCTTTGGCGACAAATCTGGTTTTCCGGTCATCTTTCCGGGGAAAGATGGCAGCCGCTGGCTATGGCGGAGTGGGCATCGACTGGAGGGACGTAGCGGTCATGGTAAGACTCGATGAGGAAGTACGCGGCTAGGACTGCCGTCTGTCGGCGGAGTTCAGTGCGAACCCAGGGACGATGGCAGCAGCTTGCCAAGCTGGAGACCCGACGTCGAGGCGGTCAGCAGGGCGGTATGGAGAACCTGTTCAAGTTCGCGGATGTTTCCCGGCCAGGCGTAGGCCAGCAGCGCCGCTTCATCCTGGGCCGTCAGCACCGGGGGTTCGCGACCCAGGCGCTCGGCATGCTGCTTCAGAAAATGCCGAGCGAGGGGTAGCAGATCCGCCGGCCGCTCCCGCAGGGCGGGCACCGGAACCAGGCCGGGTGCGAGCAGCTGCCAGAGGTGCGGATTGAAGTGGCCGGCCACGACCGCCTCGGCCAGCTCCACGCTGGAGCCGACGCTCAGGCGCACCGCTATCGGAGTCCGTTGAGTGCTGCCCACGCGCAGGATGCTGCCTTCCTGCAGAACCTCGACCAGCGCCTCCTGCAACTCAGCTGGCAGATCGGCAATTTCATCGAGATAAAGACTGCCGTCGTTTGCGGTGCCGAACCAGCCCACGCGGCTGCCGGAGGTACCGGCATAGGCCCGGGGGACATAGCCGAACAACTCGGCAGCGCCATGGCGCCTGCTGAGCGAGGCGCAATTCAGGCTGCTGAAGAGGCCGGTTCGCCCACTGCGTTCGTGCAGACGGCGCGCCAGTAACTCGCGACCGGTGCCCCATTCGCCGGACAACACCACGGGGCCTGGCAAAGGGGCGAGCTGGTCCAGCCGTTCGAGCAGCTGCCGGGAGCGCGGATCGGCGAAGGCCAGGGCCTTGGCGCGGATGGTGAGAGCGCTGTGCTGATCGGTCGGGACGATCAGGAGTTCGGGTGAGGCAATAGGCATGGCGACATCGGTAAGCAATCAAATCGCTATGCTATCGACTGAGATTTATAGCTAAAAATACGTTTTAGCTATTCGCTTAGGTTTTTTGGTTATCTAGCGAAAAGGCCAGGGCAGCCTTTTGATGTTCAGGAATCAGAGTTTCCAAGTCGATGTCAGGTAAGCCGATAGGCGGGGTACCTGGACATCGGCGCGGTCTATCGGGGCGTCACGAGTTGCATGTCCGATGCCGACATCGCTAGGGTAGGCCGGCGGGACTGGTTCTACCGCCCTTGAAGAAGAGGAACTGCCGATCGATGCCTTCCCTGCGTGCGCCCTGTCCGCCTGGTGTCTGTACCTGTGATCGCGAAGCCGTGCTGGCTGATCCTCAAGGTGACGCTCGAGCCCTGCTGCTCAATCGCCAGGAGGAGCAGCGGCTGTTGGGCCGCCTGGAGAATATCGCCAGCGTGGCCGAGCTGCAGCATTTGCAGCAGCGCTTGCAGGAGCAGTTGGGCATCCGCCTGGAGATCCGGCCGGGATCGGGAGAGGTGCGCAGTGCCAGGGGTATGCTGATCGAGCTGCAGCCACGACCGGGGCTGTGTCGCAAACTCCACCAGTCGATACCCGCGGCCATCCGTCGTGGCCTGGCGCAGCACCCTGAAATCCTTTACGGGCTACTCAATGCCAACGACCTGTTGCGCGACGCCTGAGTGTGCTCAGGCAGGCCCCTTGAAGCGAATCCAGGTCGGGGCGTGGTCACTGGTCTTTTCCAGGTCGCGCACCCAGCGGTGGACGCCCGCTTCCTGAAGTTCAGAACGCAGCCCGGGGCTCAGCAGCAGGTGGTCGATGCGCAGGCCGGCATTGCGTTGCCAGCGTTGGCGGAAATAGTCCCAGTAGGTGTAGATGGCTTCATCGGGGTGGCAGGCGCGTAGCGCGTCCAGCCAGCCCTGGGCGAGCAGACGCTCGAAGCAGGCACGGCTTTCGGGTTGCAACAGGGCGTCCTTGCGCCAGGACTTGGGATCGTAGATGTCCCGATCGGTCGGGACCACGTTGTAGTCACCCGCCAACACCACCGGATGCCCGCTTTCGATCAGGCCCTGGGCATGATCAATGAAGCGGTCGAACCAGGCCAGCTTGTAATCGAACTTGGGGCCGGGCCAGGGATTGCCGTTGGGCAGATAGAGGCTGGCGACGATTACGCCTTTCACCGCCGCTTCCAGGTAACGACGTTGGGAATCGTCCTCCATCCCGGGCAGGCCCCGGCGAATCTCCAGGGGCTGATCGTCACGCGCCAGGATGGCCACGCCATTCCAGGAGGGCTGCCCATCCCAGAGGGCGCCGTAGCCGGCGGCCTCCAGCTCAGCCTCGGGGAAGTCCAAGGCTTTCGCCTTCAGCTCCTGCAGGCAGACGATGTCCGGCTGCTCCCGCTCCAGCCACTGCAACAGAATGGGAAGCCGGGCCCGAATGCCATTGACGTTGTAGGTCGCGAGGGTGAGGGCGGTCATGGGACGTTCCTTGAAAGGTTATAGCCATGACCAAGGCCTAGTGTCGGCAGTTCCTCTTACGCCTCTTTGTGATCAAGTTCGCATTATTTTGTGACTTACTTTTTTTGGCACCTTCGGGAACTTTTTGGCCATTGCTCGATTGTCATGAAGGGAAATTTGACATCGCGTCGCTGATTTGTAGTCAGTTAACGAACTGTGACCGGCGAAGTTCACCGAGCAGATGATCGGATAATTAGAAAAATCTATAAAAATCAGTTACCTAAATTATAGCTATATGATGGCTAAATAATGGCTATCAGTGCAGGGCGATGGAGTTGGCATGCCACTTGTATAGAGCTAGCTGCCTGGAGGCAATGTCGTGTGGAAACCCCATCCGCACGACTCTTCTCTCACTTCATATCGGCCCGTGTTCAGGGAGCGCGTTCACCCGTCGATTTAGCAGTTGGTGATGATGAATCCATCCTTCCTGAAGTTTTCCCGCAGGACCGCCAAGGTGCTGCCTTTCGTCGCTGCGCTTGCCCTGGCCAATGGTGCCAAGGCCGAGCAGGTCAGCCTGGTCGGTTTGAATCTGTCCGGTGCCGGTTTCGCCGGTCAGGTGCTGCCGGGTGTGAACGGTACGAACTACATCTTTCCCGTGGAAGCCTACTTCAAGCAGTGGAGCGCCAAGGGGATCAAGCTGATTCGTTTCCCGATCATCTGGGAGCGACTGCAGCCGGTGCTGGGCGGTCCGCTGGATCCGACCTATGCCGCGCTGGTGGACCAGACCTTTGCCAATGCGCAGAAGTACGGCATGCGGATCATCCTCGATCTGCACAACTACACCTTCTATCGCGGTTCGGTGATCGGCAGCACGGCAGTGCCCTATGACCGCTACCAGGAGATCATGACCCGTATCGCCCAGCGCTGGAGCAATCAGCCTGCGCTCTATGCCTACGACATCATGAACGAGCCGCACGACTCCATGGCCCAGTGGCCGATCGCTGCCCAATACGGTATCAACGGCGTGCGCGCGGTCGACAAGACCAAACCCATCATGATCGAGGGCAACGGCTGGTCGGAGGCGACCCGCTGGCCGCTGTGGAACGACTCCCTGCTGGCGCTCAAGGATCCGTCCGACAACCTGATCTTCCAGGCACATTCCTATTTCGACGAAAGCGCCGGCGGCAACTACACCGGAATCGATGTCGGCAAGTTGAGCCAGGACTACGGCGTGGAGCGCGTGCGGCCCTTCGTCGAGTGGCTCAAGAAGAACAAAAAGAAGGGCATGATCGGGGAGTTCGGCGTGCCGGATAACGATCCGCGCTGGCTGCCGCTGATGGACCGGATGCTGGCCTATCTCAAGCAGAACTGCATTCCTTCGACCTACTGGGCGGCCGGCCCGGGTTGGGGCAACTACTTCCTGTCGGTGGAGCCGATCAATGGCGCCGACCGGCCGCAGTGGCCGACCCTGCGCAAATACCTCGATGACAGTAGCTGCTCCGCCATCGGCCCCATCGCCAGCGGCGCAGGCAGTACGCCGGCGAGCGGCTCAGGCACCACGGGTAGCTCGAGCGGTGGCAGCGGTGGCAGCGGTGGCGCTCCTACCGGCTCCACCAATGGCGGGACTACGGGGCCGGGCACTTCCGCAGGCAATGGTAGTACCGGCAATACCGGTGGCTCGACCACTACTGGGGTCACCACCTCGATCAACGACTTCACCAACGAAGATTGGCTGCATGGCGTGTATCGCAAGTCGGCGGGTTTCTCCATTCCCGCGTCGGCCGCGAACGTGGGGGCCTTCAAGGTAGGCGCCCAGATAACGCCGGCCGATGGCAAGAGCTACAAGGTGACCTATGCCCAGGTCGTCGGCAGTAACATGAGCGTCTTCATCGAGAGCCCGCAGCTCGATGGCAACGCCTATGGCTATCCCAAGACGCTGCGCACCGGGACCACCACCTCCGGCACGCCGGCCACGGTACCGGGCACCACCACGGGCTCGACTGGCAGCACGGGCACCTCCAGCGCGAGCAGCAGCTCAGGCAATGCCGCGTCGGTCGTGACGGTGCCGACGGTCGAGACCAAGCCCGTGACCGGAACCGGCAGTACCGGGGCGACCGGTTCCAGCCCGGCGCAGACGGGGGCCTCGTCGACGCCCGTGGCGTCGGCTGGCACGCCAGTGAATACCGCCAAGCTCAATCTGGTCGGGCTGAATTTCTCTGGCGCCGCCTTCGCGCCCCAGACGCTGCCGGGGGTGCTCAACGTCAGCTACATCATGCCGGGCGAGGCGCATTTCCAGCAGTGGAGCGCCAAGGGCGTGCGGCTGATTCGCTTCCCGGTGATCTGGGAGCGGCTGCAGACGCGCTTCTTCGGCAGTCTGGAAGGGGCTTACACCCAGCAGGTCACCCAGGTGCTGGAGCTGGCCAAGAAATACAACATGAAGGTGATCCTGGCGCTGGATAACGGGGGGCGCTACAAGGGCACCCTGATTGGCACCGGCAGCGTTACCAACTTCAACTACTGGGATCTGATGTACCGCCTGGCCTACCAGTGGGGCAACCATGCGGCGCTCTATGGCTACGACATCATGGGCAAGCCCAACGGCGCCGACAGCAGTTGGCCGGTCACCGCGCAATCCGGTATCGACGGTGTGCGTACCATGGACCGTACCCATCCGGTGATCGTGCAGGGCAATGCCTGGGGCAGCGCGGCCAACTGGCCGGCGGTCAGCAACGCCTTGCTGGGTCTCAAGGATCCGGCGAACAACCTGATCTATGCGGCCAACGTCTACCTGGACCAGGACGGCAGCGGTAGCTATGCGGCGCAGAACATGAACGGCTTCGATCCGCAGGTAGGGGTCAATCGCGTCAAACCCTTCGTCGAATGGCTCAAGCGCAACGGCAAGCGGGGCATGATCGCCGAATTTGGCGTTCCCTCCGGCGACAGCCGCTGGTTGACCGCGACCGACAACCTGCTCGCCTACCTGCAGCAGAACTGCATGCCGCTGACCTACTGGGCTGCCGGACCGGGCTGGGGCACATCCGCACTGGCGGTCGAGCCGGTGAACGGGGTGGAGCGACCGCAGTGGCCGACGCTGAAGAAGTACGTCGACGCCAGCAACAGCTGTACGGCGGTAGGGCCCCGCTGAGGCGGATTTCGCTCAGCGCGAAGGCGAAGAAATCCTCAGGGGTTCATCGCTTTTTTCTTGGCTGACCGATAGGCGAAAAGACAAGGGTTCCGCGCGCTGGAAGCGTTCCCGCGCGCGGTAAAATGGCTCTGGAACAGTGCTTGGGGGGACGACGAACGGCTCTAGCTCGACTTGTCGCGGCGCGGTTAGAGTCGAAATCGACACCACAAGCACAAGGAGTAGGTGCCATGACTCAAACTACCCAGGAGCGGTTGCAGAATCTCGAAGAGCAGATTCGCAGCCATCGACAGGACCTCGCACGAAGCCGGCAGAGCTTCCAGGAGCAATTCGTCATCTACACCCACAAATTCGCGCGCCTGAGTGTGCTCGAAGCCCAACTCGAACTGGTGCGCAATAACACCAAGGCGCCGAACTGAAGGCGCTACCGGTCGGCCAGTCCTCACTCGTCCCGCGTCAGGACTTCCAGTAATTCGATTTCGAACCTCAGGTTGGCGTGGGGCTTGATCAGGGTGCCAACCTGGCGTTCGCCATAGGCGAGGGCCGCGGGCACTTCCAGGCGCCGCTTGCCCCCCACCCGCATGCCCATCAGCCCCACGTCCCAGCCCTTGATCACGCGCCCCGTGCCAATGACGCACTGGAAGGGCCGACCCTTGGCGCGGGACGAATCGAACAGGGTGCCATCGTCCAACCAGCCCTCGTAATGGGTGGTGATCAGGGCACCCTTGACCACGGCCTTGCCGTCGCCCACCACCACGTCCTCGATTCGTACCTCGTCGCTCATCGTCACGCTCCTGCTGAAAAGGCGCAGTCTAGCCTGTTGCTCAGGTTGGGCGACCCGCCTTAGTCCGGCACATCGCCGAACAGCCCTGCCTGGTAGTCGCGGATCGCCTGGCGGATCTCATCGGCGGTGTTCATGACGAAAGGCCCATGGGCGACGATGGGTTCGGCGAAGGGAGCGGCATGCCCATAGAGCAGGACGGCGCCTTCGCGGCTGGCGATGTCGATATGGTCGCCGTCGTCGGCGAATTCGAACAGGTGCCAGGGCGCTTCATCGCGTCCGGCGATCTGCAGGGTGCCACGAACGCCATAGCAGAACACCGTCGCGCCCGCGGGGGCGGGCAGGGATATCTGGCCGCCAGGTGCGATCTCGACCGTCATCAGGGTGATGGGCGTCAGGGTCGGTACCGCGCCCTGAACACCCTGGTGGCTGCCGGACGCCAGCTGGATGCGCACCCGACCCTCATCGGCTTCGATCAGCGGCATGTCCGCGGCGGAGATGCCGTGGTAGGCGGGCGGCGTGAACTTCAGGCGGGCGGGGAGGTTGACCCACAATTGCAGGATCTCCAGGTCGCCGCCGTCACGCTTGAAGGCGGCGGGTGACAGCTCCGCATGGACCAGGCCGCTGCCCGCGGTCATCCACTGGATGCCTCCGGCCTCGATGACACTCTCATGGCCGCCGCTGTCGCGGTGGGCGAGGGCGCCGGCGAGGATGAAGGTCACCGTCTCGAACCCGCGATGGGGGTGGGGACCGAAGGGCAGGCCGGCGTTGTGCGGCGGATAGACCTGGGGGCCGTGGTGGTTGAGGAAGAGGAAGGGGTCCAGGTGGGCCAGTCCGGGGCCTGGTAACGGCCGCCGGGTCTGGAGCTCGCCGATGTCATCGCGCCGGGCGGGATGGCGGTGGAGCAGGGTACGGGCAGACATGAGGGGGCCTCGCAGGAGCAAAAGGTCAGTGTAAAGGGCCCCTCGCCGACCGGGTACCCCGCACCGGCCGGCCGCCGCTCAGATGGAGAAGCGAACCTCCCGTTCCGGACGAGACGTTGCCGGCCGCCGGTGATTGACCACCAGCTCGCCGATGCGGATCAGATGGGCGCGGGTGACGTTGCGACTCAAGCCCAGCAGGCGCGCGGTATGCACCTGGTTGCGATGGCAGAAGCGATAAGCGGCCCTCACCAGGGCGTCTTCGACGCGCTCGTGCAAGGCTTCCGGCTGTTCCTCGAAGAGCTGGGCGAAGGCCTCGGTCAGCAGGGTATCGACCGGCGCCGGCTCGCGTGGCCGGGACGCCGGCATAGCGAGGCTGGGACGCTGGACGAAGACCAGGTCCGCGGCATCGATCAGGCCCTGCGGCTTGAGCAGCAGCGCATGCTGCAGGGTATTTTCCAGCTCGCGGATGTTGCCGGGCCAGGGGTGCTCCAGCAGGCGTCGCTCCGCCGCGGGCGTGAGGGAAACCGAGTCCTGGGCGTAGGCGTGCAGGAAATGCCGGGCCAGCGGCAGGATATCGCCCTGCCGCTGGCGTAGGGGCAGCAACGGCAGGCTGACCACATTGAGGCGATACCAGAGGTCTTCACGAAAGGTCCCTTCGGTCACTGCCCGCTCCAGCGGGACGTTGGTCGCGGCGATGATGCGCACGTCCAGGGCGACGCTGCGGCGGGAGCCCAGGCGGACCACCTCGCGCTCCTGCAGGACCCGGAGCAGCTTGACCTGTACCGACAGGGGCAGATCGCCGATCTCGTCGAGAAACAGGGTGCCACCGTTGGCCTCCTCGAACCAGCCGGCGCGCGCGGTCAGCGCGCCGGTGAAGGCGCCCTTTTCATGGCCGAACAGTTCCGCCTCGACCAGGCTTTCGGCGAAGGCGCCGCAGTTCACTGCGACGAAGGGGCCGGCATGGCGATGGCTGAGGGCGTGGATATGGCGCGCGATCAGCTCCTTGCCGGTGCCGGTCTCGCCGATCACCAGCACGCTGGCGTCGCTGGGGGCGACCTTTTCCAGGTGGGCGAGCAACTCTCGGGAACGGGGATCGGCGAAGACCTGGGCCGTCGCCCGGTAGCGGGGGACCTCAGGCGTGCGCGTCAGGGTCAGCAGCGTCATCGCGGGCTCCTCAGGAATAGAAGCTGGGGCTGGGCAAGGCATCGTTGAGGGCCCAGTCGCCCAGTTCGTGAAGTTTGTAATCGACCGGGTCGTGCAGGGTCTGGGTGCGCAGGTTGCGCCAGTAACGGTCCAGCCGCAGGGCGCCCGCGGTGGCCCGGGCGCCGCCGACCTCGAACAGCCGGCTGGCGAGATCGAGGCCGTGGCGACTGGCCGCCACCTTGGCCGTGGCGATGGCGATGGCCAGTTCACCTCTAGCCTCTGCGGTGAGGGCCGTCCCCTGGGGCCAGGCCTGAGCGAAGGCGCCATTGGCTCGCTCCACCAGCAGGCGGCTGCTTTCCAAGGCGACCCAGAACTCTCCGTAGTGGCGCAGGATGTAGGGGTCTTCGCTGGCACTGGCAGCCGGGGACTTGAACCAGGGACGTGCCTGGGTGGCGGTGTAGCGGCGCGCCTCGGTGAAGGCGCCTTCGGCCAGGCCGAGAAAGATGTTGGCGAAGATCAGCTGGGCCAGCAGCGGGCGCAGACAGGCGAAAGGGGTGCTCAGGGGGCCGGGGTCGAGCAGCCATTCCTGTTGTTCGACGCGAACGCCGTCGAAGCGCGCGCTGCCGCTGTCGGTCTGCCGCTGACCGTTGTTGTCCCAGTCGTCGAACAGCTGGATACCCGCGCGTCCGCTGGGCACCACGGCGATCAGCAGACGGCCGCTGTCATCGTTTTCCAGCGCTGACAGCAGCAGCAGATCGGAGTCCAGGGCGCCGCTGCAAAAGCTCTTCTGGCCATCCACCTGCCAGGCGTCGCCGCTCCGGCGGGCCAGGGTGCGGCGATCCAGCGGATTGAGGGCGTTACCCCAGAACAGGGCGTTGCGCGCGGTGCGCTCCAGCCAGGGCCGCCACTGCTCAGGCTGGCCGAACAGCTGGGCGGTGGCCAGCAGCAGATGATGGAAGCCAAAGACATGGGCCAGGGAGCTGTCGACCCGGGCGAGCAGGCGTACCGCTTCCAGCGTCTCGTCCCAGGAGGCACCCAGGCCACCGAGGTCCGTTGGAATGCTCAAGGCGAGCAGGCCACTGCGACGCAGGGCGTCCCGCTCGGCCTTGGGGGTTCCGCCCTGACGATCACGCTCCGCCGCCGTGGCGGCGAAGTCGGTCAACAATGGGGTAAGGGGTTCCAGCAGCGAGTAGGACATGGTGGGCCCTGGCATAGAAATGGTCGGCACGAGTTAGAACGTAAAGCCGGGATAGCCCTGATCTGAAATATTTTTTTGTTATTAGGTAATGGTCTGGTCCCATCCATCTTCCATTTTGACCGCCCGGTCTCAAGTGCGGTTATCGGACTCAAGACCTGGCCAGTACCTGTCGATATAGCGCTAACTCAATCTCCCGGGTAGGGGCGTGTCATGTTCAACAAAGGACTAAAACAAGAACTGCAGCGTCTCCGCGAGCAGGTGGACTCCTTCAAGCGGCTCAAGGCCGAACTCGATGTGGAGATGATAGGCCTGGAGCTGGACGGCAGGGGTTGCATCACCTCCGTGAACGCCAACTTCGAAAAGGAAATGGGCCTGCGTGCGGCGGAGCTCCTGGGACGTTCCCTGGTGGATCTCATCCCGGCGCACGTCAAAAACCAGGAGTACAGCCGTCGGCTGCAGCAGTGCCTGAGTCGCGGTGAGCCCTACAGCGGCGCCCTGCACCTGCTGCGCGGCGACGGACGCGAAGCCTGGCTGCGCGGCATCCTGCATCCCTTCCATGACAGCCAGGGTCAGGTCACGCGCTTTCGGCTGTTCTGCAATAACCTGACGCGCACCATCGAGACCTCCCGCGAGCATGAGAGCCTGCTCAAGGCCCTGCGGCGTTCCACGGCGGTCATCGAGTTCAACCTCGACGGCGAGGTGCTCGATGCCAACGACCGTTTCCTGCAGGCCACGGGCTATTCCCTCGCGCAGATCAAGGGCAAGCATCACCGCCTGTTCTGCGAACCCGCCGAAGCCAATTCCGAGGCGTACCAGCAATTTTGGGCGCGCTTGCGGCGTGGCGAATTCATCGTTGATCGCTTCAAGCGGCTGGATGCTCAGGGTCGCGATGTCTGGCTGGAGGCGTCCTACAACCCGGTGATCGATGCCCACGACCGGCTGTACAAGGTGGTCAAGTTCGCCACCGTCATCACCGATCAGGTCCATCAGGAGCAGGCGGTGTCCGAGGCGGCCAGTGTGGCCTTCGAAACCTCCCAGCATACCGACGACACTGCCCGCAAGGGCGCGGTGGTGGCGCAGCAGACGGTGGACGTGATGCGCGCCCTGGCCAGCCAGATGCAGGAGGCGGTCACAGGTATCGAGGCCTTGGACAATCAGTCCCAGGTGATCGGCACCATCATCAAGACCATCAGCGGCATCGCCGAGCAGACCAACCTGCTGGCGCTCAATGCCGCCATCGAGGCCGCACGGGCGGGCGAGCAGGGACGCGGTTTCGCCGTGGTGGCCGACGAGGTCAGGCAACTGGCCTCGCGGACCAGCAAGGCGACCGAGGAAATCGTCGGCGTGGTGCAGCAGAATCAGCAGCTGGCGAGCCAGGCGGTGACGGTGATCGAAAACGGGCGACGTCAGGCCGAGCAGGGGCTGGAGCTGGCCGGGCAGGCTGGGCAGGTGATCGTGGAGATCCAGGACGGCGCCCAGCGCGTGGTCGGAGCCGTGGGGCGCTTCGCCCGGCAGCTGTCGACCTGATCCCTCGCGCGCCTCATGAAGAAACGGCAACCCCAGGGTTGCCGTTTTGCATCTTGCGTCAGACGTGCTTGCTGCCGTCGCCGATCTGCCAGACGAAGGTCGGTTCGTGACCCTCGATCTCCCAGGCGCCGACGATGCGTTCCTTGTAGATCAGCGGATTGTGGGAGGCAGCCGTGCGGGCATTGCGCCAGTGGCGATCGAGCCCCTTGGTGGTGCTGGTGGCCGAGGCGCCCAGGGCATTGAACAGATCGCTGGTAGCGCGCAGCACCAGGTCGGCCACCGCGGACTGCGCCTGGGCGGACTCCAGCTCCGCCGCCACATTGGCCTCATGCTCCGCGGCGGCATCCTCGGCGTAGCGCGCTGCGAAGGCCGCCTGGGCCGCGGCGGCCGCCTGCAGGGTCGCGGCTTCAGCCGCGTAGACGAAGGCCGAGGCCTTGCCCACCACCTGCTGCACCTGGGGGTCGGCGCTCGCCGCGCTGGCGTTGCCGTGGCTGTAGACCCGGGTACGTGCCTTGACCTCCTGGGCAAAGTCGCGCACGGCGGCCTGCCCGCTGCCGGTGATCACGGCGAGCAGCACCAGCTGGTAGAAGGCGGTCTGGTAGGTGAAGCGGGTGCTGAAATCGATGAGATTGCCCGGCTCCACCAGCACCTCTTCGAACACCGAGGTGCCACTGGCGGTAGTGCGCTGGCCAAAGCCGTCCCAGTCGTCGGACTGGCGCACGCCTGGCTGGTCGGTGCGGATGGCGGCGATGACGTCGCCACCGGCGTCGTCGCGTTGGGCGTAGACGTCGATCCAGTCGGCGAACAGGCTGCCGGTGCTGTAGTACTTGGTGCCGTTGAGGCGCCATTCACCGTTTCTCTGGCTGACCCGGGTGATGACTTCGCCGAGCTTGACCGTGCCGATCTCGGTCCAGGCATTGCCCACCAGATCTCCGGCGACGAAACGCTCGAACCAGACCTGCTGGGAGGCGCTGGCATGGGCGTTGAGGCGATCCTCGACAAAGGCGAAGTGGCCACGCAGGGCCTGGGGCAGATTGCTGTCGGCGGCCGCCAGCTCGATCAGCAGGCGCACCAGCTGCGGCAGGCTGGCGCCGTCACCACCGAATTCCTGCGGCACCCGCACGGCGCCGAAGCCGGCCTCCTTGAGCCAGGCGATAGGCGCATAGGGCAGGGTGCGAGTGCGCTCTCGCTCCAGGGCGCCTTCGGCGATACGGGCGAAGAGGGGGCGGAAGCGGGCCGCCAGTTGTTCGTAGTCGGGAGCCTCGGCGTGGGGCGACGGCAGGTGGCGAGCGGGCAGATTCATGATGATCCTCGGCGAATGGGAGTCGACGCTAGGGCCTTTGCAAGAGTGTTGCCAGCGTGCAAAAGCCCATTTCAGAGGGGCTCGCGCCTTGTCAGCTGACCTGGTCCCAGCAGCGCTGACCGATCGCTGTTGGCCAGGCGACAGTGGCGTCCGGCGCGCTAGACTGGTCTTTTGCGCGGAGCCTCCATGGATCTTCTCTTTCTCGGTACCTCGGCCGGGGTGCCTACGCGTCGGCGCAATGTCTCGGCCCTTGCCCTGATCGAGGACCAGGGCAAGGGCTGGTTCCTCGTCGACTGCGGCGAGGCCACCCAGCATCAGCTCCTGCGCACCCCGCTGTCGGCCGCGGATCTGCGTGCCATCTGCATCACCCATGTCCACGGCGACCACTGCTATGGCCTGCCGGGACTCCTGGCCAGCGCCGCCATGACCGGACGCAGCCAGCCACTGGTGCTGATCGCACCCCAGGCGGTCCATGACTGGCTGGCCGCTACCCATGCGCTGACCGCCCTGCACCTGCCTTTCGAGTTGCAGCTCCATGCCCTGGAAGGCTTTGCCGGCGTCTCCCTGGGTGCCTGGGATATCGACGCCGTCGCGCTCTCCCACCGCGTGCCCAGTCACGCCTTTCGCTTCTGCGAGGCCCGTCGGCCGCAGCGACTCGATCCGGCGGCTCTGGCGGCCGCCCAGGTGCCGCGCGGTCCGCTGTGGGGGCGGCTACATGCGGGAGAGGACGTGCTGCACGAGGGGCGACTGCTGCGCAGCGCCGACTACCTGCAGGCAGCCCATGGGGAACGACGATTGGTGGTGGCGGGGGACAACGACGATCCCGCCTTGCTCACAGAGGCCTGCCAGGGCGCTCAGGTGCTGGTCCATGAAGCCACTTACGCCCAGGCGCAGATCGACAAGACCGGCCAGAGCTGGGGTCACAGCAGTGCTGCCGGAATCGCCCGGTTCGCCGAGGCGCGAGGGTTGCCGGCGTTGCTGCTTACCCATTTCAGTCCGCGCTATCAGGCCGATTCGGGACGTTCGCCCTCAATCGAGGAGCTGCGCCGGGAGGCTGCCGCGCATTATGGCGGTGACTTGCACCTCGCCGAGGATTTCTCTTGCTTTCGTCTGGATCGTCAGGGGCGGCTGAAAGCCCTGGAGCAGAGCAGTACGAGAGTGTGCGCTGGTCACTCCTAGGTTAGAGGTGGATACGTTTCGGTCTTGTCTGACCTGTTCTCCTTGGGCATAGTGCGAACGTTTATCATTTCAGGATCAGCCCGATCCTTCGCATTTCGTTCCTAGGAGAAGCAAATGGCGGTGTCTTTCAACAAGGTTTCGACGCTGGGCGCCATGGCGCTACTGTCCCTGGCAGTGGCTGCCTGCTCCAACCGCCAGGAGGCACCGACGCCACCGCCACCCGCGCCGGCTCCCGTCGCCGCGCAACCGGCCGCGCCCCAGGCGCCTGCCGAACTCAAGCGCATCGAGCTGGGTTATGGCGTCTATGAGCTGGCCTACAGTCCGGCCAAGCAGTCGGTCTATGCCGCGACCGCCCAGTTGACCAAGGGCGTCACCGGCGGAGTGATCTATCAGCTCGATCCGACCACCCTGGCCGTCACCGGCCAGATCCACACCGATCTGAAGAACTTCGCCCTGACCACCGATGCCAGTGGCGAGACGCTGTTCGTCACCAACTCCCTGGACGGCGGCCTCAGTCGCATCGATCTGCGCACCGGCAAGGTGGAGAAGCGGCTGAAGTTCAACGAGATGGGCCGCGATGGCCATCCGGTCAATCCGCGCCAGGTCATCCTGCATGACGGCATGCTGTATGTCGGTGGCGTCGGTGATCCGGGTGTGATCTGGGTGGTGGACGCCAAGACCCTGACCCTCAAGGCGCGCATTCCCAACGCCGGCAAGTGGGTGACCGGCCTGCTGTACTCCGAAGACACCGGGCGCCTCTACGCCGCCAACGGCAGCGGTGAAGTACTGGTGATCAATCCGCGCACCCGCAAGATCGAGCACCGCTGGACGCCGGGCGATGGCGGCAAGTACCTGCTGCTGAACCTGGCCGAGGACCGGGCGAACCACCAGCTGTTCGTCACCGACAACTCCGAAGCCAAGACCGTGCTGGTCTTCGACATCCGCACCGGCAAGGTGATCAAGCGCCTGCCCGTGGGCGATGCCCTGGCGATCAAGCTCAATACCACCCGTAACGAGCTGTACATCACCCAGCGCGAGACCGGTCGGCTGCTGATCCTGGACGCCACTACCTACGCCGAGAAGAAGGCCTACGACCTCAAGCCCAATCCCAACAGCCTGCTGGTGAGCCCTGACGGCCAGACCCTGTATGCGACGGTGAAGACGCCCTTCGACAAGGAATACATGAACACCGCGCCGGAGAGCGTGGTGCGCATCGACCTCTCCGCGGTGAAGTAAACCGCGCCTGCGAGCTGCCGTGGCGTCCTGCCACGGTGGCCCTGGGCTTCCCAAGCCCGCCGGCTTGCTCTTGAATGGGGCTTCCATTCCTGAGGAGCTACCGGTTTGTCAGCTACCGATCTCAGCCTGCTTCCGTTACTGGAAGCCTCCTACCGCCTCTGGCTCGGCCAGCCGCTCCCCCGTCCCGCCGACCTGCCCGAGGCTGACGTTTTCGCCTGGCTGCATGAGCGTGCACCCTATGCCCTACTGGCCCACGGCAGCGAAAGCGATCCGTTGTTCTGCTACGTCAACGAGCAGGCCCTGAGCTGCTTTGGCTATCCTCGCGACGAATTCATCGGCATGCCCTCGCGCTTCAGCGCCTCGCCCAAGGATAGGGACGAGCGTCAGCGATTGATGGAGGCGGTGGGGCGCCAGGGTTATGCCAGCGGCTACGAAGGCTGGCGGGTAGACAAGGCGGGGGAGGCCTTCCAGATCCATGACGGCGTGGTGTGGAACCTGGTCGATGCGCAAGGCACACGGCTGGGGCAGGCGGCCTTGTTCTGGCCGGACCCGCAGCGGATCGGGCAGGTGGATTGAGGCGGGTAGTGTTGGGCTCAGCTACGCTCAGCCCAATCTACGAAAATCCAGGCATACCTCGTACTACCCCCTCTCCCTTTGGGAGAGGGTTGGGGTGAGGGGCGTTTGGATTCAGCGACAGCTGTTGGGCTTCGCTGCGCTCAACCCAACCTACGCAGTGAGCTGGACTGCCCCCTCTGCCTTGTAGGGTAAAGGGGTACTACCCTCACTCGTCCTCGATGATCAGCACCACCAGGTCCTTGGGTCCATGGGCGCCATAGGCCAGCACCTGCTCGATGTCGGCGGTCTTGGACGGGCCCGAGATCAGCAGGGCGTTGGTCGGCATGCCGTCCTGCCAGTGGTGCTGTTGCTGCAGCTCGTAGAAGTTGTCGACCACCGTGCTGGCCCTGAGCAGGGCGATGTGCAGTGGTGGGACCAGGCTCATCAGGCGTGGCTCCTGGCGATCCGGCCAGAGCACCAGGCTGCCGGTGGAGGCCAGGGCGCCGAGGGTACCGGTAAGGCTGGCCGGGGTGTCGTTGAACAGTTCGGCCTTCCATTCCTCCACCGGCCGGTCATAGGCCTTCCAGCGGGGCTGCCCCTCCGCCTGCCAGCGCTCGGCCAAGCGGGCGCCGTGGGGCGTGCCGGGGGCGATCAGCAACTGCTCCAGCCCACGCTCGGCGAGGACGCGTTCGACCAGCGCCGGCCAGTCCGCCGTGGTGGTCAGGTGGGTTTCGGTGTGCACCGTCTCCATCAGGGTGCGCAGGCGGGCGATGCGTTCCTCAGGAGGATAGCGCCAGGGCTCGGTGACCAGGGCTTCGTCGAAGTTGTCGGCCAGCGGCTGCGTACCCTGGAGGCTGCCGCGCAGTTTGGCGAGGATGTTGTCGCGGGCGCTCATGGGCGTTTCTCCAGGTGTTCGCGGGCCAGTTCGTGCAGCGAGCGCGATGCCGGCCTGGGCGTGCTGTGATGCTCCGTCCACGGGCCGAGCTGACCGGGGGTGAAGCGGCCGAAGCGGGTGGCGAGGTAGCTGAAGCCGCGATAGAGCAGGGGTGAGGTGTAGAGATTCTGCCAGGCATGCCAAGTCCAGCGCTCGCGGGCGGAAAACTTGCTGCCCTGACCGCGTAGGAGATGCGGTTCTGCTTCGGGAGCCTTGACGTTCTCTTCCCGCAGTCGCCGCAAGATCGCCGGAATCGGGATCTTGACCGGACAGACCTCGCCGCAGGCCCCACACAGGGACGAGGCGCTGGGATGATCGGGCGCCTGCTCCAGGCCCACCAGGTGCGGGGTGATGATGGCGCCGATGGGGCCCGGATAGACCTCACCATAGGCGTGGCCACCGATGCGGGTATAGACCGGGCAGTGGTTCATGCAGGCGCCGCAGCGGATGCAGTTGAGGGTCTGGCGCAGTTCGCTGTCGGCGAAGGCCTGGCTGCGGCCGTTGTCGAGCAGCACCAGATGCACCTCGCGCGGTCCGTCCAGTTCTTCGGCCTTGCGTGGCCCGGAGATCATGTTGACGTAGGTGGTGATGGGCTGGCCCAGCGCCGAGCGGGTCAGCAGCGACAGCAGGGGCACCACGTCGCGCAGATTTTCCACCACCTTCTCGATGCCGGTTACGGCGATGTGCACCGGCGGCACCGTGGTCGACATCCGCCCGTTGCCTTCGTTTTCCACCAGCAGCAGGGTGCCGGTCTCGGCCACGGCGAAGTTGACGCCGGAAATGCCGATGTCGGCCTCGAAGAATTTCTGCCGCAGCACGCGCCGGCCGGTCTGGATCAGTTCGTCGACGTCGGTGGTGTAGGGCTCGGCTAGGTGTTCGTGAAAGAGGGTGCCCACCTGCTGCCGGTTGAGGTGGATGGCCGGCATGATGATGTGCGAGGGCTTCTCCCCGGCGAGCTGGATGATGTACTCGCCCATGTCCGACTCCAGGCAATCGATGCCCTGGGCGCCGAGGACGTGGTTCATGTCCATCTCCTCGCTGACCATGGACTTGCCCTTGATCAGCAGCCGCGCCTCATGGCGCTCGGCGATCTGCTGGACGATGGCGTTGGCCTCGGCGGTGGTCTCGGCCCAGTGCACCTGGACGCCATTGCGCCTGAGGTTGGCTTCCAGCCGCTCCAGCAGGTCGGGCAGCTTGGACAGCGCCCGGGCGCGGACGCGGTTGCCCAGTTCGCGCAATCGCTCGCGCTCGTCGGCATCGCTCATGCTGGCCAGGCGCTTGGTCATCAGCGAATCCATGGCGGTGCGGAAGTTGCGCCTCAGCTGGTCGTCGCCCAGCGCCTGGCGCGCGCGAGTCTTGAAGGGTGGCGCCTCACTGACGTCGGTCAGGGGGATCTTGAGCATCTCGTTCATGCTTCACCTCCGATGCGGCGCCAGAGAAAGCTCGCCAGGTGTTCGCCGCGCAGGGCGGCACGCTGTTTTTCCAGGGCGCCGTTGATGTTCATCAGGCAACCGCAATCGGCGGTGAGTACCTGGGCCGCGCCGCTGTCCTGCAGGGCGCGGGTCTTGTCCGCCACCATGGCACCGGAGATGTCCGGCATGCGTACCGAGAAGGTGCCGCCAAAGCCGCAGCATTCGCTTTCATGGTCATGGTCGACGCGCTCGACGGCCTGTAGTTGGCCGAGCAGGGCGCGGCCGTGCAGGTGGGTCTGCATCTCGCGGCGGGCGCTACAGGAGGTGTGCAGGGCGACCTTCGTCGGGGCGCCGCGATCCTGGTAGTCGACCTGGCAGACGTTGAGCAGGAATTCCGCCAGTTCATAGGTGCGCTCGGCCAGATCCTGTACCTGGCGCAAGGTCTCGGGATCGTCGGCGAACAGCTCGGCATAGTGATGGCGCAGCATGCCGGCGCAGGAGCCGGAGGGCACCACCACGGGCCAGGGTTCGGCGAACAGCGCCAGCTGGGCACGGGCCACGGCACGCGCTTCCTCGGTGTAGCCCGAGGTGTAGGCCGGCTGGCCGCAGCAGCTTTGCGCCTGGGGGAAATGCACGCGGATGCCCTCGCGCTCCAGCAGGCGGATGCTGTCCATGCCGGCTTCAGGATAGAAGAGATCTACCACGCAGGTGCCGAACAGATAGACCTGGCTTGGCTTGTCGCGCGGATAGGTCCGCGGGGGCGCCAGCGGCGGCGCGGTGCGGGTGGCGTTGGGGGCGGCGTTGTGGAAGAGCTCGTTCATCAGGCGTACTCCGGGTTGGCCCGGTTGGGAGAAGACCGGCGGCGAACTGAGCCGCCGCCGGGAAACGCACGATCAGTGCACCAGCATGCCGGTGAACACATAGGCCTGCGCCAGGGTGATCAGCCCGACCAGCACGGCGAAGCCAATGCTGTGACGCACGGTGAAGCGGAACAGGTCGGACTCCTTGCCCACCATGCCGGTGGCGGCGCAGGCCACGGCGATGGATTGCGGCGAGATCATCTTGCCGGTCACGCCGCCGGAGCTGTTGGCAGCGACCAGCAGGGTGTCCGAGACCCCGATCTGGTGCGCGGTGGTGGCCTGCAGCGAGCCGAACAGTGCGTTGGACGAGGTATCCGAACCGGTGAGGAACACCCCCAGCCAGCCCAGCAGCGGCGAAAAGAAGGGGAACAGTGCACCGGTACCCGCCAAGAGCAGGGCCAGGGTGGTGGACATGCCCGAGTAGTTGACGACGAAGGCGAAGGCCAGCACCAGTCCGATCGACAGGATCGGCTTGCGCAGTTCCACCAGGGTCTCCTTGAACACCCCCACGGCGGTCGACGGCTTGATGCGGAAGATGGCCATGGAGATCAGTGCCGAGATCAGGATGGCCGTGCCCGACGCGGACAGCAGGTCGAGCTTGTAGACCGCCGGCATGGGGGTCGGGGTCGCCACGATGGGGGCGGCCTTGAGCACCAGCTTGTCCAGGTAGGGCACCGGCACGCTGATCACCAGCGCATAGAGCGCACCGCCACTGGCGAACAGCGCCTTGAAGGCCTTGGTGGTCCAGATGGTGACGACCACCGTGAGGATCAGGAACGGCGACCAGGCCTTGATCACGGTACCCAGGGAATGCTCCGGCGGCAGGCGACCGCCCTGGCCGAAGCCGGCACCACCGCCCCCCAGCATGGCCGCACCGCCGCCGCCCGTCACGGCCGTGGCACCGGCGGTGGCATGCTGCGGCTGGCGCAGCTTGAGGTAGGCGGTGAGGGCGATCATGGCGGCCAGGGACGAAGTGATGTCGGGCAGCTCCGGACCGATGAAGTTGGAGGTCAGGTACTGGAACACGGCGAAGGTGCCACCGCAGATCAGGGCCGGCTTCCAGGTTTCCCGCAGGCCGCGCATGCCGTCCATCATGAACATCAGCCACAGCGGTACCAGCAGCGACAGCAGCGGCAGCTGGCGACCGGTCATGGCGCCGATCTTGAAGGCGTCGATGCCGGTGACCTGGCCGGCGACGATGGTCGGGATGCCCAGGGCGCCGAAGGCCACCGGTGCGGTGTTGGCGATCAGGCAGAGACCGGCCGCTTTCAGCGGGTTGTGGCCCAGGCCCACCAGCAGCGCGGCAGTGATGGCCACGGGTGCGCCAAAGCCGGCGGCCCCTTCGAGAAAGGCGCCGAAGCAGAAGCCGATCAGCAGCACCTGCAGGCGCTGGTCGTCGGTGATGGACAGGACCGAGCTGCGGATGATGTCGAACTGGCCGCATTTGACCGTCAACTTGTAGAGAAACACCGCCGTCACGATGATCCAGGCGATGGGCCAGAGGCCGTACAGAAAGCCGTAGCCGGCCGAGGCCAACGCCTTGTCCACCGGCATGCGATAGACGAACAGGGCAATGAGCAGGGCGATCGCCAGGGTGATGGCGCCCGCTACGTGCCCCTTGAGCCTGAGGCCGGCGAGGGCGATGAAGAAGAACAGGATCGGTAGGGCAGCGACAAAGGCCGAAAGGCCCAGGCTGCCCAGGGGAAGATAGATTTGTTGCCAGGTTTCCATCGGGTGCTCCTTGATTGTTTTTGTACGGAAGCGGCAGGACGGGGTTGCACAGCATCGCGGCCTGTGGCAAAAATTGGTAAGACCAATTTACAAGAGCGACTTCACGCACGTTAAGCGGGGTCTTTGCTGCTGTCAAATCGCCAGGAGTGCGACTTTAGTCGTCCAGTCGTTTTCTACCCGGCCAAGGCCTTGCCGCCTGCCGGGTTTCGAGGGTTTTCATGGGTTTTGAACCGGTCAAGCAACGTCGTCTGTCCGACGACATCGTCAAGCATCTGGAGGCGCTGATCGCCGAGGGCTCGCTGCGCCCGGGTGAGCGGCTGCCCGCCGAACGCGCCCTGGCCGAGCGCTTCGGGGTATCGCGTCCGTCGCTGCGGGAGGCCATCCAGAAGCTGGTGGCGCGCGGTCTGCTGCTCAGCCGCCAGGGCGGCGGCACCTATGTCACCGAGGCACTGAACAGCGCCTTCACCGATCCGCTACTGCCGCTGCTGGAAAGCCGCGAGGAAACCCGGCGGGATCTGCTGGAGTTTCGTCATACCCTGGAAAGCGCCTGCGCCTACTATGCGGCGCAACGGGCCACCGAGCCTGACCTGGCAAGGCTGAAACTGGCCTGGGAGCGGTTGGAGGATTGCTACGGGCGGCGCGAGACGCTCACGCGGGAAGAGGAGGGCGAAGCGGATGCGGCCTTTCACCTGGCCATCGCCGAGGCGAGTCATAACGCCGTCTACCTGCACAGCATCCGCAGCCTATTTGAATTGCTGCGCCATCACATGGTGACCAACATCGGCGGCATGCACGCCCAACGCGGCGAAACCCGCGATCGCCTGTTGGAACAGCACCGAGTGCTCTACCAGGCAATCGTCGCCGGAGAAGCCGAACGCGCCCGCGAAGCGGCAAGTTGTCACCTGGACTATGTGCGCGAGGTTCTGGAGGAGGCTGGCGCCATGGCAGGCCGTCTAGCACGGGCCAAACGACGCGATGAACTCTGAAAAGAGCTGGCGGAAAAACGTGTAATGGCACTATGCTATTACTATAAGTTATCCGTCCGTTGCTAAAGTTTAGCGTTCCAGAGCTGATAACCCGGTCACACCTTCCCGCCTTCGCTGGCGTCTAGACCGGTATCTTCCTGTGGATCAAGTCCCTTCCTCGCCCTCTCTCGTCGACCTTACCTTCACGCCTGCATTGCTCGGCGCCTGCGGTACTGCCGCGATTCTGTTCGCAGGTGGCGTGACACCGACCACTCTGGCGCTAGGCGCTGCCCAGACAGGCCTGGCGGTAGGGCTGGGCTTCTGGCAGCTGCGTCGCGCCCAGGCGCGGCAGGCTGCCCACGCGAAGAGCCAGGCCTTCAGCCAACCCTTGTCTGGCGGGCGTGACGAAGCGCTCGAAGCCCTGTGCGTGGCGGTGCTGCCGGTCTGGTCCGAACAGATCGAAGCGGCACGTGCCCATACCGAGCAGGAAATCGTCAGCCTGACCAGCCGCTTCGCCGAGCTGGCCGACCGTATCCACAGCGTGGCGGGCAATGACCAGGGCAGCGGTGATCGCCTGGTCAACCTGATGGCCAGCAGCCAGAACCAGCTGGATGGCATCCTGCAGTCGCTGCGCGAGGCGCTGTCGAGCAAGGGCGCGCTGCTGACCGAGGTCAATGGCCTCGCCGGGCTCACCGAGCAACTCAAGAGCATGGCCAAGGACGTCGGCGACGTGGCGCGCCAGACCAACCTGCTGGCGCTCAATGCCGCCATCGAGGCCGCGCGTGCCGGTGAAGCCGGGCGCGGCTTCGCGGTGGTCGCCGACGAAGTCCGCAAGCTCTCCACCCTGTCCGGCGATACCGGGCAGAAGATCGGCGAAACCGTGGAAACGGTGAATGGCGCCATTGCCCGTACCCTGGAACTGTCGCAACTCCACGCCGAGCGCGACACCGGCACCCTGAACCAGTCCGGTGAAACCATCGAGCAGGTCATCGGCGCCTTTGGTGGCACCACCCGCGACGTGGTCGAGCGCAGCGATACCCTGGCCGAGAACGCCACCGCCGTAGGCGGGGCCATCGCCGAAGTGCTGGTCGCCCTGCAGTTCCAAGATCGCGTCAGCCAGATGCTCGGCCATATCCGTGATGACCAGGCTCGCCTCGAGCGCCTGGTCATCGAGCGCCGCGCCCTGGCTGCCAGTGGTCAGCCGCTGCCGTCCCTCGATACCCAAGGCTGGCTCGCCGAGCTGGCCCGTACCTACACCATGGCCGAGCAGGTCGCCGTGCACCAAGGCAAGCGACCGGCCGCCGCCGCCGAATCCGATATCACGTTCTTCTAAGGAAGCTGCAATGAGCAACAAGACCATTCTGATCGTCGATGACTCCATCTCTATTCGCCAGGTGGTGTCCATGACGCTGAAAAGCGCGGGCTACGACGTCATCGAAGGCTGTGATGGCCGGGACGCCCTGACCAAGCTGGATGGCCGCAAGGTGCATCTGATCATCAGCGACGTGAACATGCCCAACATGGACGGCATCACCTTCGTCACCGCGGCCAAGAAGCTGCCGGCCTACAAGTTCACCCCGGTGATCATGCTCACCACCGAATCCGACGCCGCCAAGAAGGCCGCTGGCCAGGCCGCCGGTGCCAAGGCCTGGATGGTCAAGCCATTCCAACCGGCGCAGATGCTGGCGGCGGTTTCCAAGCTGATCATGCCCTGATAGCCCTGGAGGCTGCCCCATGAGCGATGTCGTTCGTACCCGGTTGCCCCTTGTCGGGCCGCTGACCATCTATACCGCGGCTGACAGCAAGCCGCTGCTGATGGAGCCCCTGACTGCCGGGGTCACCGTGGCGCTGGAACTGGCCGAGGTCGACGAATTCGATTCGGCCGGTCTGCAACTGCTGCTGCTGGCCCACCGGGAGGCCCAGCGCCTGGGCGGTAGCCTCGAACTGGTCGATCCCAGCCCGGCCGTAACCGAGTTGCTGGAGCTGGCTGGCCTCACCGACTTCTTCACGGCTGCTGCCGAAGGAGTAGCCGCATGAATCTGGACGAGATCCTCAAGACTTTCATCGCCGAGAGCGAGGAGCTGCTGCAGCAGATGGAAGCCGCGCTGCTGCAGATCGAGCAGGCGCCGGACGACGTCGAGCTGATCAACGCCATCTTTCGCGCCGCCCACACCATCAAGGGTTCGGCGGGGCTGTTCGGCCTGGACCATGTGGTCGCCTTCACCCATGTCGCGGAAAGCGTGCTCGACCGCATTCGCAGCAATGAGCTGGCTTTCGACGAAACCCTGTCGGCACTGTTTCTGGAGGTCTGCGACCACCTCAACGGCCTGATCGCCCGGGTATCTTCCGGCAGCGAACCCGAGGCGGATTTCCAGGCCGCGGGCGCGGCGCTGGTGCAACGCCTGGAGCACTACCTGCAGCCGAGCGCCAAGGTGACCCAGCCCACCGCCGCTCCTCGGACCCTGACGGCGCCGGTGGACGGCGTGGCCGCCGGCCACTGGCACCTGTCGCTGCGTTTCGGCCCGGACATGCTGCGTAACGGCATGGATCCGCTGGCCTTCGTGCGTTACCTCAACAGCTTCGGCCGTATCGTCAACATCGTGACCCTGACCGATGCCATTCCGCCGGCGGCCGAGATGGATCCGGAGACCTGCTACCTGGGCTTCGAAGTCGCCTTCGACAGCGAGGCCGACAAGGAAACCATCGAGGCGGCCTTCGAGTTCGTTCGCGAAGACAGCCAGATCCGCATCCTGCCGCCCCATAGCCGCAGCAGCGACTATTGCCAGCTGATCGAGGACCTGGCCGAGGAAGATCTGCGCCTGGGTGAGATCCTGGTGCGCTGCGGCACTCTGACCGCCACCGAGCTTGATGAGGTCCTGCGCCGCCAGGCGGATCCGGCGACGCCGCGTCAGCCCATCGGCGAAGCCCTGGTGGAAGCCCAACTGGTCAATCCGCCCGTGGTGGATGCCGCGCTGAACAAGCAGCGCAAGATCAAGGAGCAGCGGGCGCCGGCCGGCGAAGGCCAGCTGATCCGCATCGACGCCACCAAGCTCGACCAGCTGATCGATCTGATCGGCGAGCTCATCATCGCCGGCGCCGGTACCCAGCTCATCGCCCAGCAGAGCGGTCTGGCCGCGCTGGTGGAATCCACCGGGGTGCTGTCGCGCCTGGTGGAAGAGGTGCGCGACACCGCCCTGACCCTGCGCATGGTGCAGATCGGCACCACCTTCAACCGCTTCCAGCGCGTGGTGCGTGACGTTTCCAAGGAAATCGGCAAGGACATCGCCCTGAAGATCAGTGGTGGTGAGACCGAGCTGGACAAGACCGTGGTGGAAAAGATCGGCGATCCGCTGACCCACCTGATCCGCAATGCCATGGACCATGGCATCGAATCCGCCGAGCTGCGCCTGGCGCGCGGCAAGCCGGCCCAGGGTACCGTGGGCCTCAACGCCTATCACGAGTCGAGCAGCATCGTCATCGAAGTCACCGACGACGGTGGCGGTCTGTCGCGCGAGCGCATCCTGCGCAAGGCCACCGAGCGCGGCCTGATCGCCGAAGGCCAGGTGCTGGCCGACAAGGACGTCTTCAACCTGATCTTCGAGCCGGGTTTCTCCACCGCCGAGCAGATCAGCAACCTGTCCGGTCGCGGCGTTGGCATGGACGTGGTGAAAAAGAACATCACCGCCCTGCGCGGCAGCGTCGACCTCACCAGCGAAGAGGGCCGCGGTACTACCGTGACCATCCGCCTGCCGCTGACCCTGGCGATCATCGACGGCTTCCTCATCGGTGTCGGCAAGGCCACCTACGTGGTGCCCCTGGAAGCGGTGGAGGAGTGCATCGAGTTGACCGAGGCGGGCAGCGTCCAGGCCAGCGGCAACGACTATCTCGACCTGCGCGGCGAGGTCCTGCCGGTGCTGCGTCTGCGCCAGCTGTTCGCCATCGAGGAAGCGCCGCCGCGGCGGCAGAACGTGGTGGTGGTGCGCTATGCCGGCCAGCGCGCCGGCCTGGTGGTCGACCAGCTGATGGGCGAGTTCCAGACCGTGATCAAGCCCCTGGGTCCGCTGTTCGGCCACAACCGCAGTCTGGGCGGCTTCACCATCCTGGGTACCGGCGAGGTGGCGCTGATCCTCAACGTACCTGGCCTGATCGGCGAGGCGTCCTCCGCCTCCGTCTCCATCCCTCCGCCCGTCCTGGCCTGATCGACTAGAGAATTCGACTTCATGACCGTTACCAAACGCATGTCCCTGCTGATCCTTTCCGCGCTGCTGGGGATCATCCTGCTCGCCGGGCTGGCCTATTATCAATTGCATCGGGTCTATGCACAGGCCAACTTCGGCAACGACGACACCGTGCCGGCCATTCTTGGCATCGATGCCATCGACGCCCACTCCGCCGACACCATCACCAACATCTATCGTCACCTCGCCGCCGATGGTGAGGTCGCCACACGAATGGCGGAAAAGGAACTCGCTGAATCCCAGCGCCTGACCGACGAGGCGCTCAAGGCCTATCAGGATCAGATTTCCGACGACACCGATCGGCGCCTGTGGGAAGACGACAAGCAGGCGATCGCCGCCCTGAACCAACTGGCGGCCAAGGTCATCCCGCTGTCCCGCGCCAGCCAGGATGACGAGGTCAAGCGGCTGCTCGGCGAGAACCAGGAGACGATCACCCATGTGGGTGACGCTCTCGATGCCCATCGCCTCTACAACCAGAAACTGGGCGGTGAACAATCCGCCCTGGCCCGGGATACCCTGGGCCAGGCCACGGTGCTGTCGGTTGGCATTTCCTTGGCGACCCTGCTGATGATCGGCCTGCTGGGCTTCTTCATCACCCGCAACCTGCTGCGTCAGCTGGGTGGCGAGCCGGCCGAGGTGGCCAAGGTCGCCAACCGGACCGCCGCGGGCGATCTGCCCGATGATCTGCGCCTGCGCGCAGGCGACGACTCCAGCCTGATGGCCGCCATGCAGCGCATGGTGGTGACCCTGCGCGGTCTGGTGCAGGAGATGACCACCATGGCCAGCGAGCACGATCGCGGCGAGACCGAAGCCCGTATCCCCCTGGAGCGCTTCCAGGGCACCTTCCGCAATGTCGCCGAAGGCGTCAACGCCATGGTCGCCGGCCATCTGAGTGATTCCGCCAAGGCCATGGCCTGCGTCAAGAGCTTTGGGGAAGGCGATCTGGCGGCGACGCTGGAACGCTTCCCTGGCAAGAAGGCGGTGATCAACGACAACCTCGAGCAGGTGCGCGACAACATCCAGCTGCTGGTAGCGGAGATGGTGCAGCTGTCTCAGGCCCATGATCGCGGCGAAACCGATGCGCGCATTCCGGTGGAGCGGTTCCAGGGCACCTTCCGCAGCATGGCCGAAGGCGTCAACGCCATGGTCGCTGGCCATCTGAACGATTCCGCCAAGGCCATGGCCTGCGTCAAGAGCTTTGGCGAGGGCGATCTGGCAGCGACGCTGGAGCGCTTCCCTGGCAAGAAGGCGGTGATCAACGACAACCTCGAACAGGTGCGCAGCAACATCCAGCGCCTGGTCGAGGACGCCAACCAGCTGAGCCAGGCCGCCATGGCCGGTCGCCTGGATACCCGCGCCGATGCCAACGCCCACCAGGGGGATTTCCGCCGTATCGTCGCCGGCATCAACGGCACCCTGGATGCCATCGTCGCCCCGGTCAACGAAGCCATGGGCGTGATGGCAGGCCTGGCCCAGGGCGACCTGAGCCGTACCGTGCGCGGTAATTACCAAGGCCAGTTGCTGGAGCTCAAGGAGTCGATCAACGGCACCGTTGGCAAGCTGAACCAGATCATCGGCGATGTGCGTCTGTCGGCTGACTCCCTGGCCAGTGCCTCGGAAGAGATCTCCGCCACCGCCCAGAGCATGAGTCAGGCCAGCACCGAACAGGCCGCCTCGGTGGAGGAGACCAGTGCCAGCGTCGAGCAGATGTCGGCCTCCATCGCCCAGAACACCGAGAATGCCAAGGTCACCGATGGCATGGCCGGCAAGGCGGCCCGAGAAGCCGATGAGGGCGGTCAGGCCGTCGGTGAGACCCTGGTGGCCATGAAGACCATTGCCGAGAAGATCGGCATCGTCGACGACATCGCCTACCAGACCAACCTGCTGGCGCTCAACGCCGCCATCGAGGCTGCCCGCGCCGGTGAACACGGCAAGGGCTTCGCCGTGGTGGCCGCCGAGGTACGCAAGCTGGCCGAGCGCAGCCAGGTCGCAGCCCAGGAAATCGGCACCGTGGCCAAGAGCAGCGTGGCCCTGGCCGAGCGTGCCGGCACCCTGCTGGACCAGATGGTGCCTTCCATCAGCAAGACCTCCGATCTGGTGCAGGAAATCGCCGCGGCCAGCGAAGAGCAGAGCAGTGGGGTGAGCCAGATCAACGGCGCCATGCTGCAACTGAGTCAGATCACTCAGCAGAACGCCTCGGCGTCCGAAGAGCTGGCAGGCACCGCCGAAGAGATGAGCGGTCAGGCCGAGCAGCTGCAACGGCTGATGGGGTTCTTCAATACCGGTGAAGGCCGGGTGGTGCAGGACCTGGATCGGGCACTGGAGGCTTCGCGGCTCAAGGTGACGCGAGCGCCGGGCAAGGTGGTACGCACAGGTACCTCGGGCCCCGCGCCCGAAGGCTACGTTCCTTTCGAAGCCTGATCCCTTAGTCAATCGCCACCTTTTAGGTGGCCTTTTTGAGACCATCGATATGACTGTCATCAAGAAAATGCTGCTGCTGGTGCTGTCCGCGCTATTGGGCATCATGGTGCTGGCCGGCACCGGGCAATACGAAATCGACAAGGTGTTCCAGGCGGCCAACTATGGCAACGACAACACCGTGCCCAGTCTGAAGGCCCTCGGTGAGGTCAACGACAGCCGCTCCGACTACGTGGTGGGCATCTATCGTCACGTGCTGTCGACCAGCAGCGAAGCCATGACCACCGTGGAGCAGGACCTGGCCGTGGCCAAGGAGCGCATCGGCCAGAACCTCGACAAGTACCAGGCGCTGGTCTCGGACGACCGTGATCGCGCTCTGTTGGCGGCCGACCGGGCCGCCTTCACTGCCCTGTTCAGCCTGGGCGACCAGGTCATCGCCCTGTCGCGGCAGAATCGTAACGAGGATGCCCAGACCCTGATGCGCAGCCGCACCGAGGTGCTGGCCGCCATCAACAAGGCCCTCGACGAGCACGTCACCTACAACCAGACCCTGGCGCAGCAGGGCGTGCAGGTCGCTCAGAAGACCAAGGTCGAGGCAACCTGGCTGGCGCTGTCCATCGCCCTGGCCACGCTGCTTGCCGTCGCCCTGCTGGGCTTCTTCATCACCCGCAACCTGTTGCGTCAGCTGGGCGGTGAGCCCGCCGCGGTCGCCACCCTGGCCGGCCGCGTGGCCGCCGGTGATTTGCCTGACGACATCAAGCTGCGCGCCGAGGACAAGACCAGCCTGATGGCGGCCATGCAGAACATGGTCACCACCCTGCGTGGCCTGATCACGGAAATGAGCAGCATGTCCTCGGCCCATGACCGCGGTGAAACCGCGGTGCGCATCCCGGCAGAGCAATTCCAAGGTGCCTATCGCAGCATGGCCGAAGGCGTCAATGGAATGGTCGCTGGCCATCTGAGCGATTCCGCCAAGGCCATGGCTTGCGTCAAGAGCTTTGGCGAAGGCGATTTGTCGGTGGCACTGGAGCGCTTCCCCGGCCAGAAGGCGGTGATCAACGACAACCTCGAACAGGTGCGCAGCAACATCCAGCGCCTGGTCGAGGACGCCAACCAGCTGAGCCAGGCCGCCATGGCCGGGCGCCTGGACACCCGCGCCGACGCCAGTGCCCACCAGGGCGATTTCCGCCGCATCGTCGCTGGCATCAACGGCACCCTCGACGCCATCGTCGCCCCGGTCAACGAAGCCATGGACGTGATGGCCGGGCTGGCCCAGGGTGACCTGAGCCGCACCGTACGCGGTGACTATCAAGGCCAGCTGCTGGAGCTCAAGGAGTCGATCAATGGGACCGTCGGCAAGCTGAACCAGATCATCGGCGACGTGCGTCTGTCGGCCGATGCCCTGGCCAGCGCCTCGGAAGAGATCTCCGCTACCGCCCAGAGCATGAGCCAGGCCAGTACCGAACAGGCCGCCTCGGTGGAGGAGACCAGTGCCAGCGTCGAGCAGATGTCGGCCTCCATCGCCCAGAACACCGAGAACGCCAAGGTCACCGACGGCATGGCTGGCAAGGCTGCGCGTGAGGCGAGCGAAGGCGGTGACGCGGTGGGCGAGACCCTGATCGCCATGAAGACCATCGCCGAGAAGATCGGCATCGTCGACGACATCGCCTACCAGACCAACCTGCTGGCGCTCAACGCCGCCATCGAGGCTGCCCGCGCCGGTGAACACGGCAAGGGCTTCGCCGTGGTGGCCGCCGAGGTACGCAAGCTGGCCGAACGCAGCCAGATCGCGGCCCAGGAGATCGGCACCGTGGCCAAGAGCAGCGTGGCCCTGGCCGAGCGCGCCGGATCACTGCTCGACGAAATGGTGCCGTCCATCAGCAAGACCTCCGATCTGGTACAGGAAATCGCCGCGGCCAGCGAAGAGCAGAGCAGTGGTGTCACCCAGATCAACGGCGCCATGCTGCAACTCAATCAGATCACCCAGCAGAACGCCTCGGCCTCCGAGGAGTTGGCGGCGACCGCCGAGGAAATGAGCGGTCAGGCCGAGCAGCTGCAACGGCTGATGGGATTCTTCAACACCGGCGACCGTCGCGTGGTCCAGGACCTGGAACGTGCCATCGAACAGGTACGACCGGCCAAACGTGCCGTCCCTCCGGTCACTGCCCGCCGGGCTCCGCAGGCAGACAGTAGCCTGCCGGACGGCTATGTCCGCTTCTCGGAGTAACAACCTATGACTACCCCGACGCTTCCCGACATCGTCCAGGACTCTCTGGGCCATCAGCACCTGACCTTCATGGTGGGTTGCGAGACCTACGCGGTGGATACCCTCGCCGTGCGCGAGATCATCGAGTTCGGCCAGCTGACCCAGGTGCCCCTGATGCCGGCGTGCATCCGCGGCGTCATCAACCTGCGGGGTGCCGTGGTGCCCGTCGTCGATCTGGAGGCGCGGTTCGGTGGCGCACCGACTCGGGTCGGGCCGCGTACCTGCATCGTCATCCTTGAAGTGATCGCGGACGAGGATACCCATGTCCTGGGCGTCGTGGTGGATGCGGTCAGCGAGGTTCTGGAGATCGAGCCGGCCGATATCCGGCCGGCCCCGGCGTTTGGCAGTCGCCTGCCGCCGCATTTCATCTCGGGAATGGTCAAGGCCGATGACGGCTTCGTAGTGGTGCTGGATGTCGCTCAGGTCCTGAGCGTCGACCAGCTTGCTGATCTGGCGCAAGCCAAAGGATAAGAGCAATAGCGGTTTCAAAAATAAATATCCAAGGAGACGACCATGTCCGAACTGTCCCGTTGTTTCACACAGATTCGCACTATGTTCGCCGGCGTAGCCGTTGGCGTCCTGCTGTTGATGGGCATCGCAGGCTACGAATTGAATGTCTTTGGCGCTGCTGCTTCAGCGCAATGGGGAGTGGGTTTCGTTGGTGTTCTACTACTCGCGCTGATCGGGCTGAGTGCCCGGGTGATCGTGCGAAGCTTGCGCAGTGCCCTGGGCGCCGAGCCCGAGGTGGTCACCGCGCTCACCGCGCGGCTCGCCCGTGGCGAGCTGCCTGCGACCACCGCTGCGCCGCAAGGGAAAGATGACAGTCTGCTGGCGCACCTGCTCTGGGTGACCGCCTCTTTGCGTGAGCTGCATGCGGATAGTGCCCGGGTCGCTGCCGCCCAGGCCGAAGGGCGCACGGAGCAGCGCCTGGTGACCACGACCTTGCCCGGCTGCTACGGCGAGATCGCGGCGGAGGTCAATACCCTGCTGGCCCAGGGGCTTGCCGATCAGGAGCGGATCCTGGGCTGTCTGCAGGCCTTCGGCCACGGCGATTTCAGCCAACCGCTGGCCACCTTCCCCGGCCAGAAAGCGGTCCTGAACGATAACATCGAGCTTCTGCGTAGCGCCGTCCTTACCCTGATCGACGACGTCCAGCAGATGTCGCGCGAGCATGATGCAGGTGATATCGACGTCCGGATCGACGCCGAGCGCTTCCAGGGCCTCTATCGTGAGTTGGCTACTGGCATCAACGTCATGGTCGCCGGACACATCACGGTCAAGAAAAAGGCCATGGCCTGCGTCAAAGCCTTCGGGGAGGGCGATCTCGACGCACCGCTGGAACGCTTCCCTGGCAAGAAAGCCTTTATCAACGACGACATCGAGCAGCTGCGCGGCAACATCCAGGCCCTGATGGCCGAGATGCAGCACATGTCCCATGAGCACGATGCCGGCGACATCGACGTCTGCATCGACGCCGAGCGTTTCCAAGGTTCCTACCGCGAGATCGCCGTGGGGATCAATGCCATGGTGGCGGGACACATCGCGGTCAAGAAAAAGGCCATGGCCTGCGTCAAGGCCTTTGGCGAAGGCGACCTCAAAGCGCCACTGGAGCGCTTCCCCGGCAAGAAAGCCTTTATCAACGACAACATCGAGCAGCTGCGCGACAACATCCAGGCCCTGATGGCCGAGATGCAGCACATGTCCCACGAGCACGATGCCGGCGATATCGACGTCTGCATCGATGCCGAGCGTTTCCAGGGTTCCTATCGCGAGATCGCCATGGGGATCAATGCCATGGTCGCCGGGCACATCGCGGTCAAGAAAAAGGCCATGGCCTGCATCAAGGCCTTTGGTGAGGGCGACCTGTCGGCGCCGCTGGAGGCCTTCCCTGGCAAGAAAGCGTTCATCAACGACAACATCGAACAGGTACGCGCCAACATCCAGCGCTTGATCGACGACGCCCAGCACCTGAGCCAGGCCGCCATGGCCGGTCGCCTGGATACCCGCGCCGATGCCAGCGTCCATCAGGGCGATTTCCGCCGCATCGTCGCCGGCATCAACGGCACCCTGGACGCCATCGTGGCGCCGGTCAACGAGGCCATGAGCGTGATGGCGGGGCTGGCCCAGGGGGATCTGAGTCGCACCGTGCGCGGTGACTATCATGGCCAGCTGCTGGAGCTCAAGGATTCGGTCAACGCCACCGTCGGCAAGCTGAACCAGATCATCGGTGAGGTCCGTATGTCGGCGGATTCCCTGGCCAGTGCCTCCGAAGAGCTTTCCGCCACGGCCCATAACCTGAGCCAGGCCACGACCGAGCAGGCGGCCTCGGTGGAGGAGACCAGCGCCAGCGTCGAGCAGATGTCGGCCTCCATCGCCCAGAACACCGAGAACGCCAAGGTCACCGACGGCATGGCCGGCAAGGCGGCCCGAGAAGCCGATGAGGGCGGTCAGGCCGTCGGTGAGACCCTGGTGGCCATGAAGACCATTGCCGAGAAGATCGGCATCGTCGACGACATCGCCTACCAGACCAACCTGCTGGCCCTCAACGCCGCCATCGAGGCTGCCCGTGCCGGTGAACACGGCAAGGGCTTCGCCGTGGTGGCCGCCGAAGTACGCAAGCTGGCCGAGCGCAGCCAGGTCGCGGCCCAGGAAATCGGCACCGTGGCCAAGAGCAGCGTGGCCCTGGCCGAGCGCGCCGGGTCATTGCTCGACGAAATCGTACCGTCCATCGGTAAAACCTCGGATCTGGTGCAGGAAATTGCCGCGGCGTCCGAAGAACAGAGCAGTGGCGTTTCGCAAATCAACAATGTCATGCAGCAACTTAGCCAGATCACCCAGCAAAACGCCTCCGCCTCCGAAGAGCTCGCTGCCACGGCGGAGGAGATGAGTGGCCAGGCCGAACAGCTCCAGCAGCTCATGGGCTTCTTCAGCACCGGAGAAGGGCGGGCGGTGCACGATCTGGAGCGCGCGCTGGGCCAGGCAAGGTCGACGCTGAATCGCCCGCCGCAATCCCTTGAACTCACTGCTCAATCGACGGGGACGAATGGGCCGGACGGTTATGTGCGTTTCTCGGAGTAAAGACGCGAAGAGTGCTGCTGATGTTGTCCTGTCGAGGTGCTGGACCGGCCTCTTCAGGACTGAAACCCCGCCGTACTAGAAAAAAGCGCCTACCGAAGGTAAGGCGCTTCACCAAAAAGCAGTACATCGCGCCGGAGGCGCTCGCACCATGCTGAACAAACTTCGTGTATCGACCAAGCTGGCGATAGGTTTCGGTACCGCCATCCTGTTGCTGCTGCTGGTCATAGGCGTATCCCTGCTGAACATGGGAACGATGAAGAACTCGGCCGACAACATGTCGCAGTTCCGTTTCCCCATGACAGTGCAAGCCAACACCCTGGTGCGCAATACCCTGGACAGCGGTCGCCTGCTGCGCAACCTGCTGCTGCTGACTGACGAAGCGGCCGTGGCCAAGACCAAGGAAGACATCGCCAAGGTCCGCGCGGACAACAGCGAGATCCTCGCTGACCTGAAAAAGAAGATCACCAGCGATGAGGGCAAGCAAAAGCTGGCCGCCGCCGTGGATGCGCGTCAGCGTTTGCAGGACAAATACGGCGAGTTCTTTCGCCTGCTGGACAGTGACCGCGGTCAGGCTCGGGACTACCTGCTGAACGTTTTTGCCCCCAACAACAACGAACTGGTCGCGGCCCTGGGTGCCTTGAACGACCTCCAGGCGCAGCGCATGCAGGAAGCCGGGGAAGCGGCCACCGCTGCCTATATGGACGCCCGTAACCTGATGCTGGTGATCGGCGCCGTGGCGACCCTGATCGCCGTCCTGCTCGGCTACCTGATCACTCGCAGCCTGATCCGTCAGCTGGGCGGCGAGCCGGCCTACGCCGCCGAGGTGGTGCAGCGCGTTGCCCGGGGCGACCTGAGTGTCGAGGTGGCGACCCGTGAAGGTGACACCACCAGCATGCTGGCGTCCGTACGGGCCATGACCACCACCCTGGCGCAGATCATCAGCGATGTGCGCAGTTCGGCCGATGGCCTGGCCAGTGCCTCCGAAGAGGTCTCGGCCACCGCCCAGAGCATGAGCCAGGCCAGCACCGAGCAGGCGGCTTCCGTCGAGGAAACCAGCGCCAGCATCGAAGAGATGTCGGCCTCCATTGCCCAGAACACCGAGAACGCCAAGATCACCGACGGCATGGCCGGCAAGGCCGCGCGGGAGGCGGACGAGGGTGGTCAGGCCGTACGCGAGACGTTGGTAGCCATGAAGACCATCGCCGACAAGATCGGCATCGTCGACGACATCGCCTACCAGACCAACCTGCTGGCGCTCAATGCCGCCATCGAAGCCGCTCGCGCCGGTGAACACGGCAAGGGCTTCGCCGTGGTGGCCGCCGAGGTGCGCAAGCTGGCCGAACGTAGCCAGGTCGCGGCCCAGGAAATCGGCACCGTGGCCAAGAGCAGCGTGGCCCTGGCCGAGCGCGCCGGGTCGCTGCTGGGCGAGATGGTGCCATCCATCAATAGGACCTCCGACCTGGTGCAGGAGATCACCGCTGCCTCGGAAGAGCAGAGTGCCGGTGTCGAGCAGATCAACGGCGCCATGCTGCAACTGAGCCAGATCACCCAGCAGAACGCCTCGGCGTCCGAAGAGCTGGCCGCCACCGCGGAAGAGATGAGCGGCCAGGCCGAGCAGCTCCAGCAATTGATGGAGTACTTCACCCTCGGCAGTACATCGGCATCGCAACAGATCGTGCGCCCCACCAACAATCGCCCGGCTCCGAGTCTGGCCGAGCGCACCTCTGCGCTGATCGACACTCCCCGTCGCGCCCCGCGTGGTGGTGTGCCGGCCGGTTTCGCCCGTTTCGAGGAACAAGCCTGATGCTATCCCGCCAGTTTCTGACCTTTCAGCTCGCCGGTGATCTCTACGGCGTCAACACTGCCTGCGTGCGGGAAATCATCGAGTACGGTGCCGTCACCACGGTGCCCATGCTGCCGCCCGCCATCCGCGGCGTCATCAACCTGCGTGGCGCGGCCGTGCCGGTGATGGACCTTGGCGTGCGCTTTCGCAACCAGGTGAGCGAAACCTCTCGCCGCAGCTGCATCGTGGTACTGGAAATCCAGGTCGACGGCGGCCCCCAGGTCTTCGGCATCGTGGTGGACGCGGTCTGTGAGGTACTGGAGATCGCCGCCGACGCCATCGAGGCGGCGCCGCGCTTTGGTGCCTCGATCCGCACCGACTTCATCCTCGGCATGGCCAAGCAGGGTGCGGGTTTCGTCATCCTGCTCGACATGGATCGGGTGCTGGGCGAAGACGACCTCGCTCAGCTCGCCGCCATGACGGCTGCCTGAGGACGGGTGCATGGAGCTTCCCGCGCTGACCGACAGCGAGTTCCGGCAGTTTCGCAGCTTCATCTTCCGGGTCGCCGGCATCAGCATGTCCGATGCCAAGCGCCCGCTGGTGAGCGGCCGCCTCGCCAAGCGTGTGCGCCAGCGTGGCACGCCCAGCTACGACGCCTACTTCCAGCTGATCCAGCGCGATCAGACGGAGTGCCAGATGGCGGTCGATCTGCTGACCACCAACGAGACCTATTTCTTTCGCGAACCCAAGCACTTCGACTTTCTCCGTGAGCAGGTGCTGCCGAACTGGGATCGGCGCCAGTCGCTGCGCCTGTGGAGCGGTGCCTGCTCCTCGGGTGAGGAGCCCTATACCCTGGCCATGACCCTTGCCGAGGGCCTGGGCGAACGACCCTGGGAGATCGTTGCCTCCGACCTCAGCACCCGGGTACTGGCCAAGGCGCGCAGCGCTCAGTATCCCCTGGCGGAGGCCGAGGACATCCCGCCGGCGCTACTGCGGCGCTATTGCTTCAAGGGGGTGGGCGAAAACGAGGGCACCTTTCTGGTGGATCCCCGGCTGACGGCGCGCATTTCCTTCCGGCAGATCAACCTCAATAACGCGCTGCCAGATATGGGTACCTTCGACATCATCTTCCTGCGCAACGTGATGATCTACTTCGATCTGCCGACCAAGCGCCAGGTGGTATCGCGGCTGGTTCGCCATCTGCGGCCCGGTGGTTACTTCTTCGTGAGTCATTCCGAAAGCCTGAACGGAGTGACCGACGCGCTGAGGATGGTCAGCCCGTCCATCTATCAACGTCCGCTCTGATCATGGCTGCCGTGCCGGAAGTCTTCCTGCGCCCTGGTGACTGGTATTTTGGCCGGGGAGAACTCCGCGTCCGGACCATCCTCGGTTCCTGCGTGGCTTTCGTGTTCTGGCATCCACAGCGCCGCCTCGGCGGTATGACCCATGCGCTGCTGCCCAAGCGCCAGCGTCCGACCCCGGGCGCCGCCACCGCCATCGATGGCCACTATGTGGACGAATCCCTGCAGTTGATGTTGGATGCGGTCGCACGCCACGGTGGCGATCTGCCCGGCTATCAGGTGCACCTCTACGGCGGTGGCAACATGTTTCCCCAGATCCTGCGCGGAAGGGTCCGCAACATCGGCGACATCAATGTCGATGCCGCGCTGGCGCAGCTCGCCGAGGCGGGTGTGCGCACGGTGCGGACTCACGTCCGCGGCGCCGGCCATCGCAAACTTTCCCTGGACCTCGTCGACGGCCGGGTGCTCATGCAACAGGTGGAGCTAACCTACGTTCCGCCGCTTACGAGATTTACGCCATGAACAAGATCAAGGTCCTCATCGTCGACGACTCGGCCGTGGTGCGGCAGGTGCTCGCCCAGAGTCTCGCGGAGGATCCCGCCATCGAGGTCATGGGCGTCGCCGCCGACCCGGTGTTCGCCCAGGACAAGATGCGCAAGCAGTGGCCCGACGTCATCGTGCTGGACGTAGAGATGCCGCGCATGGACGGCATCACTTTTCTCAAGAAGATCATGGCCGAGCGGCCGACCCCGGTGGTGATCTGCTCGACCCTGACCGAAAAGGGCGCAGCTACCACCCTGCAGGCCATGGCCGCCGGGGCGGTCAGCATCGTCACCAAGCCCCAGGCCAATCTCAAGCAATTCCTCAAGGATGCTTCGGACGACCTCACCAGTGCGGTGAAGGCCGCGGCCCGGGCCAATCTCAAGCGCCTGGTGCCGCGCGGCGTGCCCGTTACACCGACGCCCAAGCTCAGTGCCGACGCCATCCTGCCGGCGGGCGGCAGTCCGGCCATGGCCCGTACCACCGAGCGCATCGTCGCCCTGGGTACCTCCACCGGCGGCACCCAGGCGCTGGAAGCGGTACTGACGACGCTGCCGCGGGTCTGCCCGGGCATCGTGGTGGTGCAGCACATGCCGGAGCGTTTCACCGCGGCTTTCGCCGAGCGGCTGGATCGCCTCTGCGAACTGGAGGTGCGCGAAGCCCGGCACGGCGACCGGGTCCTGCCCGGCCGGGTGCTCATCGCGCCGGGTGGGCGGCACATGCTGCTCAAGCGCAGTGGCGCGCAGTATCAGGTGGACGTCATCGACGGGCCGCCGGTCAGTCGCCACCGGCCTTCGGTGGACGTGCTGTTTCGCTCGGTGGCCCGGGCCGCCGGCAGCAACGCCCTGGGCATCATCATGACCGGCATGGGCGACGACGGCGCGCGCGGCCTCAAGGAATTGCGCGAGGCCGGTGGCCGCACCCTCGGCCAGGACGAGGACAGCTGCGTGGTCTACGGCATGCCCAAGGAAGCCATGAAGCTGGGCGCCGTGGAGCAGGAAATCGGTCTCAACCAGATCGCCGCCGCCATCCTCAAAGGCGGGGTCTAGACGAACTTGCGGGGCAGTCCGGACTCCAAGCGCCAGCACGCGAGGAGAGCCCCATGTTCGACATCTGCCACTGGATCAACGAACCCGAAACCTGGCTGGCCGAGCCCGCTCGGCTGAGGGTCATCACCGACCGCCACAGCGACTTCTGGCGCCTGACCCATGACGGCGCCGAGCGTGACAGCGGCCACTTCTTCGGTGCCCGGGTCCACAGTGGCTTCACTGCCCAACTGCGGGTAGCGGCGCGCTGCAAGAATCAGGGCGATCATGCCGGCATCATGGTGCGAATCGATGGGCACCACTGGCTGCGCGCCGGCATCGGCTATTTCGACGACACCCCGCAACTGCTCAGCGTACTGACCCAGGGCCGCTCCGACCTGGCCCTGGGCGCGCCGCTCGGTGATCACGAAGAACTCTGGCTGAGAGTGACCCTGACCCAGGGCACGCTGCGCGTGCAGGCATCCCTCGATGGTCAGCGCTGGCCGCTGCTGCGGCTGGCCAGCTTGCCGGTGGCAGCGGAATACCGCGTCGGCCCGGTGTGCGGCACCCCGGAGCGGGGCGGCATGGAGGTGGCCTTCAGCGATTTCAGTCTGCAGGCCCCGTTGCAGCGCGGCCTCGCTGATCTGAGCTGAGGCGGGGAGGGGCCGTCAGCCGACGGTGACGGGAGGCAGTTCCACCTGCTGTACCTGCACCGGCTTGCGCGGAGCGACCACCTTGGCAACGCCATCGACGACCTTTTCACCGTGCTGATTGAAGACACGGGTGGCCAGGTTCACGCGAAATTTCGGCAGCTTCTCCAGCACCTCGATCTCCACCGTCAGGGTATCGCCCAGCTTGACCGGCTTCTCGAAGGTCATGGTCTGGTCGACATAGAGGGTGCCCGGGCCTGGCAGGTTGCAGGCCACTGCGGCGCTGATCAGGGCGCCGCTGAGCATGCCGTGGGCGATGGGTTCGCGAAACAGCGTCTTGGCCGCGAAATCGGCGTCCAGGTGCAGCGGATTGCAGTCGCCGGAAAGGGCAGCGAACAGCAGCACATCGCGCTGCTCGATGGTGCGGGTCACGGTAGCCTTCTGGCCGATTTCGAGGGCCTCATAAGGGATGTTTTCAGTCAGACTCATGACGCGCTCCGGCAGCTGTGAAAGGGCGGCGGACGCCGCGAAGCCGGGCATTCTACCCAGGCCCAGGGCCCGAGGCGAATCGTCGCCCAGAAAAGCTGCCATGAAGCGTGACCGAAAATGACTATATGGTCATTAAGTGACGTAAAGGGCGGATATTGATGCTGTTGCGGCTAGGGCAAAGCTGCTAGGCTCGCAGGGCCGGTTCACTGCTGATCACGGCACTCTCCCATGACAATAACCAAGAGCAGGAGCGGGCTGCATGATGCCGAATTTCTGGAGTGACAAGTATCCTGAGGGCATCCAGACAGACATAGACCTGGACCGTTATCGCAACGTCCTGGCGGTGTTTCGCGAGGCCTGCCAGACCTACGCCGAACGCCCGGCGTTCAGCAACCTGGGGCGGACGCTGAGCTACCGTGAACTCTATGAGCTGTCCGGTCAGTTCGCTGCCTACCTGCAGAAGCACACCGATCTGCAACCGGGCGATCGCATCGCGGTACAGATGCCCAATGTGCTGCAGTATCCGGTGGTGGTCTTTGGCGCCATGCGCGCCGGCCTGGTGGTGGTCAATACCAACCCGCTCTACACCGCCCGCGAGATGCAGCATCAGTTCAAGGATTCCGGCGCCCGGGCGCTGGTCTGCCTGGCCAACATGGCGCACCTGGCCGAGCAGGTGCTGCCGCAGACCGACATCCGCCACGTCATCGTCACCGAGGTCGGCGACCTGCTGCCGACCTTCAAGCGACTGCTGGTCAATGCCGTGGTGCGCCACGTCAAGAAGATGGTGCCGGCCTACCGCATTCCCCATTCCATCCGCTTCGTCGATGCCATGACCAAGGGCGAGCACGTCGATTTCGTCGACGCCGACCCGGCGGCGGAAGACATCGCCGTGCTGCAGTACACCGGCGGCACCACCGGCATCGCCAAAGGCGCCATGCTGACCCATCGCAACCTGGTGGCCAACATGCTGCAGTGCCAGGTGCTGATGACCAAGTACCTGGGCGGCGGCGCTCAGGTCATGATCGCGCCGCTGCCGCTCTACCACATCTATGCCTTCACCATTCACTGCATGGCCATGCTGATCCAGGGCAACCATAACGTCCTGATCACCAATCCGCGCGATTTGCCGGCGCTGGTCAAGGAACTCAAGCAGTGGCGCTTCAACGGCTTCGTCGGCCTCAACACCCTGTTCGCCGCCCTGTGCAACAGCGAGGATTTCCGCCAGCTGGATTTCTCCCAGCTCAAGGTGACCTTTTCCGGTGGCATGGCGCTACAGCAATCCGTGGCCCTGCGCTGGGAAGAGGTCACCGGCTGCGGCATCTGCGAAGGCTACGGCATGACCGAAACCAGTCCGGTGGTGAGCTTCAATCCGCTGGAGCGTCGTCGGCTGGGTACCATCGGCATGCCGGTGCCGGGCACCGACTGCAAGGTGGTGGATGCCGATGGCGTGGCCCAGGGTTTCGACACCCCCGGCGAACTGTGCGTCAAGGGTCCCCAGGTGATGAAGGGCTACTGGCTGCGGCCCGAGGCCACCGCCGAGGTGCTCGACGCGGAGGGTTGGCTGCGCACCGGCGACATTGCCGTGATCGAGCCGGATGGCTATCTGCGCATCGTCGATCGCAAGAAGGACATGATTCTGGTCTCTGGTTTCAACGTCTATCCCAACGAGCTGGAAGAGGTTCTTTCCCAGCTGCCTGGCGTGCTGCAATGCGCGGCCATCGGCATTCCCGACGAGGTAGCGGGAGAGAAGATCAAGGTGTTCGTGGTGCCCAGACCGGGTGCCTCCCTGACCACCGAGCAGGTGCTCAGGCACATGCACGATCATCTCACCGGCTACAAGCGACCCAAGCTGGTGGAATTCCGCGACAGTCTGCCGACCACCAACGTCGGCAAGATCCTGCGCCGCGAACTGCGTGACGCCGAACTCAAGAAGACGTAACAGCGGTTCGCTATGCCCCCAAGCCGCTACCTCTCGTCGACTGGTAGCGGCGCGGCACCTCGTCAAGCATGGTTTTCGCAAGAGGTTCGGGTATAAACCGCAGGCGGCATTTTGCCGCCATCACCTCAGACCTCTCTCCTCGGGGACACACCATGCGAATTCGCGTACGCCAGGCCTTGCTGGGCCTTCTGCTGCTGGGCTCGACCGTGCTGGGCCAGGCTCAGGCCGGCGAGCCCATCCGCGTCCTGTTCGTGGGCAATAGCTACACTTTCGTCAACGATCTGCCGGCGATGGTCCGTCAAATGTCCGTCGAGGCCGGTCAGTCGCGCCCCTTGGACGTCAAGCATGTGACCTTCAGTGGTGCGAGCCTCGAACAACACTGGAAGCGCCACGACGTGCAGGACGAGCTGGCCAGGGCCAACTACGATTACGTGGTGATCCAGGACCACAGCATGATGCCGGTGAAGAATCCCGACCTCACCCGTCAGTACGTGCGCCTGATCGCCGACCTGGCGCGCAAGGACGGCGCCCAGCCGATCCTCTACCTGACCTGGGCGCGGCAGAACAATTCGACCATGCAGGCCCAGCTGGACAGCGTCTACACCCCCCTGGCCAAGGAGACCGGCGCGCTGCTGGCACCCGTGGGCCAGGCCTGGCAGAAGGCCTTGGCCGATCAGCCGCAACCCGGGCTGTTCCTGCCCGATGGCAGCCATCCGTCCTTCACGGGTACCTACCTGACCGCCTCGGTGTTCTATGCGCTGATCTATGGCACCCGTCCGCCGTTGCCGGCTGCGGGGGAGAAGATCAAGTTCGATCACGCCGATCCGGCGGATCTGCAGCAGGATGCCTGGAAGGCCCTGCAGTCCCTCGACATGGCCCTGCGTACCCCGCCGGCCAAGCTGAACATGGCCAGCGTCCAGGCCAAGCGCTGATCCGGTACCGCCCTTGCGCGACCAGACGTCGCGCAAGGGCGTGCAGCCCCGCTGTTTTCCGCCCGCCGTTCTTGTAAAGCCCCGCCTTACCCCCCAACTCTTTTACACTTACCGGTCCAAGCGACCGCCGTTGAAAGAGTTTCATGACCGATACCCCCTCCGTTGCCCGTCTTGCCGCCAATCTGGATCAGGCCTTCAACGCCGATCGCCATCGCCTGAGGCGCCAGCTCCAGGCCCTGCAGAAACAGCCCGATCCGACCCGCGAGGCCCAGTGGCTGGAGCGTTTCCAGGCCTCCTGCGCCAAGGTCGAGGCACGGCGTGCCAGCGTGCCGAGTATCCGCTACGACGACGCCTTGCCCATCGCCGCCAAGCGCGAGGAGATCAAGCGCGCCATCGAAGGCCATCAGGTGGTGGTGATCGCCGGTGAGACCGGCTCGGGCAAGACCACCCAGCTGCCGAAGATCTGTCTGGAGCTGGGCAGGGGCGTGCGCGGCCTGATCGGCCACACCCAGCCCCGCCGGCTGGCGGCGCGCAGCGTGGCCGCCCGGGTGGCCGAGGAAATTGGCTCACCCCTGGGCGAACTGGTGGGCTATCAGGTGCGCTTCGAGGACCAGAGCACCGATGCCAGCCTGATCAAGCTGATGACCGACGGTATCCTGCTGGCCGAGACCCAGCACGACCGCTTTCTCGAACGTTACGACACGATCATCGTCGACGAGGCCCACGAGCGCAGTCTCAACATCGATTTCCTGCTGGGGTTTCTCAAGACCCTGCTGCCGCGCCGGCCCGATCTCAAGCTGATCATCACCTCGGCCACCATCGACCTGGAGCGCTTCTCCCAGCATTTTGACGGCGCGCCCATCGTCGAGGTGTCCGGACGTACCTATCCGGTGGATACCTGGTACCGCCCCCTCAGCGCCGAGGTGGACGAAGACGGCGAGCGGCTGGTGGACGATCTCTCGGTGGATCAGGGCATCCTTCAGGCACTGGACGAGATCGAAGCCCACGAGCACAGCGTCGGCCAGCGCCCGGGCGATGTTCTGGTGTTCCTGCCGGGTGAACGGGAGATCCGTGATTGCGCGGAGGTCCTGCGCAAGGCTCAGCTTCGATTCACCGAGGTCTTGCCGCTCTATGCGCGCCTGACCCCGGCCGAACAGCAGAAGATCTTTCAGCCGCGCCCCGGGCGCAAGATCGTGTTGGCCACCAACGTCGCCGAGACCTCGCTGACCGTGCCGGGCATCCGCTACGTGATCGACAGCGGCACGGCGCGCATCAGCCGCTACAGCTACCGCGCCAAGGTCCAGCGGCTGCCGATCGAAGCCATCTCCCAGGCCAGCGCCAACCAGCGCAAGGGCCGCTGCGGCCGGGTCGAGCCCGGCATCTGCATTCGCCTCTACAGCGAGGAGGACTTCCTCGGTCGCCCGACCTTTACCGATCCGGAGATCCTGCGCACCAACCTGGCAGCGGTGATCCTGCAGATGCTGCACCTGCGTCTGGGTCGCATCGAGGACTTTCCCTTCATCGAGCCGCCGGATGGCAAGGCGATCAAGGACGGCTTCACCCTGTTGCAGGAGCTCTCGGCAGTGGATGCCGAGGGTCGACTGCTGCCCCTGGGCCGGCAACTGGCGCGCCTGCCCGTCGATCCACGCCTGGGCCGCATGCTGCTGGAGGCGACGGAGCAGGGCAGTCTCGCCGAGGTGCTGATCGTTACCAGCGCCCTGTCGGTGCAGGACCCGCGCGAGCGTCCGGCGGATCGCCAGACCCAGGCCGATCAGGCCCACGCCCAATGGAAGGACCCGGATTCGGACTTCGCCGCCCTGGTCAATCTCTGGCACGGGTTCGAAGAGCAGCGCCAGGCGCTGGGTTCCAATGCCCTGCGCAGCTGGTGCCGCAAGCACTTCCTCAATTATCTGCGGCTGCGCGAATGGCGCGATGCCCATCGCCAGCTGACTCTGCTGTGCCGCGAGCTGGGACTCAAGGCGCGCAAGACGGAGAATCCATCGCCGGCGTCCGCGGAGACTGTCGACAAGCCGGTGCTCACCACCGACAAGCGCGTCAACGCCAAGGCCCAGCAACAGGCGGAGGCCAGCGAGGCAGCGGTGCGCGCCCGCGGTTATGCGGCGCTGCACAAGGCCATTCTGGCCGGTCTGCTCAGCCAGATCGGCCATAAGAGCGAGGACGGTGACTACCTCGGTGCCCGGCAGCGGCGCTTCTGGATCCATCCCAGCAGCGTCATCGGTCGCAAGAAGCCCACCTGGATCATGGCCGCCGAACTGGTGGAAACCACCAAGCTGTTCGCCCGCATGGTGGCCAAGATCGAACCGGACTGGATCGAGCCGGTGGCCGGCCATCTGGTCAAGAAGACCCACCTGGAACCCCATTGGGAGAAGAAGCGCGGTCAGGTAGTGGCCTTTGAGCAGGTCACCCTCTATGGCCTGATCGTGGTGGGTCGCCGTCCGGTGCACTTCGGCCCCATCGATCCGCCTGCTGCCCGCGAGCTGTTCATCCGTGAGGGCCTGGTGCGTGGCGAGATCAATAGCCGCGCCAAGTGCCTGGCCGCCAACCGGGCACTGCTGGAGCGGCTGGACGAACTGGAAGCCAAGGCACGGCGCCGCGACATTCTCGCCGACGAGGAGACGCTGTTCGACTACTATGCCGCGCGGCTGCCGGCGGACGTCTACCAGACCGCCACCTTCGACAGCTGGTACCGCCGCGAGAGCGCCAAGCAGCCCGACCTGCTGCTGATGCGCGAAGAGGACGTCCTTGCCCGCGAAGCCAGTGAGGTCACCGCGACCCAGTACCCGGACACTCTGCGCCTGGGCGAACTGATCCTGCCGCTGTCCTACGAATTCGATCCGACCCATCCGCGCGACGGCGTCACCCTGCGGGTGCCCGCGCCGCTGCTGCCGCAGCTACCGCCCCAGCGCCTCGACTGGCTGGTGCCCGGCCTGTTGTACGACCGCTGCGTGGCGCTGGTGCGCAACCTGCCCAAGGCGTTGCGCAAGAACTTCGTGCCGGTGCCGGATTTCGTCCGCGCCGCCCTGGACAAGATCCCCTTCGGCGAGGGGTCGCTCCACGAAGCCCTGGGGCGTGAGCTGCAGCGCATGACCGGCGCGCGCATTCCCGACGAAGCCTGGCCGGAAGCCGAAGCCGGCCTGGACCCTCATTTGCGCATGAATCTCGAAGTCGTCGATGCCCAGGGCAAGCCCCTGGGCGAAGGTCGCGATCTGGCCGAGGTGACGGCGCGCTTCGCCCAGGAAAGCCAGGCGGCACTGGCGCTACCGACACAGAAGCGTCAGGAGCAGCGCCCGGTGGAGGCCAAGGCCTTCGCCGAGGTGGCGGCCAAGACCCAGCAGCAGGTGGCAGGGCTGTCGATGACGGTCTATCCGGCACTGGTGGACGAGCAGGGCACCGTACGCGAAGGCCGCTTTGCCACCCAGGCCGAGGCCAGCTACCAGCACCGGCGGGCGCTGCAGCGACTGCTGCTGCAGCAACTGACCGAGCAGGCCAAGTTCCTGCGCGGCAAGTTGCCCGGCCTCACCGAGCTGGGCCTGCTGCATCGTGAACTGGGGCGTCCGGAAGCCCTGGTGGAAGACATCCTGCTGGCCAGCCTGGATGCCGCTATCCTCGCCGACGAGGCCCAGCTGCCACGGGATGGTGCCGGGCTGGCCTCCCTTGCCGAGAGACGCAAGGCGGGCTTGACCGAACAGGCCGAACGCATCGCGCGCCTGACCCTGGAGATCCTCAAGCTCTGGCATGGCCTGCAGAAGAAATTCAAAGGGCGCATCGACCTGGCCCAGGCGGTGGCCCTGAACGACATCAAGGCGCAATTGGCCAGCCTGGTCTATCCCGGCTTCGTCCGGGACACGCCACTGGAATGGCTCAAGGAATACCCGCGCTACCTCAAGGCCATCGAGCAGCGCTTCGACAAGCTCGGCGGCCAGGTACAGCGTGATCGCGTCTGGAGCGGCGAGCTGGCCGGACTCTGGGAGCAGTACCGCGCCCGCGCTGCCAAGCATGGCCAGGAGGGCAAACGCGACGCCAATCTGGAGCTCTATCGCTGGATGCTGGAAGAGTACCGGGTGTCACTCTGGGCCCAGCAACTGGGGACCCGGATGCCGGTGTCGGACAAGCGCTTGAACAAGCAGTGGAGTCAGGTGGAAGCCTAGCGGGTCATCCATCGGAAGGGACGCGTGCAAGGGCCTGGGGCTGGCATAGTCGAGGCCATGACCCAGGCCTGTTTTCGCTTCCATGGCGCCCTCGAACGCTTCCTGGCCCCGGCCCATCGTGGTCGGACGGTCTGGGTCGAGTGCGCCTCGGTGGCAAGCGCCAAGCATCAGATCGAAGCACTCGGCATACCCCATACCGAAGTGGGACTGTTGCTGATCAATGGCCAGGCCGGCAGCCTGAAACAGCGTCTGCGAGAGGGCGATCAGGTGGTCGTCCATCCCGCCATGGCGATCGCGAGGGATGAAAAGCGGCCTGGCGATCTACCAATTGCGCCTCCGCGCTTTGTCGCTGACGCCCACCTGGGTGCCCTGGCGCGGCGGCTGCGCATGGCCGGTTTCGATACCCTATACGACAATGCCTACGCCGACCCGGCGCTGGCCGAGCTGGCCAACCGTGAGGCACGTTTTCTGCTCACCCGGGATCGCGAATTGCTCAAGCGGCGCCAGGTGGTGCAGGGCTGCTATATCCATGCACTGCGGCCTGAAGCCCAACTGGGTGAGCTGTTCGAGCGACTGGCCTTGCGCCACTGGGCCGCGCCCTTTACCCGCTGCCTGACCTGCAATGCGGAGTTGCAGCCTGTCGCTCTCGAGCAAGTCAGCGAGCGCATCCCTGTACGGGTTCGCGCCCGTCACCAGGCCTTTGTCCACTGCCCAGCGTGCGACAAGCTGTTCTGGGAGGGCAGCCACTGGCGCGCCATGCGCGAGCGGCTGGCCCCGCTGGGGGCCTGAGCTAGCGCGGCAATACCTGGCGTAGCGAACCACCCACATCCGGCAGATCCATCTCGATACGCCGCCACCAGGCTTCGGCAAAGCTGTAGAGGGCGAAGGCAATCAGGCCGAGGCCGACCACCAACAGGATCAGCGCACCGAAGGGCAGGTTCTGCAGGCCGTTCAGCGCATCCTTCATACCTGGCGGGTGCAGCGCCTGGTAGCGCGAACCGCTGACCACCAGCAGAACCGCGATCTCGACGAAGGCCACCCCGCGGGCGATCAGGCCGAAGCGGCCGATGGGGCGGATCAGCCGCAGTTGTTCGGGACTGGCTTCAAGGTAGCGCTCGAAGCTGGCTTTCCAGCCCTTCACGAAGTGCGCGAGCCCTACACCCAGGGGGATCAGCGCAGCGACGTACACCAGCAGGTTGGAATAGGGCCAGCTGAGCAGCATCTGTAGAAAGTCATTGGTGTCGCCACCCGAGCCGCCACCCTGGCGCAGACCGCTGATCAGCAGGCCCAGGGCGAAGAAGGCGAGGGCGCCATAGGTGATACCGCCTACCAGCAGGCCGGCGCGAATCACCAGGCCCTTGGGCTTGTTGCCATGGCCATCGACGTCGCGCAGTGCCTGGAGGATGCGCCAGGCCGCAAAGGCGACCAGGCCGACCACCACCAGCCCGACCAGGAAATGGCCGAAGGGCTGGGCGAGCAGGGCTTCCAGGCTGTCATGGCTGTCCGCCGGCTGGCCGGAACCGCGCGCCGCCAGCAGGGCGAGCACGCCGATGATGAGATAGACGAGGCCACGAGCGGCGTAGCCGCCGCGAGCCAGCAAGGTAAGTCCGGTACGAGTGTGCATCTGTTATGCCCTGTTACATTCTGCCTTGTACTGACCGGTGGCCCGCGTATGGGTTCTAATGGCCGGACGGACGTTCTCCGAGGACTGGCAGCGGGCGGGTTTTGGCCTTAGGCTCGCACCCTTTGCCCGGCGACCGGTTCATGGACAAAGCGCGACTGCTTCCCCTCATTCTTCAGGCCCTGGAAGGCGACCGTGATGTCATCAGCCAGCAGCTGACAGCTAGCCACGAAGCGGCCACCCATAGCGAAAGCAAGGCCGAGAACAAGTACGACACCCGCGGCCTGGAGGCGGCCTATCTGGCCGACGGCCAGCGCCGGCGTCTGCACGAGATCGAGCTGGCCCTGGCCGCCTACCGAACGCTGACGCTTGTACCCATGAGCGATGGTATCCGAGTCGGCGCCCTGGTCGAGCTGGCCACCGCGACGTCCAGCCGCTGGCTGTTCCTCGGCCCGGACGCGGCGGGACTCAAGGTCAGGCTCGATGGCCAGGACGTGCTGGTGATCTCGCCGCGCGCGCCCCTGGGTCAGGCGCTGCTGGGTCGCGAGGAGGGGGATGAGGTGGCGGTGACGGTGGAAGGAAAGGTGCACCGGCAGGAGATCGTGGCGGTGTACTGAGCGTCAGGCTGCTCCCAAGGACTGCCGTAGGTTGGGTTGAGCGTTAGCGAAGCCCAACAGGGCCTAGCTTCGGTGCGGGTCCTGTTGGGCTTCGACGATGGAGCCGTCTCAACCCTACCTACGAGCATCGCCGCCAAAGGACCGTAGGTTGGGTTGAGCGTTAGCGAAGCCCAACAGGGCCTAGCTTCGGTGCGGGTCTTGTTGGGCTTCGACGATGGGGCCGTCTCAGCCCAACCTACGAGCATCGCCGCCGGATGAGTCACCGTAGGTTGGGTTGAGCACAGCGAAGCCCAACAGGCTTGGCTTGATTCTAGGACTGTTGGGCTTCGACGATGGAGCCGTCTCAACCCAACCTACGCTCCTCTGCGACCAAGGACTCAGGCTTCGACGCCCTCCACCGATCGGGTAGCCCGGGGCGGGGTTGCCTCTTCCTTTTCCTGCTTGGGCCGGTGCTGATCCAGCCAGGCGCGACCCTGGTTCTGGGCCTCGTCGACCTTCTTGTCGAGCTCGTCGAGGGTCCCGCCCAGGGTTTCCCGCACCTGTTCACGAGCGGCTTCTTCCACCTTGGTGGCGAAGCTGTCCGCCGCCTTCTCGGCGCTGTCACAGCCGCCTAGGCCCAGCAGCAGGAGAATGCCGGCGAGGCCGAGCGTGGCTTTGAAGCTCATGGTCGTCTCCCGTTCACGAAGGCTTGTTCAAGGAGTCACGGGTTTCGTGACCGGTCGACGCAGGCTTCGCCTCGCCGCGCGTCTTGTACAGCGAGACGAGTACGCCACCAGCCAGCAGGCCCAGGGTCACGCTCAGGGAGATCGCCGGCGGGATCTTGCCGATGATGCCCACCAGGAAGATCTTGCAGCCGATGAATACCAGCACCAGCGCCAGGGCGTACTTCAGGTAGGCGAAGCGGTGGATCATGGCCGCCAGGGCGAAGTACAGGGCGCGCAGGCCGAGGATGGCGAAGACGTTGGAGGTGTAGACGATGAAGGGATCCTGGGTGATGGCGAAGATCGCCGGCACGCTGTCCACCGCGAACACCAGGTCGGCGCACTCGATCACGATCAGCGCGAGGAACATCGGCGTTACCCAGAGCACCGTCTTGCCGCTGGCGTCGGGCTGGCGCACGAAGAAGTGCTCGCCGTGCAGCTCATCGGTCACCCGCAACTTCTTGCGCAGGAACTTGATGAAGACGTTGTCGTCGAGCTTGGGTTCTTCGTCCACCTTGGCGAGCAGCATCTTGACCCCGGTGATCACCAGGAAGGCGCCGAAGACATAGAGGATCCAGTCGAACTGGTGGAGCAGGGCGGCGCCCAGGCCGATCATGATGGCGCGTAGTACGATCACCCCGAGGATGCCCCAGAACAGCACCCGGTGCTGGTACTTACGCGGGATGGCGAAGAAGCCGAAGATCACTGCCATCAGGAAGACGTTGTCCATGGACAGCGACTTCTCGATCAGGAAACCGGTGACGTAGTCGAGGCTGGCGTCGGCGCCCTTGAGCTGCCAGACGAAGAGGGCGAACAGCAGGCCCGCGGTGATGTAGCCGGCGGACAGCAGCAGGCTCTCCTTGACCTCGATGGGCTTGTTCTCCTTGTGGAGGACACCCAGGTCGAAGGCCAGAAGGGCGATGACTACGGCGAAGAAGGTGAGCCACATCCAGGTGGCGGTGCCGAGGAAGTCGGCGAAGAAAAATTCATGCAGGGCGTTCATGAGCCCCTCCTTAGTCAAGTTTCAAGACTATGACTCGACATGGCGGCACACGCCGTCAGAGGGGCCCGGGTCACCCAGACAGGATTTAGAACTCGGGTACGTTCGGCAAGGGTTGCAGTTTTACAAAATGCAACCGCTCTAGGTCAGGCCTCCCGGGAAGAGTGATGGCCGGTGATCAGCCAGCGGCCTTCGATCTGCTCGAAGGTGAAAAGGAAGCGCGCAGGCACACTGATCACCTGCTCGCCTTCACGGTAGTGAAAGACGTAGAGACCGCCGACGACCACGGTGCTGAGCTTGCTGCTGACCCTTTTCTTGAAGATCTGCACGTCGCAGACCAGTCCTTCGTTGGCGAGGAAGTTGCGGAAGTACTCGCGCCGGCTGTCCTCGCAGTCCCGCACCTCGTTGGATAGCGTGGGGACCAGGATGGCGTCCGGCGCATAGAGGGCAAGAATGGCTTCCACATCACGGGTGGCGACGGTTGCGGCCCAGGTGTGCAGGGCCGCCTTGGCCCCGGCGAGGCTGGCGATCTCCTCGTTGGAGCGGGCAGGGGAAATGGCTACGGACACAGGGTAATCCTCCGGCGAGCATGGAATTGTTATAATATAACAATCCGCTTCGGACGAGCACGTTGTGGCAGCAGATTGCCTAAAGGCGATGTCGGCAGGAGGCGTTCAGGTCATGGAGGAGGGACGTCGCCGTCGGACGCCGGCGACGGAGGTGTCTGGCGTCTCAGCGATTTTCCACTTTCGAGCGCAGCGGAATTTCCTCACGGGAGTCCGTCTGGGTGACGTCCTGGCCGACCATTTCTTCGTAGACCGCTGGCTGGGCGATGAACAGCCGCACGTCCTTGACGTCATCGAGAATACGGCGGGCTTCTTCCACCGAGGCCACGTGCAGGGTGGCACCCTTGTCATCCGCCACAGGCATCGAGGTACCTTCCACCAGCGCATGGATGACGTAGGAGCCACCCTCCATGGACACCAGATTGACTTCCTTGACCGCACCGGCCTTGATCTGCTGATTCAGCTCTTTGACATTCATCGAGACACCTCGGTTATCACGCTAACAAGCCCCGCGCACGGCAGGGAAGATAAGGATTCGAGGCGGGAGCGGGGACGGGAGTTCCGGTCATTGCCAATGACGTACGGCCTCATGGAGAGTGGCACGCATTTCCGCGGCGAAGGCCAGGGTCAGGGTGCCCGCTGGTCGGTGGTCGGCCAGCAGCAGGTAGCTGGTGAAGCGAATCGCCGGCTGGAAGGGGCGCCATTCCAAGCCGGCGTGGAGATAATCCTGTGCAACTAGCGGACTAACGATGCTGACGCCCAGTCCAAGACCGACCATCGCACAAATGGTTGCCGCATAGGGCGTCTCAAGGCTTAGTCGACGCCGTTCGGCCGGTTCCTGGAAGTGACGATCAATACGGGTACGGGTGCTATCACCTGATACCAGCGAGATGAATTCCTCGTCAGCTAAATCCGCCGGCGTTACGTGCTCCAGCTGACCTAGGCGGTGGCCGGCTGGGAACACGCAGACGCCAGGCACGTCGCTGAGCACTTCCGCCGTTACCCCTGGCAACTGGTCTCCTACATAGGACGCCAACCCCAGGTCGCAGAATTGAGAGGCTGCCCAGTGCGCGACCGTGGGAGAGTCACTCGTGTGGATAGTGATGGCGACCTGCGGATACCGATCACGAAACCGCTGCACAACCCGCGGCAGCAGGGTGAGTGACAGAGAGGGCACCGCGGCGATGCGCAGGCGTCCGGTGCCTCCGTGGGCGATGGCACGTGCCGAAGCCTGCAAGCTAGCCAACCCAACGAAGGCGCGTTCCACGTCGCGGAATAGAGCCGTACCTTCTTCGGTAGGCAGCAGGCGTCCGGCAATACGCTCAAAAAGCCGGAAATTGCAGCTGCGTTCCAGTTGAGCGACCAACCGGCTGATATTTGGCTGCGAGGTATGCAGGGCCTCGGCGGCCGCGGTCATGGAGCCAGACAGCATCGTCGCGCGAAAGGCTTCCACCTGTTTCATGTTCATCCGCTAACCCCATATCAGATCCGTATGCCTGCCTAGCGTATTGGCATTTGCCAGCATGACGCCATAAGTCTTACAAGAGAGCCAAGGCGCGACGAACGCCAGCCATAAACGACCGCCTGCTGCATCTTCCGATCTGCCCTCAAAGTTCTGCTTCCGGCTACTGCCGGTGGTAGTCACTGTTCTTCTAGGAGGCAACATGTCGTATCGCGCGTTTTTCGGGGCCATCCTGGCGCTCGGCCTTATTGGTTTCGTCCAGGCCGCACCTCTGCCTCCCGTACCACCCAGCGTCACCGAAGCCGGCATGTTGCGCGCCGGGGTACGTTGCGATCAGCCACCCTATGGCTACCAGGACAGCAACGGTGATTTCGCCGGCGTAGAAGTAGAGATGTCCCGGCAGATCGCCGATTGGGCGCTGGGTTCGCGGGACAAGGTGAGCTTTACCTGTGTCACCGCCGAAAACCGGGTGCCCCAGTTGCTCGGGCGCAAGGTAGACATGCTTATCGCCACCCTCGGGGTAACCCCGGAGCGGCAGCGGGTCATTGACTTCACCATCCCCTACCGCTGGGGTGCAAGCGATGTGTTGGTGCGCAAGGACAGCGGTATCGACACCATTGCCGCGCTACGGGGCAAGACCCTTGCCACCCTCAAGGGCTCGGTGCAGGCCAAGTGGTTCGAAGACTATGAGCCGGAGGTAAAGACGCTGCGCATGAACAGCGCCGCTGACGCGCTGCAGACCTTTCGCCAGGGCCGGGCCGACGCCTACACCCATGATGCTGCGACCCTGGTGGTGGTGACCGCCCATGACGACAGCGTCCGTTTGGTGGGTGAGCCCTTCCAGATATCCGATGCCGCCATTGGCGTGCGCAAGAACGAGACGCAGTGGCGTGACTACCTCAGCGCGGCAGTGACGCGGATGCACGAGGAACACCTGTTCCGGCCGTGGGTGGAGCGGCTGGTCCCGGAGAATATTCGCAGCTACTACCTGAGTGTATTTGAAGAGCCGCGTCCCGAAGAAAGCCACTAGGAGTACGGTGATGGACTTCGACCTGGATTACCTGGTGGCCCAGTGGCCAGCGCTGCTCGACGGCCTGGCGATGACGTTGAAGGTCTCCCTGCTAGCCATCGTGCTGTCGTTGGCAATAGGTGTCGTGGGCGGCGCAGTGAGGTTGTTTCGGGTTCCGCTCATGGCGCAGTTGTCCGCCCTCTATGTCGAATTAATTCGCAATACGCCGATCCTGGTGCAGCTGTTCTTCATCTTCTACGGACTACCCGCGGTAGGCCTGGGCCTATCGCTGTTCTGGTCCGGGGTGCTCTGTCTGTCGCTTTGGGCCGGTGCCTATCAGGTCGAGAACTTGCGTGGCGGCCTGGCCACTGTGGAGCGGGGAATGCGTGAGGCGAGTCTGGCCCTCAATCTCAAGCCCTGGCAGTACTTCTGTCTGATCGCCCTGCCCATCGCCGTGCGCACCGCGTTGCCAGCGGTGCTTAATACGGCCATCTCACTATTGAAGAACTCATCCTATCTGCAGGCCATCGGGTTGGCCGAGTTGACCTTTGTTGCGGTGGATCGCATCGCCACGGATTTTCGCGCGCTGGAGATGTTCAGCGCGATCTGTGTGCTCTACCTGTGCATGGTGGCAGTGCTGGCGCTAGCCACGCAGCGGTTATCCGCTCATTTGCAACGGCCATTCCGGCAGTGAGGTGCCCATGAGTTTCTTTTTGGAAAACTGGAATTTCGTGGTCAAGGGTCTGCTGATGACTCTGCAGCTGGCGCTGGTCGTTTTGCTCTTCACCACCCTGGTCTCGGTTGTGTTTGGTGTACTGGCCACGCTCCCGCAGCGCTGGTTGGGCTGGCTGATCCACGGTTATGTGGAGCTGTTTCGCTCGATCCCGCTAATCGTCAACGTCTTTTTTATCTTCTTCGGCGCGCCGCTGCTCGGACTGGACCTGTCGCCCTTCGCCGCGGTGACCACCGGCCTGACCCTCTGGGGCAGTGCCAATGGCATCGAGATAGTTCGTGGTGGTTTGGAGGCAGTGCCTCGGCATCAATGGAAGAGTGCCTGGGCGCTAGGTTTGCCACGTTGGCGCATCTACTTGCACATCATAGGTCCGCAATCTCTCAAGGCCATTTTGCCGGCCTATACCGGGCTGCTCACCCTACTGGTCCAGGCTACCTCCCTCGGAGCTCTGGTCGGAGTCGGCGAGTTCCTGAAGACCGGTCAGACCCTGATCGAGCGTACCACCATGATGACGGGCGCCAGTCCTGCCTTCACCGTCTACGGCACGGTGCTGCTCGTCTATTTCATCATCTGCTCATTGCTCAGCTGGCTCAGTCGCTACCTTGAGCGCCGTCTGGGTCGTCCGCTGGTCCGTAACCCGTCCTAGAGAGGCATCCCATGCAAGAATCCAAGGTTAGTCGTCGTCTCCGGGAGGCCACTGCGCCCGAGGTCTGCGAATTCATCTATGCCCCGCGCCTGGCCGGCTTCGCCGAGGGCTTTCCCTACCTAGGCGACGTCAACAAGGCCCATGTGGTAATGCTAGCCGAGCAAGGGCTGATTGACCGCGCCCAGGCTGCGGCCTTGGCCCGCGGCATTCTGGAGCTGGAGACCGCAGGTCCTGCGGCGGTGCACCTAGATCCATTGCGCGAGGATGCCTACTTCAATTACGAGGCCGCGCTGATCGAGCGCCTTGGGGCGGACATCGGTGGTCGCCTGCACATCGGCCGCAGCCGTAACGACATCCTTGCCACGCTTGACCGATTGCGGGCTCGGGATGTGCTCGCCGAGGTATTGGAAACGTTGCAAGAGGTCCGGACGACCGCCCTCCAGAGAGCCGAGCGCTATGCCAATACGGTGATGCCGGGGCATACCCACCTGCAGCCGGCGCAGCCGATCACCTATGGCTTCTATCTGGCCGGTGTGGCACAGGCGCTGGAGCGGGACAGCCTGCGCCTGGCCGCAACCCTCGACAGCATGAATCAGAGTCCTCTGGGCGCGGCTGCCTTTGCCGGCACCCCTTTCGCTATCGACCGAGCGCGTACGGCTGAGCTGCTGGGCTTCGATGGCTACCTGGACAATGCCCTGGACGCCGTTGCCTCGCGCGACTTCATCCTCGAAGGACTATCGCATCTAAGCCTATTGGCGGTGTTCTGGAGTCGAATAGCTCAGGACTACTTTGTCTGGGCTACTCATGAATTCGGCCTGATCGAATTTCCCGACAGCGTCGCCGGTACCTCCAGCATCATGCCGCAGAAGAAGAATCCGGTAGTGCTGGAATACCTCAAGGGCCGGAGCGGGCACATTGCCGGACTGCTGATGGCCGCCACCATGACGGTCAAGGGCACGCACTTTAGCCACAGCGGCGACGCTAATCGTGAAGGCACCCGTGGCTTCTGGGAGGCGGCGGAAGAAACCCTCCGCTGTCTGCGGCTCCTGGATTTGGTGTTGCGTACCGCACAACCCGATGGGGTACGTGGTTTGGAGCGCAGTGCCCTAGACTTCTCCACTGCCACGGGGTTGGCCGACCTCATCGTACGTGAAGGAGGGCTTTCGTTCCGCGAAGCACACCATGTCGTAGGGGCCGTGGTACGTCAGGCGCTGGATGCGGGGCTACCAGCTCACGCCATCGACAGTGACATGCTCGACCAGGCCGCCCAGGCGGTAATCGGACGTTCGTTGGGACTAGATGCCACCCGAGTCGGCGAGAGTCTGGATCCCACTGCCAACGTCGCCTCGCGCCAATCCCCTGGAGGCCCGGGCGCACCGGCGCTGGCGCGCACTTTGGTAGCCGCTAGGGCGCGTCTGACCCTGGAACAGGAACGTCAGCAGAATCGCCGCGCACGCCAGGCGCAGAGCCAGACGCGCCTCAATGCCAGTCTGCGGGCGCTGACCCAGTGAGGACGCTGCTGAGGGTACGTGGCTTGAGCAAGAGCTTCGGCGCACAGCCGATCGTCCGCGGGGTGGACCTCGATGTTGCTGCGGGTGAGGTGGTTGTGGTGATAGGTCCGAGCGGCTCTGGAAAGTCGACATTCATCCGCTGTCTCAACAGCTTGGAACAGCCATCAGCCGGTACCGTGGAGCTTGACGGTGTACCAGTTCATGCCGGCGACCGCCGTGCCTTGGCAACGTTGCGACAGAAAGTAGGGATGGTGTTCCAGGACTACACCTTGTTCCCGCATCTCTCGGTGCTACGCAACCTGACCTTGGCGCCGGTCAAGTTGGGGCGGCTGAGCGCTGCCGAAGCCAATCGTCAGGCCCGAGCATTACTGGAGAGAGTAGGGCTAGCGCACAAGGCTGATGCCTATCCGGCCGAGCTCTCAGGTGGCCAGCAGCAGCGGGTGGCTATCGTTCGAGCATTAGCCCTGCAGCCGCAACTCCTGCTGTTCGACGAGCCGACCTCGGCGCTTGATCCGGAAACGGTCAACGAGGTACTGGCGATCATGAAAGATCTGGCCCGTGAGGGCATGACCATGGTCGTGGTAACCCACGAGATGGGCTTTGCCCGCGAGGTAGCGGACCGCGTGTTGTTTTTTGACGGTGGCCGCATCCTGGAGAGCGGCGCACCGGCGCAGCTATTTGGCGCGCCGCAAGAGCCGCGTACCCAGCAGTTCCTTGCGAATGTGCTGCACTAGTAGCCCGTCATCTCCAGATAGCCCATCCCCTTGGCACTGCCCTCCACGCCCACCGGGCCTTCCCAGTAGGGCGTGCCCAGGGCCATCCAGGCGTCGGGATTGACGGCAGCGATGCGCAGGTCGATGTTCTGCGCGGGAAGGACGATGGACCAGCGTACCGGCACCTCGCGTCCGGCAACCGAGTGGGTAGCCTGGGGTGTGAGGCGGATGTCGCCTGGCTGCAGAGGCTGGTTGTGGCCGTTGGCGGCGATCAGGTTGCCGAACAGGTAATGCTGGCCATCAGCCTGGCGCAGGCGATAGAGCATCAGCTGGCGACCGTCGTCCAGGTGCAGGGAAAACCAGTCCCAGCCGAGCTGGTCCGCGGCCAGGTGCTGGCTGCTCCATTCGCGATCGAGCCAGGCCTGGCCCTTGACCGGGATGCGTCGCCCCTCGATCTCCAGTTCGCCCTGCGCCTGGAAGAAGGGTTGGCTGTAATAGTAGGACGCCTGGCCGCTGGCGGATTTGCGACTCACGCCGCCTTCGCCCTGGAGCACCAGCGGGCCGGTCGCCGCGAGATCTAGTCGGTAGGCAAAGCCCGGACCTTGGGCCTGGACCTGCGCCTGTCCGGCCAGGTCCCCTGTCAGACTCCAGTTATCGATCCAGGCAGAAAAGGGTGCGGCGGTGACACCGGCCTGGCCGATGCCGCCACGCCCCTGGGTCTGGACAGAGAACTGCCGCGTTTCGGTGGTGAGACCGGCGTGGCCCAGCCAGAGATTGCCGTTGCGCCAGCCAGGCTGATTGGCGCCGGGCCTCAAGGCGCTGCGAAACAGCGTCCACTGGGCGCCATAGTGACGTCCTTCGGCGTCGCTGAGGTTGGCCGTGACGTACCACCATTCGATGCGGAAATCCGGATGAGCACCATGATCGGCCGGAAAGCTGAAGACCTTGCCGGGCACCACGGCTGCGAAGTTCTCGCTGCCCTGGCCAAGGCCGGCGAAGCCGTTGCCAGCCTGCTTTTCATCACAGCCGGTAAGCAGCAGGAGTGCGACCAGCAGGACCCTAGTGTTCATTACCGAGTTCTCGCAGCAGATCCAGGGGTTGACTGCGCTGCAGGCGCAACAGCGGCCAGGCAGCGGCCAGCAGCGTGGCCACCAGGGCGATCGCGGACAACGCCAGCAACTGCCCGGGAAAGACCTGCAGCGGCAGGCGCCAGCCAAAGGCCTGGACGTTCACCACGGCGACCAGACACCAGGCGAGCAGGATGCCCAGGGGGATGGCGAGGGCCAGGGTCAGGAGCGCAAGGCCCAGCAACTGCCCCAGACTGAGCAGGATCAGCCGCGGACGTTCGATGCCCAGCGCCCAGAGCGGCGCGAGTTGACCGAGGCGCCTTTGTGCCTGGCCGAGCAGGGCGATGAACAGGGCCAGACCGGCCACTGCCAGGGTCAGGGCATTGAGGGCGGCGGTGGCGCTGAAGGTGCGTTCGAAGACCTGGTCGGCATAACGGCGCAGCTGGCCCTGGTCGATAGAGCGACTGGCGTCCAGGCCGAAGCGCTGCTGCAGACCTGCTCGCAAGGCCTCCACCTGGTTGGGTGCCATGCGAATGACGATGCGGACCAGGGCGGCGTCTGGCCATAGCGCCCGCAGACGCGCCTGGGACAGCAGCAGATGTCCGCGGGGATTGCCGTAGTCGGCGTAGGTGGCGAGTACGGGGGCGGACCAGCGTTCCTGGCTGCCCAGCAGTTCGACAGGCTGTCCCTTGGCTAACTGAAGGTGCCGGGCCAGTTGTTCGCTGAGCATCACCCCCTCGCCCGCGAAGAAGGGCGTCCAGGCGTCGCCACCGGCATCGAGCAGTGGCCAGTGCTCGCGATAGAGGTCAGCGTCCACCACACCACTCAGGGTAGTCGGCAGGCCCTGCAGTCTGGTCTCCAGCTCGTACACCGGCAGCACGGCGCGCACGCTGGGCTGCCGGGGCAGCCAGTCGAGCAGGGCGGCTGCCTCCTTGGCGTCCGCTGGGCGCAGATAGAGTTCGGCGGCCAGGCGCTGATCGAGCCAGCCGTCGAAGGTGCGACGAAAGCCCTCGGTCATGCTGCCGGCGCCGACGTTTGCCGCCAGGGCCAGGAGCAGCGCCATCAAGGCCTGGGACAGCCCCGGTAGCTGTTGCCGGGCATCGGCCAGGAACCAGCGTGCCAGTGGTCGACGGGCCCGTTTGAGCGACAGGTCCAGCAAGGCGCTCAGCAGGGGTGGCAACGCCAGGGCAGCCGCCAGCAGGAGGCAGCCGAGCAAGGCGAGGCCACTGGCCAGGCTGTTGCCTCCCAGCAGAAGACCCAGCGCCACCAGCCCTACCAGCACAGCGGCCAGGGCCTGGCGTCGGAGCCAGCGGCCGTGGGCCGCGCGCCAGGCTTCGCCCTGGGCGAGCGCCAGCAAGGGCAGGCGTGCCGCACGCCAGAGACCATCGGCGCCCGCCAGCAGGGCACCGCCCAGGCTGAGGCCGAGGCCCGCCAGCCACCAGGCCGGGCTCAGGGTCAGGGTGCCGGCGACTTCGGCGCCATAGAGCCCGCGCAAGCTGGCCGCTACGTCCGGCAGCAGCAGAGCGGCCAGGGCGTAGCCACTGGCCACGCCCAGGGCGCCCGCCACCAGGGCGATGAGCGCAAGTTCCAGGGTCAGTGCCAGGACCAGGGTCGCGGCCGACAGCCCGCAGGCCCGCAGCGTGCGCAGCAGCGAGCGCCGTTGTTCCAGGGCCAGGCCGGTTGCCGCGTGGACGATGAACAACCCTACGGCGAAGGCCAGCAGGCCAAGCGCCAGCAGGTTGAGGTGGAAGCTGTCGGTCAACCGATCCAGCTCGGCGCCCTGGTCGTTTTCCACCCGTTGCAGTGGCTCGCCGTCGAGCGTGGGCAACTCGCGCTGGAAGGCTTTCGGCAGGATCAGCCGGGAGAGCTGCTCGGGAGCCTCCAGCAGGCGTTGCGCCTGACCGATATCTACTACCAGGGTGCCAGGTGCCATCCCAGGGCGGGGCTGAAGGGGCGGCAGGGCCAGACCGTCCGCCCGGTGCAGCACCTCGTTGGCCTGAAGGTGCCATTCACGCAAGGTTTCCGGCGCGACCCAGGTGGCACCCGCCGGACTGAGAAAGTCGAAGAGCGCCTCGGGTGGGGCGCTGGCCGCGACGCCCTGGTCGCTGGGCAGGGTAACCGGTTCTAGGCCCAGCAGCGGCACTGGGCGGTCGTGCCCGGCCAGTGCCAGGCGACCCTGTAGCACGGGAGATACCGGCCAGCCCTGGCGACGCAGCTCGACGAACAGCGATTGGGGAAAGTGCTTACCGTCGCGGGTCTCCAGGCTGGACTGATCGGCGCCGAATAACGCGCTAGCCTGGGCATAGCTCTGTCGGGCCTGGGCGTTGAGTGCCAGCACCCCGATCAATAGGGTGGTTGCGAGCCAGAGTCCTGCCAGCAGTCCGACGAGCTGCAGGGGATGCCGCCGCCAGTGGCTGACCAGGCTGTGCAGACTCCAATAGAGCAGCCTCATGCTGGGGGCACGGTGACGCCGCCGAGGCGACCCCGTTCCAAGTGCAGGGTGCGATCGAGATGACCGGCGATGCGCGCGCTGTGGGTGACCATCAGCAGGCTGCTGCCGGTTTCGCCCACCAGCTCCAGCATCAGCGCCAGGGCCTGGTCGCCGCTCGCCTCGTCCAGGTTGCCGGTGGGTTCATCGGCCAGCAGCAGCGGCGGGCGCGATGCCAGGGCGCGGCCCAGGGCCACGCGTTGCTGCTGTCCACCGGACAGTTGCTCGGGGTAGCGATCCAGCAGGTCGGCCAGACCCAGGCGCTCGGCCAGCTCGGCCTGCCAATGGGCATCCTGGCGACCGGCCAGCCTTGCCTGGAAGGCGAGGTTATCGGCCACCGTCAGGCTGGCGATGAGGTTGAATTGTTGGAAGATCAGGCCGATGCCCTCGCGGCGCCAGGCGGCCAGGGCTCTTTCGTTGAGGCTGGAAAGCACCTGGCCATTAGCCTTGATACGACCGCGGTCAGAACGGTCCAAGCCGGCGACCAGGTGCAGCAGGGTGCTCTTGCCACTGCCGGATTCGCCCATCAGCGCCAGGCTGGCACCCCGGGCCAGGCTGAGATCCACGCCACGTAGCACCGGCAATGGGCCCTGGGGGGTTGGATAACTCTTGTGCAGATCGGTGATGGTCAGCATCGCGCCTCCAGCGCCGGTCGTGGTCTGCAATCGACCGGACGTGGGCGGCGACGTTCAGCGTGGCTAGCGACGTTTGGTTTTGACCTTGCCGGCTTTTTCATCTTCCTCGCGCTGCAGGCGCTCGCACTTGCGCACCATGGTGAGGTAGTACACGGCGCTGCCGGCGAACAGAATGATGGGCAGGGCCATGGACATCTCCAGCAGGCTGCCCGGGAAGGCGCTGGGTACCCAGTGGTGATAGAGCAGGATGCCGATCGCCAGCAGCACCGAGTACAGCAGGCCGTAGCCCGCGGCCTTGCGCGATTCGCGAGCGAGGTCGAGGGGCGGACGGTTCAGATCGTTGGGCTCGAACATGGAGGTCTCTGGCAGGCACGGAAGAAGGCGTTAGTTTAACGCCTGGACTCGCGCCGGTCGCCACTGCTCGGGCGCCTTGGACAAGACGTCGCAGGGGCTGCCTGCCGCTTGTTCACGCGATGTTCAGGCAGACCTAAGCTTGAAATCTTATCCTTTGCAGCCATTTAGAGGCCTGGCGATGGCAAGCGAGCAGGTCTCCTTGTAAGCTCGATCAGGTTTTTGAAACGCGCACGATGCGCACGGATAAGGAATCAACATGAAACAGTATCGGTTGGCAGCAGCAGTGGCCCTGGTGGGTCTGGTTCTGAGCGGCTGCGACTCCAAGCCCAAGGTCGAGCTGGAAAGCCCGGCCCAGAAGGCGTCCTACGGCATCGGCCTGAACATGGGCAAGAGCCTGGCTCAGGAAGGTATCGATGACCTGGATCCCAAGGCCGTCGCCCTGGGTATCGAAGACGCGGTAGGCAAGAAGGATCAGAAGCTGACCGATCAGCAGCTCACCGAGGCCTTCGCCGCCCTGCAGAAGCGTGCCGAAGAGAAGATGACCAAGGTCAGCGAGGACAACGCCAAGGCCGGTAAGAAATTCCTCGAAGAAAACGGCAAGAAGCCTGGCGTGGTCACCACCGCCTCCGGCCTGCAGTACGAAGTGGTCAAGAAGGGCGATGGCCCGCAGCCCAAGCCCACCGACGTGGTCACCGTGCACTACGAGGGCAAGCTGGTCGACGGCACCGTGTTCGACAGCTCCATCAAGCGTGGCACCCCGATCGACCTGCCGGTCAACGGCGTGATCCCGGGCTGGGTTGAGGCGCTGCAACTGATGCATGTCGGTGAGAAGGTCAAGCTGTACATCCCCTCCGAGCTGGCCTACGGCGCCCAGAGCCCGAGCCCGGCGATTCCGGCCAACTCCGTGCTGGTATTCGACCTGGAACTGCTGGGCATCAAGGACGCCGCCGCCGCGGACGCCGAAGACGCTCCGGCCGCTCCGGCTGCCGATGCTCCGGCTGCTGCCGAAAAGGCTCCGGCCAAGAAGTAAGCTGCTGCCGCTCCGCCAAACGCCCTGCTTGCAGGGCGTTTTACATTGGGCGCCGGGAAACCCTGAGGCGGCGGCGCGATCAAAGTTGAGGTGCGAAGCCTTGTGCCAAACAGGCCCCTGCCCAACGTCGTCTCCTGCCAGAGGTGTCCATGAAGCCGCCGAAGAATTTTGATCGCTATCTTGGTATCGCCCAACGGCTGCTGGTCCGTGGCCGACTGCCGGCCCTGTTGCTGGGGGTGGCACGCAAGACCAGCAAGCGTGGCCTCAAGCTGGGCGAGGCACGCGATACCCTGAGCCTGTTCCATCAGCTGCTGCTGGCCTGGTGGCGTGGTCAGTATCGCGGGGTCAGTCGCAAGACGCTGCTGACCGTCGCTGGCGGTCTGGTCTACTTCCTGTTGCCCATCGACCTGATTCCCGACTGGGTGCCCATGTTCGGGCTGCTCGACGACCTCGCCGTCCTCGCCTGGATCGGCAAGGCCTGCAGTGATGAGCTGGACGGCTTTCGTGCCTGGCGCGCCAACCGTACCGCGAGCCAGCAGGCTGCCCTGGCGGCGTTGCCCGACAAGCATGAGCGACCAGCGGCAGGTGTCGCCCTCGATCAGCTGCGGGACTGAACGGGTTGAGCGTACGGATCAGTCGCCAGCACTGGCTGGCCTTGCTGGACGAACTGGAGAGTGCGCGGCGTAGCCGTAGCCTGCTGACCTATCGCTCGGTGATCGAGCGGCTGGGCCTGCCCCAGCCGGCGATGGTGACCCTGACGACCGCCCTGGAATACCTGGCCGCCCTGGACCGTCGCGAAGGGCGCCCCTTGCGCAGTGCCCTGGTGGTGAGCCAGAGCGGCACCCGCATCCCTCGTGAAGGCTTCTTCGACTGTGCAATGCGACTAGGCGCCCTGGAAGGCTCGCCACCGGTGACCGATGCGGTCAGCTGGCACGCGGCGGAAGTAACCCGGGTATTCGAACTCCACTATCCCGATCATCGCCAGGAATAGGCGTCAGGCGCGCATCAGGTGCAGGCTGTAGCCGGGAACCAGTTTGGCATTGCGCTTGGCTTCCGAGGCCAGACCAGCCAGCCCGCTGGCGTCCACCCGCTTGCCGGCGTCCTTGTCCAGCTCCACCACGCCAAGCGATAACGACAGCAGCGGATACTCCCGCCGGCGACCGTCCCGGTCGTACGCCAGGAAGCAGCCGGCCTCCAGGTGTTCGCTGCGATAGAAGTGGCGGCAGCGTTCCTGGAAGGCTGCCATCAGGCCATTGAGCCGCTGCCGCCAGTCCGTCGAGCCCAACACCACCAGGAAGTCGTCGCCGCCGATATGGCCGACGAAATCCTGCTGTGGGTCCAGGCGCTCGGAAAGGGTCTGCGCCAGGCAAAGCAGCACCTCGTCACCCTTGGCATAGCCATAGAGGTCGTTGAAGGGCTTGAAGCCGTCGATGTCGACATAGCACACGACGGCTTCACGCTGCTGATCCAGCAGGCGGGTCAGGCATTGCTGGATGGGCACGTTGCCCGGCAGCTGGGTCAAGGGGTTGGCGTGTTTGGCCTGCTGGATACGCTGCTCGGTGATCAAGCGCAAGACATCCATCACCCGGCCGACGCCGACATAGCGACCACCCTCGGTGATGATGAAGTCTTCTTCGATCCGCTGGCGGGCGCGGGTGGTGAGCAGGCGGCTGACCTGTTGCAGCGACTGGGTGCTCTCGCTGGCGAGGAAGTCCTGGCTCATCAGCCGGGCGATGGGTTTGCGGGCGAACACCTCGTGGGCGAAGGGTTTGAGCAGCGCCGAGCTCAGTTCGTGGTGATGAACGATGCCCACCGGGCGGTCATCGCTATCCACCACCGCCAGGGTATTGAGGCTGGGTTGCAGGCGAAAGCGCTCCAGCACGTCGGGGATCAGCATGTCCTCACCCACGGCGACCTGTTCCACCCTGAGGCTGGCTACAGTGGTCGATTCCTCGGCGAGGTCCGGGCTGCGGGTGATCATGACCGGTAACAGGGTCTGAATTTCACGGGGTGGCGTCGCGGTTGGGCGACCCAGCAGGTAACCCTGCACCAGATCGACGCCCATGTTCGCCAGGGTGGACAGCTCTTCGTGGGTTTCGATGCCTTCGGCGATCACCTTGGCCCGGGAGACCTCGGCCATCTTCAGGATGGAGCCGACGAACTCGCGTTTCACCTTGTCGCGATGGATGGACTCGATGAAGTGCCGATCGATCTTGACGAAGTCCGGACGCAATTCCGACCAGCGCCTGAGGCTGGAGTAGCCGGCACCCAGGTCGTCGAGGGCGATGGAGAAGCCCATGGCGCGGTAGTGGTGCAGGGCGGTGGCCAGCAGCGCGAAGTCGTCGATGGGCGCCTGTTCGGTCAGTTCGATCACCACCTGGGCGGGGGAGAGTCCGAGGCGCTGCAGCAGCTTGAGGGTCTGGCCGGACTGGTGCGCCGGCTCCAGCAGGGTTTCCGGGCAGACATTGAGAAACAGCAGACCGTCCAGCGCCAGTTCGCGAAAGCTCTGGCAGGACTGGTGACGCGCGGCGATTTCCAGCTCGGAGAGCCGACCGGCCTGGCGGGCGGTGGCATAGAGCGGCAGGGGTGAGTGCAGGGGCGTATTGGAAGCTCCCCGGATGAGGGCTTCATAGCCCAGGATGCGTCGTTCGCTCAAGGACACTATGGGTTGAAAGAGCGAATGCAACTCGCGGTTGGCGAGAATGCGATCCAACACTCCAGCCTGGTCGTTAAGCGTCATGGTAAGCCTGCAAGAACCCGAAAACGAAAATGCCCGGGGGTCGCACTTGGCGACCCCCGGGCATTTCACGACAGAGATATGACGCTTTGATGTCAGCGCTTGGGCGGCGTCTTGCTCAGGTCCAGATAGTCCAGCAGCACGTGACCGGATTCCATCAGGTAGGCGTCATCCTGGGGCTTGGTCTTGTCGTCATCGATCGCCGGATTGTCTTCGTCGATCTTCTTCAGCTCCTTGAGCGGGGCTTCACCCTTGCCCTTGCGTCGCTCGTTTTCCATGGCCAGCTGGCGATTATCCAGCGCGGTCTGTTCGGCGCGACGCTTCTGCTCGTTGAGGCTGACGGTGGTGTCCGCCGCCAGCTCCTGGGCCAGCTTGAGCCGTTCCCGGGCGAAGATGAAATCCGGATCCTTCTGTATCCGCACGTCATGGCGCTTGACCAGGTCCGGCAGGTAGTTGGCGAAGGGGTTGCTCAGGCCGGTTACCGCTGGGGCGATGGTGTCCCAGGGCATGGAATCGGGCAGGGCGCTCTCGCCGATCTGCTTGGTGTCCACCACTGCCGGGTAGTCGATGTCCGGCAGGACGCCCTGGTGCTGGGTGCTCTGGCCGGAAACGCGATAGAACTTGGCGATGGTCAGTTTCAGCTCGCCGTGGTTGAGCGGCTGGATGGTCTGCACGGTGCCCTTGCCGAAGGTCTGGCCGCCGACGATCAGGGCGCGGTGATAGTCCTGCATGGCGCCGGCGAAGATCTCCGAGGCCGAAGCGGACAGGCGATTGACCAGCACGGTCAGCGGGCCCTTGTAGAAGGCGCCACCTTCGTCATCGGCCAGCACCTCGACCTTGCCGTCGCCATTGCGTACCAGCACGGTGGGGCCCTGGTCGATGAACAGGCCGGTCAGCTCGGTGGCTTCCTGCAGGGAGCCACCGCCGTTGTTGCGCAGGTCCAGGACGATGCCGTCGACCTTTTCCTTCTGCAGTTCGCCGATGAGCTTCTTCACGTCACGCGTGGTGCTCTTGTAGTTCGGGTCGCCAGCGCGATAGGCCTTGAAGTCCAGGTAGAAGGCCGGCACGTCGATCACGCCGAGCTTGTAGTGCTTGCCCTCGTGGGGCACGTCGATGACGTGCTTCTGGGCAGCCTGCTCTTCGAGCTTGACCGCTTCGCGGGTAATGGCGACCACCTTGGTCTTCTGGTCGTTCGGCGCGTTGCTCGCCGGGATGATCTCCAGCCGCACCTTGGAGCCCTTGGGCCCGCGGATCAGCTTGACCACTTCGTCCAGGCGCCAGCCGACCACGTCGACCATTTCACCATCGCCCTGGGCGACGCCGACGATCTTGTCCGCCGGAGCGATCTGCTTGGACTTGTCCGCCGGGCCAGCCGGCACCAGACGCAGGATCTGCACGTAGTCGTTGTCGTTTTGCAGCACCGCACCGATGCCTTCCAGCGACAGACTCATGTTGATGTCGAAGTTTTCCGCGCTTTCCGGCGAGAGGTACTGGGTATGCGGATCATAGGACTCGGCGAAGGCGTTGATGTAGGTCTGGAAGACGTCTTCGCTACGGGTCTGGTTGAGGCGCGCCAGCTGATTCTTGTACCTCTTGGTCAGCTGCTGCTGGATCTGCTGATCGGTCTTGCCGGACAGGCGCAGGCGCAGGACTTCGTCCTTGAGCTTGCGATGCCAGAGATCGTCCAGCGCGGCGGTATCCGCCGGCCAGGCAGCCTTTTCGCGATTGGTGTCGAAGGACTCGTCGGCGGTGAAGTCGAGCTTGCCGATGCCGGCGTTGAGCAGGCCCAGACCATAGTTCAGCCGCTCGGTCATGCGCTGGGCGTAACGACGGTAGATGGCGAAGCCCGGTTCGAGATTGCCCTGCTTGAGGTAATCATCGAAGCGCGTGCGCGCCGCATCGAATTCGCGAATGTCGGCCGCATTGAAATACAGCCGGCCGGGATCAAGCATCTTCAGATAGCTGTCGTAGATCTTGATCGACTGAGCATCGTTGAGCGGCGGCTTGCTGTAATGATGACGCTTGAGCAGTTCGACGATGTTGAGGCTGGCGATCACCTGATCACGGTCGGGTTGCAGCTTCTCGGCGCCAACCGGCGCGTTGGGCTTGGCGAAGAGGGGCGTTGCGCTGACGCCAAGCAGGACAACGAGGGCGGTACGGGACAAGAGCTGCTTCATGTGTATTCGACTAATGCACGGAAAGGAATAGGCTATAGGCCCCACCCGGCCCGGGCGGTTCCGCGGCCAGGGGACATATGACAGGCACTGACGAAAGTCGTCTGGCGGCGGTCAGCGCGAGAGATAGAGGCGATAGGAAGGGATGGCTGTGACAGCCCCGCATCTTCCGGTCCGCTCGACTCACGCAGAACCCGTCGATGCAGGCGCTTTTCGTCAAAGCCTGAGCCACTATGGAGGCACCGTGAACGCATTGCAAGGTATCGAAGGGCAACTGGAATGGCAGTCACTGAGCGCTCGCGCTCTGGCGCCTGGGGAAATTCGCATCAAGGTCGCAGCCGCAGGTCTCAACCGCGCCGACCTGTTGCAGCTGGCCGGTAACTATCCGCCGCCGCCCGGTGCGCCGGCCACCCTGGGCCTGGAATGCGCCGGGGTGGTCAGCGAGACGACCGCGGATTCGCGCTGGCAGGTCGGTGACCGCGTTTGCGCGCTCCTCGCCGGGGGCGGCATGGCCAGCGAAGTGGTTGTGGACGGGCGCCAGGCCGCCTCCGTACCGGAAGGCCTGTCGCTGATCGAGGCGGCGGCACTGCCCGAAGTCTGGGCGACCGCCTGGAGCAATCTGTTCGATCTGGCCGCGCTTCAGCCGGGCGAGAAGGTGCTGCTGCACGCCGGTGCCAGCGGCGTTGGTTCGGCCGCCATCCAGCTGTGCAAGGCCTTCGGTAATCCCTGCTGGGTCAGTGTCGGCTCGCAGGATCGTCTGGCCCACTGCGAGCGTCTTGGCGCCGAGGGCGGGGTGCTGCGCAAGACCGATCTGGAGGGGCTGCGTGATTTCGCGCCCTTCCACGTCATCCTCGATCCGGTCGGGGCCAACTATGCATCGCTCAACCTGGATCTGCTGGGTCAGGATGGGCGCTGGGTGCTGATCGGCCTCATGGGCGGTCGCCAGGCCGAAATGGATCTGGGCAAGGTGCTCGGCAAGCGCATCCGCATCATCGGCTCGACCCTGCGCAACCGCTCGGTCGAATTCAAGGCCAAGACCATGAGATCGCTGGAAGCCAAGGTCTGGCCGTTGTTCGCCGAAGGCAAGTTGAACGTCAACCTGGAACGTCGCTTCACCGCCCAGAACGCCGAAGCCGCCTTTGCCGCCCTGGAAAGCAACGAGGTGAACGGCAAGGTGGTGCTGGTGCTGGACGAAGGGTTGGAGTGATGCCCACCTAAAGTGATCGCGGCCATGGCGGCCTGCTGCTCCTAAGGAAGCCTCGTCTCCCGTAGGAGCGGTTCATGGCCGAGAAGTCTCGTAGCGTGGAAAACCGCGCCGCGTTTTCCACTATGCCTTCGGCGCGCCAGACTCGTGGATAAGGCTGCGCCGTTATCCACTCTACGAGATTCACGCCCTTGTAGGAGCGGCCCATGGCCGCGATATCTCGTAGCGTGGAAAACCGCGTCGCATTTTCCACTATGCCTTCGGCACGCCGGATTCGTGGATAAGGCTGCGCTGTTATCCACCCTACGAAATCCAAGCCCTTGTAGGAGCGGCCCATGGCCGCGATATCTCGTAGCCTGGAAAACCGGGCCGCATTTTCCACTATGCCTTCGGCGCGCCAGGCTCGTGGATAAGGCGGCGCCGTTATCCACCCTACGAGATTTACGCCTTTGTAGTAGCGGCCCATGGCCGCGATATCTTGTAGCCTGGAAAACCGCGCCGCGTTTTCCACTATGTCTTCGGCGCGCCAGACTCGGGGATAAGGCTGCGCCGTTATCCACTCTCCCGGTTAGACCTACCGCCAGCTGAGGATCGGCCAGCCGGCCTGTTCGGCTCTTTCGCGCAACACCGGATCCGGATTCACCACATGCGGTTTGCCGACCGCTTCGAGCAGCGGCAGGTCGTTTCGCGAGTCGGAATAGAAGCTGGCATTGGTCAGCAGACTGCGGTCGCCGTCCAGGGCTTCCAGCAGGCGGGTCAGCTTGCCTTCCCGGTAGGTCATGACGCCTTCCACCTGGCCGCTGTAGACGCCATGGCTGACCTGCAAGTCGATGGCCAGTACCTCCTCCACCCCCAGCCGCTCGGCGATGGGCTCCACCAGATGCACCCCGGAAGCCGAGACGATCATCACCCGGTCGCCGGCAGCGCGGTGCGCGGCGATGCACTTCATGGCATCGCTGAAGATCAGGGGTTCGATGACGTCCTCGACCCAGGGCCCGACCTCGAAATCCACTTCCTCGGGCGTACGGCCTACCAGGGGTTCGAGGTGGAAGGCCATGTAGTCCTCCATGGCCAGTTCGCCTTGGGCGTAGGCGGTCATCAGCTCGGTGTCGCGTCGTACGAAGGACTCGCGGTCGACCCAGCCGAGCACGCCCATCTGCTGGCTCCAGAGGCTCGAGCAGTCACCATCGATAAGGGTTTCGTCGAGATCGAAAATCGCCAGGGTCATGCCACTTCTCTCAGGCTGTCGGATTCGACGGTCAGGGTGACGGCTGTACCGTTCGGCTGCAAGGCCGTCGGACCGTGGTTGAGCACATCGACATTGAGTTCGCAGGCTTCGGTGGCGACCCGGTAGCGGATCACGTTGCCCAGCAGGCTGTGGCCGACGATACGTCCGGCAAAGCCACCGGGGATGCCCAGGCGAATGGCCTCGGGACGAATGGCGACCTGTCCCTGGAAGGTCTGACCGAACAGCCGGCTGGCCTGATCGGCACTGAGCAGGTTGTAGTTGCCAATGAAGCCGGCGGCGAAGGCATCCACCGGTGCGGTGTAGAGCGTCTCGGCATCGCCGCTCTGGACGATGCGCCCCTCGCGCATGAGCACGATGCGATCGGACAGGGTGAGGGCCTCTTCCTGGTCATGGGTGACGAACACCGTGGTCAGCCCCAGCTCCTGCTGAATGGCGCGGATCTGCTCGCGCAGGTGGCGGCGGATACGCGCATCCAGCGCCGAGAGCGGTTCGTCCAGGAGCAGCAGGCGCGGTCGCACGATCAGCGAGCGTGCCAGGGCCACACGTTGGCATTGCCCACCGGAAAGCTGGTGCGGATAACGCGCGGCGAAGCCTTCCAGTTCCACCAGCGTCAGGGCCTCCACGACCCGCTCGCGAACTTCGTCGCGCGCCAGCCGTTGCATGCGCAGGCCGAAGGCGACGTTCTGCTCCACGGTCATGTTGGGGAACAGGGCGTAGCTCTGGAACACCATGGCGATGCCGCGACGTTGCGGTGGCAGCTTGGTGATGTCCTGGCCGGCCAGCACGATGGCACCGCGGTCGACCTCGGTGAGGCCGGCCAGGCAGCGCAGCAGGGTGGACTTGCCGCAGCCGGAGGGGCCGAGGAGGGTGACGAGTTCGCCCTGTTCGGCGTGGAACTCGATGTCGGTGAACAGGGTGTTGGCGCCGTAGCGCTTGTGCAGTCCCTTGACCGCGAGATAACTCATGTCCGCTCCCGATTCAGGCGATTGGCGATCCAGGTCATTAGCAGCACCGCGAAGAAGTAGGAGATGACCAGGGCGCTGGTGAGGTGGCCGCTGCCGTTGCGCAGGTTGTAGAGGTAGATCTGCAACGTCTCGTAGCGCGTCCCCACCAGCAGGTTGGCGAAGACGAATTCGCCGATGAGAAAGGAGAACGACAGGAACAGCGCCACCATCAGCCCGGTACGCAGATTGGGCAGTACCACCAGCAGGGCCGCGCGCCAGGAACTGGCGCCAAGCAGGTGGGCGGCGTCCATCAGGTCACGCAGGTTGAGCGCCTGGAGGTTGTTGCTGATGGCCCGGTACATGAAGGGCAGGGCGATGGTGAAATAGCAGAACACCAGAATCCAGGGCGTGCCGGTCAGCGGCAGTGGGCCCCCGGCATAGAGTTGCAGCAGCCCCACCGCCGAGACCACCGGAGGTACCGCGAAGGGCAGCAGGATCAGCACGTTCATCAGCGCATCCAGCCGCGGGAAGTGGTAGGCGATGGCGAACATGGCGGGCAGGATCAGTACGCAGGACAGCGCCAGGGCGCCAAAGCAGATCGCCAGGGAACGGCCGAAGGCGGCGAGAAAGCGCGGATCGCTCCACAGCTGCAGGTACCACTTGAACGTGAAGCCGGCCGGCAGCAGGGTCGCCGACCACTGGGTGGCGAGCGAGTAGACCAGCGTCGCGGCCAGGGGCGCGAACAGGATCAGGAACAGCAGCCAGACCACCAGGCGATGATAGAGGCGCTCAGCTCTGGACATGACGACTCCGCCTTAGCAGCCACTGGTGGACGAGGGTGATCAGGGTCATGAAGGCCACGAGCAGCATGGCCAGCGCCGCGGCCAGGTTGGGTTCCAGATAGATATCGCCGGAAACCAGGGCGGCGATGCGCACCGGCACCACGTTGAAGTTGCCGACGGTGAGGGCGTAGACGGTGGCGTAGGCGCCCAGGGCATTGGCCAGCAGGATGATGAAGGTGCCCACCAGCGCCGGACTGAGCACCGGCAGGCCGATGTGCCGCCAGTATTGCCAGGTGCCGGCGCCAAGCAGTGCCGCCGCATCGCGCCAGTCCTGCTTCAGGGCCTCGAAGGCCGGGAACAGCAGCAACACGCCCAGGGGAATCTGGAAGTAGGTGTAGATGAGGATCAGGCCGCCCTTGGTGTAGAGGTTGAAGCTTTCCATCAGCCCCAGTTGCTTGAGTGCCAGGGTCAGGCAGCCGTTGATGCCCAGCAGGATGATGAAGGCGAAGGCCAGCGGTACCCCGGCGAAGTTGCTGGTCATGTTGGTGAAGGCCACCACGAAGCCACGCAGTCGCGAGTCCACGCGGGTCAGCGAATAGGCGCCGAGCAGGGCGATAAGCAGGCCGCAGACGCTGGACCAGAGCGAGATTTCCAGGGAGAAGCGGATGGCCTGCAGGTAGAAGGGCGAGCTAAGAATCTCGCCGTAGTTGCCCAGGCCCCAGCCGCTTTCGCTGGAGTTGAAGCTGTTGAAGGCGATCCAGGCCAGGGGCGCCAGTTGGAAGGCGCCGAACACCAGCAAGAACGGCAGAATCAACAGCAGGGCGAGCCAGGGCCGCTTCATGCCAGCAGCTCCCGGCACAATGGCTTGTCGTGAGCCAGGCCCAGCAAGCTGCACACCGTTCCGCAGATCTCCACCTGCCGCGGCGTGGCCTCGCCCAGGGAGAAGCCTTCGCCGAACACGAACAGCGGAACCTCGCGTTCTTCCGGTAGCGTCCCGCCATGGCTACGGTCGTCGTTCATGCCGTGATCGGCAGTCACCAGCACCTGGTAGCCAGCATCGAGCCAGGCAGGCAGATAGTGTGACAACAGGCCATCGGCGCGGCGCGCGGCATTGCGGTATTCGGGGCTGGAGAGACCGTGCTTGTGGCCCGCGTCGTCGATGTTCATCGGATGCACCAGCAGGATGTCCGGGGCATGGGCGAGGCGCAGGTGCTCGGCGTCGTCGAACAGGTGGGAATCCGGGTAGTGGTCGGCGTAGTAGAAGTGGCCGTACTGGATCGGCAGGCTGCTGTCGCTGACGTGCCTGTCCCGGCCCGGCTCGAAGGGGCTGCGATTGTAGAGTTCGCTGACCCAGTGGTAAGCCGCCGCCGCGGTGGTGAGACCGGCAGCCTGCGCCAGATGGAACAGGCTGGTTTCTGTCGAGAGCCGACTGACCCCGTTGTGGACGATGCCGCTGCTCACCGGTGGCACCCCGGTGAGCAGGCATTCGTAGAGCGGCCTGGAGAGCGAAGGCAACTCGCACTCCAGGCGGTAGAGGCGACCCCGGCCGGCCAGGCACAGCGCCTGAAGGAAGCCGAGTCCGTGTTCGGCGACCCTCAGGGCGAGTCCGTCCAGTACGACCAGGATGACCTTCATGACGTCACTGCTGCATGTTGATCAGGACATGTTCCTGCCAGAGCCGTGGCAGGCGCTTGGAAGTCTCTTCCCAGGCCTTGGCGTCGGTGATGGGGCGCGCCTTGGCGTATTGCGCCTGGGGCAGCAGCTTGGCCTGGACCTCCGCCGGCAGGGTCAGGTGCTCGGCGCGGATCGGTCGGGCATAGCCCTCGGCCAGGTTGATCTGGCCCGCGTCGGAGAAGATGTACTCACGGGCCAGCTTGGCGGCATTGGGGTGCTTGGCGTACTTGTTGATGATGGTGGTGTAGCCGGAGGTCACCGAGCCGTCGGAAGGGATCAGCACCTCGAAGCGCGAGCGGTCGATCTGGTCCCGGTAGTTCAGGGCATTGAAGTCCCAGACCACGCCCACCTCTACCTCGCCTTTCTCGATGTTGGCCACCACCGGGTTGGTGAAGGACAGACGGCCCTGCTTGGCCAGCTTGGCGAAGAAATCCAGCGCCGGCTTGATGTTCTTTTCGTCGCCGCCGTTGGCGTAGGCCGCGGCCAGCACGCCGCTCACCGCCTGGGAGGCGGCACTTACGTCACCGATGGTGACCTTGTAGTTGCCCTTGAGCAGATCGGCCCAGGAGTGAGGCACGTCCTTGACGGTCTGCTTGTTGACGATGAAGGCGATGGTGCCGGTGTAGGCCAGCGCCCAGTGCCCGTCGCTGTCCTTGGCCCAGCTCGGCACCTGGTCCCAGGTGCTCGGCTTGTAGGGCTGGGTAACGCCCTTCTGCACGGCGATGGGGCCGAAGGAAGCACCGACGTCACCGATGTCGGCGGAGGCGTTCTCGCCTTCGGCGGCGAACTTGGCGATTTCCTGGGCGGAGCTCATGTCGGTGTCCTGATGCTTGAGCCCGTACTTCTGCGCAAGATCCTGCCAGGTCCCTTTCCAGTTCGCCCAGGTATCGGGCATGCCGACGCTGTTCACCTCGCCTTCCTTGCGGGCAGCGGCTTCGAGGGTTTTGAGATCGGCGGTATCGGCGAAGGCGGTACCGGCCTGTACCGCAACGGCTGTGGCCAACAAGGAAGCAAGCAGACGGGTCATACGGGCGCTCCAGGTGTTAGGGCTTGGTCTAGGTCAGCAAGACACAGGCCAATCTAGGACCCCGGTATGACGATTTGATGGCAATACGCCTTGTTCCGGCGCTGGCACGGGGGCTGCAGTCGTCACCAAGCGGTCATCTGGCCGTCCTAGTCTCCTGGCAAACCCTAGTCGAGGCGCTCCGGGTGCACCAATCCGAAACTGGTCTAGTCCAAAAAAGCGCGCCCGGTGCGGGCGCCATCCGCCGGGCGCTGCAGGAGCAGATCGCCCATGGCTTGCTGCCGGCCATGGAGCGGTTGCCGTCCGAGCGCCAGCTGAGCGAACTCTTCGCCACCACCCGCATCACCCTGCGCGAGGCCTTGCTACAGCTGGAAGCCCTGGGCCTGATCTACCGCGAGGAGCGCCGTGGCTGGTTCGTCGCGCCGCCGCGCCTGGCCTATAACCCCCTGGCGCGCACTCATTTTCACGCCATGGTCGAAGCCCAGGGTCGCCGACCGGCTACCGAGGTATTGGCCGCGCGACAGCTGCTGGCGTCCGCGGAGGTCTGTCGCCTGCTGGAGTTGCCGGCGCTGTCCAGCGTCTATCAGATCCGGCGAGTAAGGCGCATCGATGGCCGCCTGGTGCTCTATGTCGAGCACTATCTCAATGCCGCCTATTTCCCTGGACTGCTGGAGCATGATCTGCAGCGCTCCCTCACCGAGCTGTACCGCGATCGCTATGACATCCGCTACGGCGAGGTGCGTTTCGAGATCCTGCCCACGGCGCTGCTGCCGGAAGCCGCCCAGGCCCTGCGGGTGGCGCAGGGCAGTCCGGCACTGCACATCACCCGCATCAACCATGACCACCAGGGAAGGCTGATCGACTGCGACCTGGAATTCTGGCGTCACGACGCCATCCAGGTCAGGGTCGAGGTGCCAGACTAGCCCTGACTCAGAGCGGCAACTCGGAGCTGGCGTAAAAGGCCGTCAGCACCTTGATCAGGTAACCCAGGTCGCGGCTGCCAGCGAGTTCACGGATGGAGTGCATGGCGAAGGTGGGCAGGCCGATGTCCACGGTGCGCACCCCCAGCTGGCCGGCGGTGATGGGGCCGATGGTGGAGCCGCAACCCATGTCGCTGCGCACCACGAAGCTCTGCACCGGTACCTCTTCGCGCTGGCAGAGGTCGCGGAAGAAGGCGGCGGTTTCGCTGCTGGTGGCGTAGCGCTGGTTGGCATTCACCTTGATCACCGGGCCGGCGTTCAGTCGCGGGCCGTGGTTGCCATCGTGCTTGTCGGCATAGTTGGGGTGTACGCCATGGGCATTGTCGGCCGAGATCAGCAGGGAGCGCTGCAGGGTACGCGTGAAGGCGTCTCCTGCGGGCAATAGGCGTTGCAGTACCTGCTCCAGGAAGGGACCGTCGGCGCCGCAGCATGAGGTGGAACCCACTTCCTCATGATCGGTGCAGACCAGCACGGCATTCTCGTCACCTTCGCTCGCCAGCAGGGCCTCGAGGCCGGCATGGCACGATAGAAGGTTGTCCAGGCGGGCTGCCGCGATGAAGTCGTCGTCCAGGCCGATGAGGGCGGCAGGTTGAACGTCATAGAAGCTCAGCTCGAAATCCAGCACCTCGGCATCATCAATGCCGTGCTCCTGCTTCAAGCGAGCGGCTAGCAGGGCGCGGAAGTCACGGCGTTCGCCGGCAGGGACCTGCGCCAGGATCGGCGGCAGTTCGTTCTGGGCGTTGATGGCCCAGCCCTGGTTGGCCTCGCGGTTGAGGTGGATGGCCAGGTTGGGAATGATCGCCAGCGGCTTGCGGAAATCAACCAGTCGACTTCGGACCCGGCCCCCGGTGCGGAAGGTCACCCGTCCGGCCAGCGACAGGTCGCGGTCGAACCAGGGCGCCATGAGCATGCCGCCATAGACCTCGACTCCCAGTTGCCAGAAGCCCTGCCGCTGCAACTCCGGCTGCGGCTTGACCTTGAGACAGGGGCTGTCGGTATGGGCGCCAACCAGGCGCAGACCGCGCTCCAGCGGCTGGCTGCCCAGGCGCACGGCGATCAGGGAGGAGTCGTTGCGGGTGACGTAGTAGCGTCCACCCGGTTGCACGGACCAGCTTTCGCGCTCGTCCAGGCGCTTATAGCCGGCCGCTTCGAGGCGGCTGGCGAGGCTGGCGGTAGCATGGAAGGGGGTAGGAGAGCTGGCGAGAAAATCGATGAGGCCTTGGATCTGATCGGTACGCATGGACGACTCCGGACGACAAGGCGTCCAGTCTAGGTTCTGGACCCGGGGGAGTCGAGCGCAGCGCCCAGGCGCCGAGAGCAGGTCGCTCAGCGTCGCCGCAGGACCAGATGGTGAATGTGCCAGTGCTTGGGCCGCCCGATTGGGGTGTGGCCGTCCTCTTCCTCTTCAAGCTGCAGGAGGACCTCCCAGCCGTGCAGCAGCTGCTGCAGTTCGGCGGCCTTTACGACCGTCACGCCCTTGCTGGCCCAGCTGTCCCGTTCACCGAACAGTTGACCGCAGAAGAGACCGCCCGGGCGCACCGCGGCGCTGATCCGTGCCCAGAGGTCAGGGAAGCGCGCCGGTTCGCAAAAGGGCAGGGCGAAGCTGGCATTGATGAGGTCGCCGCGTGGGAGCTCGACGGTTTCGAGTTGCGCCTGCCGGGTTTCCAGACGTGCCTGCCACGAATCCGATATTCGCTGCCGCAGTAGGCCCAGGGCTTCGGCCTCGGCATCCACGGCGTGCACCTGCCAGCCTTGTTCCAGCAGGACGAAGGTATCGCGGCCGGTGCCGCAGCCCAGGTCCAGTGCGATCCCGGGTGGGGCAGTCCAGCTGGCCAGCGCCTGCAGCAGGGTCTCGCGCGGACCGCCGTTGGCGGTGGCAGTGTAATAGGACGTCCAGGGGGACATGGGGCGCTCCTCAGGTGAGCGCACAGTATGCCAGTGACAGCGGGGGTCAGAAGGGGGCGGGACTGGTGAAGCTCATGCGCTCGCCCGAGACGGGATGGGTCAATGCCAGCAGGCTGGCGTGCAGGCAAAGGCGCGGTTGGGCGGAAAGGGCATCGCCCCGGGCATAGAGCTGATCGCCCAGCAGTGGGTGTCCGATGCTCAGCATATGGACCCGCAGCTGATGCGACCGTCCGGTGATAGGAGTGAGCTCCACCCGGCTGTAATGACCATGGCGTTCCAGCACCTGCCAGAAGGTCAGGGCGTGACGTCCCAGTTCGTGATCCACCACGTGGCGCGGCTTGGTCGGCGGGTCGTAGCGCAGCGGTAATTCGATGCGGCCGCTGTTGGCGTCCGGCTCGCCCCAGCACAGGGCGGTATAAGCCTTTTCCGTCTCGCGATCATGGAACTGCCGCGACAGTTCGCGATGACTGTCGGCATCCCGCGCCAGTACGATGACACCGGAGGTTTCCCAGTCCAGGCGGTGGACGATGCGCGCCTCGGGATAGCCGTTTTCCTGCAGGCGGGTCACCAGGCAGTCGCGGTTGTCTTCGGCACGACCAGGGACCGACAGCAGCAGGGTGGGCTTGTCGACCACCAGCAGGGCGTTGTCCTGGTGAATGATGCGGATGTTGGAGAGAGGCATGGGATTCCTAGAGGCCTGGCTTCGAATCCTGCGTCCGCTTGGCAGATGCCAGGAATTCGACATGGCTTAAACGCCAACGGCGGCCCTGGGGCCGCCGCTGTCCTGCCTGGTTCGCGTTAGCGGTCGGGCAGGGTGATGTTGAGTTCGAGGATGGAGCAGCTGCCCTGGTTTTCCAGCTCTACCTGGATCTGGTCCTGCTCGATCGGCACGTACTTGCGGATCACTTCCAGCAGGTCCTTCTGCAGCTGCGGCAGATAGTCCGGCTGCTCGTGGCGACCACGCTCGTGGGCCACGATGATCTGTAGCCGTTCCTTGGCTATCGAAGCGCTGTTCTGCTTCTTCCGGTCGCGAAAGAAGTCGAAGATGTTCATTCGGCACCACCCCCGAACAGACGTTGCAGGAAGCCTTTCTTCTTCACGTCGAGGAAGCGATAGGCCACTTCCTTGCCGAGCAGTCGCTCCACGGTATCACTGTAAGCCTGACCGGCGTCGCTCTGTTCGTCGAGAATCACCGGAATGCCCTGGTTCGAGGCCTTGAGCACCGCCTGGGATTCGGGGATCACGCCGAGCAGGCGAATGGACAGGATCTCTTCCACGTCCTCGACGCCAAGCATCTCGCCCTTGGTGACGCGCTCGGGGTTGTAGCGGGTCAGCAGCAGGTGCTCCTTGATGGCTTCCTCGCCCTTTTCGGCGCGGCGCGATTTGCTGGCCAGCAGGCCGAGCATGCGGTCGGAGTCACGCACCGAGGAGACCTCGGGGTTGGTGACCACGATGGCCTCGTCGGCGAAGTACATCGCCAGGTGGGCACCCTTCTCGATCCCGGCGGGGGAGTCGCAGACGATGAAGTCGAAGGTCTGCTTGAGTTCGTTGATCACGCGCTCGACGCCGTCCTGGGTCAGGGCGTCCTTGTCGCGGGTCTGGCTGGCAGCCAGCACGAACAGGTTTTCGAGACGCTTGTCCTTGATCAGGGCCTGGCTCAGGGTGGCTTCGTTGTTGATCACGTTGACGAAGTCATACACCACCCGGCGCTCGCAACCCATGATCAGGTCGAGGTTACGCAGGCCAACGTCGAAGTCGACGATGACGGTCTTGTGGCCGCGCAGAGCGAGACCGGTACCGATGGCAGCGCTGCTGGTGGTCTTGCCGACGCCGCCCTTGCCGGAGGTGACTACGAGTACTTTGGCCAAACTGATTCACCTTGATCGAAAGTAATAACTGAAGCGACTCGGTGCCCTCGGTGACGAGATTGCAGGCAGTGTCGCGCTTCGTATTGCCCTTGGCGGTTTAGGCGCCAATTGCGAAAAATTCGCGAAATTATCCGTTAAAGGCGGGTGATGTTCAACACATCTCCCACCAAAGCGACCTGTACCGGATTGCCCCATTGCGGATGGCGTCGCAGGTCTTCGGCGACCTTGTACTGGCCGGCGATGGACAGCAGTTCCGCGGTCAGCTGCTGGCAGAAAATCCGCGCTTTTGTATCACCTTTGACGCCAGCCAGGGCACGGCCACGCATGGGGCCGTAGACGTGGATGTTGCCGTCGGCGAGCAATTCCGCGCCGGGGCTGACCGGCGCCAGCACCACCAGATCGCCGGCCGGGGCATAGAGCTGCACCCCGCCGCGCACCGGCGCGGTGATGATCTTGGTCGGATTGATCGCCGGGGCGGGCGGTACGACAGGTTCGGCTGGCTTGACCGGCTCGCGGTCACGCGGGTCGACCTGGCGCTCACGACCGCCGGAGCTGGGCGGCAGGATCGGCAGGTCGTAGTCGTTGGCGGCGGCCAGGTCCCCGCTGCGGCTGGCACGCAGGGCCAGGGTGCGCAGGCCATGGCGGCGGCAGAGGTCGAGGAGGGCGCCCAGGTCGAGCGGACCGGCATCGTCGGCGAGCTTGTCCAGGCCGAGCACCAGCGGTGTTTCCTGGAAGAAATTGGGTGCCTGAGCGACTTTCTGGGCCAGTTGCCGGTCCAGGCGCCCCAGGTCGTTGCGGAGAAGCTCCAGCACGGTCACGGCGAGCATGTTGCCCTTGAGCTGGAAGACGGAGTCGCTTTCGGAAGGATCGGCTGCGGTCATAGTGGATACTTGTGCTTGGATGGCGGGACTTATAGCGGGATGCCCTGCGTGTCGCAACCCTCGTCGGGCGACGGGGGCCGTGACTGTGAAGGCTACGGGAAATCTGCGCGAGGCCTGTAGAATGGCGCGACTTTTTCATGCAGGAGTTCCGATGGAGCGGCCGTCTTTCCGCCTCGCCTTTCTCAATCCACGGTATTGGCCGCTCTGGCTGGGGCTTGGCCTGCTCTGGCTGCTGGTCCAATTGCCCTATGCCGTGCTGCTGCGCCTGGCCCAAGGGCTTGGCTGGATCTTCTATCACGTCGCCGGTCAGCGGCGGGCCATTGCCCGTCGAAACCTGGAGCTCTGTTTTCCCCAGCTCGACGAGCGGGCACGCGATCGGCTGCTACGCCGCAACTTCGCCAGCAGCGCCATGGCCCTGCTGGAAATGGCCATGAGCTGGTGGTGGCCGCGTCAGCGCCTGGCCCGGCTGGCCCATATCGAGGGCATCGAGCATCTGCAGGCCGCCCAGCGCGACGGGCAGGGCGTCATCCTCATGGCACTGCATTTCACCACTCTGGAAATCGGCGCGGCGCTCCTCGGGCAGCGGCATACCATCGACGGCATGTACCGCCAGCACAAGAATCCGGTGTTCGACTTCATCCAGCGCCGCGGTCGCGAGCGTCACAACCTGGACGCTACTGCCATTGAGCGCGAAGACGTCCGTGCCATGCTCAAGGTGCTGCGGGCCGGGCGGGCGATCTGGTATGCGCCCGACCAGGACTATGGCGCCAAGCAGAGCCTGTTCGTGCCCCTGTTCGGCATTCCTGCGGCCACCGTCACGGCCACCACCAAGTTCGCGCGGCTAGGACGGGCGCGGGTGCTGCCCTTCACCCAGGAGCGCCTGGCGGATGGCTCGGGCTACCGGCTGGTCGTCCATCCGCCCCTGGCCGACTTTCCTGGCGAGAACGAGGAAGCCGATTGCCTGCGCATCAATCGGTGGGTCGAGCGCTGCGTCAGCCAGCTGCCGGAGCAATACCTCTGGGCCCATCGGCGCTTCAAGACCCGCCCGCCCGGCGAGCCCAAGCTGTATCCCAAGAAGAAGCGCTAGATGAGTGGTGCCGCCGAGCAGCGTACCGGGCTGATCCTGGCCGGCGGCGGTGCCCGCGCGGCCTACCAGGTCGGTGTGCTGCAGGTGGTAGCAGACACCCTGAGCGCCCCGGCGAACAATCCCTTTCCCATCCTCGTCGGTACCTCGGCTGGCGCCCTCAATGCGGCGGTACTGGCCTGCGGTGCTTTGGATTTCGGTCGCGCGGTAACGCGCCTGGCAGCGGTGTGGTCAGGGCTGGAAACCGGGATGATCTATCGCAGCGACTGGGGTGGAGCGACACGCCAGGCCGCGCGTTTCGGCCTGCAGACGGTGTTCGGCGCCTGGCGGCAAGAACCACTGGCCTTGCTCGACAACGCGCCGCTACGGGCGCTGCTCAGCCGCGAACTGGATTTCTCCGGCATCACCGCCGCCCTGCGCCAGCGCGCCTTGCGGGCGGTGGCGGTCACCGCCTTTGGCTATGCCTCGGGTCAGGCCATGACCTTCTACCAGGGCCATGGCACGCTCGATCCCTGGTTCCGCCATCGCCGGATCGGGGTACCGGCGCGGCTGGCGGTCGATCACCTGCTGGCCAGTACGGCCATTCCGTTGTTCTTTCCGCCGGTCAAGGTGGGTCGCGAATATCTCGGGGACGGTTCGGTCAGGCAGACGGCACCCATCAGTCCGGCGCTGCATCTGGGGGCGGATCGAATCCTGGTGATAGGGCTCGGTGCCCAGGGTGGTAACGAGCTAGGTCTGCAGGGGCGGCCGCCCTCGGTGGCGCAGATCGGTGGGCATCTGCTCAACAGTACCTTCGTCGATGCCCTCGATAGCGATACCGAAACCCTGCGGCGACTCAATCTGCTCAGCAGCGCCTTGCCGGCCGGTGATCCAGTCACCGGGCGCTTCTGCCGCCCGGTAGAAATGCTGGTGATCTCGCCAAGCCAGCCGCTCGCCGACATCGCCACCCGCCACCGCAAACGCCTGCCGCCAGCATTGCGGCAGTTGCTGCGGGGCGTCGGCGTGAACCGGCCTTCGGGCAGCGCCTTGCTGAGTTATCTGCTGTTCGAGTCGGCCTACTGCCAGGAGCTCATGGCGCTGGGCCGGGCCGATGCCCAAGCCCGCTTACCGGAACTCCAGAGCTTTCTCGCCGGGGGCTGACGCTTACTCGGCGATCTGCAGCTCACGCGCCTTGGTGTAGAAGTAGCGGATCTTCTCGTACTCGAACGGCGAATTCAGCTGGCCGTATCTCATGTCGGTGACGTATCTCAGGTTGATACCACGCAACACCATGATCTCCGGATGGCGACTGCTCTCGTCGTTGACGTTGAGGAAGTTCACCTGACTCTCCGCGGCGAAATCCACCGCCAGCCCGCCGGTATCGCGCAGGTTGGACGGACCGAGGATCGGCAGCATCAGGTAGGGACCATTGCCGACTCCGTAGAAGCCCAGGGTCTGGCCAAAGTCTTCCGGTTGCTTGATGAGGCCCACCTTGGTGGCCGGATCCCAGAGGCCGAACACCCCGATGGTGGTGTTGAGCAACAGCCGGCCGGTGGTGTCCAGGGCACGACGGCCCTTGAACTGCAGGACGCTGTTGAGCAGGTTGTTGACGTCACCCAGGTTGCTGAAGAAGTTGCTCACGCCGGAGCGGACGAAGCGCGGCGTGATCCAGCGGTAGCCATTGACCACCGGCAGCAGTACCCACTCATCCAGTCGGTAGTTGAAGTGGTAGACGTGACGGTTCCAGGATTCGAGCGGATCGTAGACGTCCAGGGCGACCAGGGAAGCTCGTTCGAATTCGCGTTGGTCCAGTCCCGAGTTGTACTTGAGCGTCGAGAGTGGATTGCTGAAACCGTCGGCCCCGACCGGTGCGGCCGGCATGGTGTCCGAGCCGATGGTCAGCGAGGAGGAGGGCAACGGGCTCGATTCGGCAGCGAAGACCGAGGCACTGGCCAGCAGAAGAAGAGCGAGCAGGGACTTAACCACGGGCGAAGAACTCCAGCATGGCGTTCGCATTGACGCGGTAGTTGAGATTGCCGCAATGGCCGCCATGGGGGTAGACGGTCAAGCGATCGCCAAAGGTCTTGCGCAGGAAACCGAGGTCGCCCGGGCCGAGAATGATGTCGTCGGCATTATGCATGACGCCGATCTTGGGGCTGCTCTTCAAGTAGTCCTCAAGGGCCGTCAGACTGGATTTGCGCGCCAGATCGTCAAGGTTCTGCCCCTTGAAGTTCTTCTGCCAGAACGGCATCACCTGCTCGGTCATGTAGCAGTCGAAATCGCACTGCAGCGAGCGGGCGAAGAAGCGCGTCAGGCTGGTGCCTTCGGTGATGGGGTAGGTCGGCGGGGTGATCAGACCGCGACGATTGATCAGGTCGGAGGTGAAGGCGATGTCTGCTGCCGAGAAGCGGAAGGACGAGCCGATCAGCATGGCCAGTTCTTCGTTGCTCAGGCGCTCTGGCGAACGCTGGAAGTCGCGCACCACGGCGTCATTGAAGTCGACATAACCCTTTTCCTGGAAGTAGCGGGTCAGCTTCGCCAGGATGAGTTCGTAGAAGGTGCGGTTGTTGGTCACGCCCTTCACTTCGGTCTGTACCAGGCGATCGAGGTTGCGCACCGAGGTCAGCAGATTGACCGGCGGATTCACCATCAGCACCTTCTTGAAATTGAAGCTGCGCTGGCTCTCGTCGAGGTAGGAGACGAAGGCCGCATCCAGGCCACCCAGGCTGTAGCCGGTCAGGTAGTAATCGGTGACCGGCAGCTTGGGATGCTGGGCACGTACCGCCTGCATGGCGCGATAGAGATCCTCGGCGTCATGCGGGGTGTAGCCCGGGGTAGCGGTCCGCGAGACCGATACCATGAAGTCCCAGCTGGTGGGCGAGGACAGCTGCACCACGTGGTAGCCGGCAGCGTAATAGAGCCGCTTCAGGTATTCCTGGGTGCTGGAGGAATAGTTGGCGCCAGTGCCGGCGATGAGGAAGATCAGTGGCGCCGGATGGTCCTGGCGAGCGAGGCGGTAATGGAATTTCTTGACTGGCCAGAAGTTGCCAGGCAGCTGATATTCCCGTTCCGGACGCAGGTTGATGCTGTAGTCGTCCTGGTCGATGGTGCTTTCGGGCGGCAGCTCCGGACGGAATTTTTCCGGCGTGGTGACGATGGTGGCCTCGAAAGGATTGACCAGGGGATAGCCATAGGTGGCGGCATCCACTTCGGCTGCCGCCTGCGCGGTACCGCAGAGACTGGAAAACAGCGCGCCCAGCAGGGCGGCGACGCGCAACGTAAAACGCATGGACAGAGTCCTTTCAGAGGGCTGAGAGCGTAGGTAAGACAACGGCCCGCCGATAGGTTGCATCGACAGGGGAAGGTTTCTGCGAGGCGTTGATTACAGAGCGGTCCATGGTCCGCGTCAAGCGACAACCGATGTCGTGAAAAGTGCGGCTCTTGTCGCTAACCGGTCTATGTAGGTCGTCCAGGCGGTAGTGGCCATCTTGCATTGCCCGAATGATGGGTATGGGGCAACCGCCCGAATTCCATAGCGAGAGGACTGCTGCATGAGCATGGTGAAGAAACTGTTGGGAATAGGACTGGGTGTTGCGCTCACCACCGCCATGAGCCTGGCCCAGGCGGCCAAGCCCGAAATCACCATCGGCTATGTCGATGGCTGGGCCGACAGCGTGGCAACCACCCACACCGCAGCTGAAGTGATCCGCCAGAATCTGGGCTATGAAGTCAAGCTCATGCCGGTTGCTGCCGGCATCATGTGGCAGGGCGTCGCTCGCGGCAAACTCGACGCCATGCTCTCCGCCTGGTTGCCGGTCACCCACGGCGCCTACTACGAGAAGATGAAAGACCAGGTGGTCGACCTGAACGTCAACACCCCCGACGCCAAGATCGGTTTGATCGTGCCGGACTACGTCAAGGCCAACAGCATCGCCGATCTGCAGGCGCAGAAGGCCGACTTCGGCGGCCGTATCATCGGTATCGACGCCGGTGCCGGGGTCATGATCAAGGCCGATCAGGCGATCAAGGACTACGGCCTGGATTACAAGCTGGTGGCCAGTTCGGGCAGCGGCATGATCGCCGAGCTGACCCGCGCCGAGAAGGACCAGAAGGCCGTCGTGGTGACCGGTTGGGTGCCGCACTGGATGTTCGCCAAGTGGAAACTCAAGTTCCTGGAAGATCCCAAGGGCGTATTCGGCGGCTCCGAGCATGTCGATACCGTGGCCAACCCCGCGCTGGAAGCCAAGGCCAAGCCGGTCTGGGACTTCCTGAAGAAGTTCGCCTGGCAGCCGGGTGAGGTGAACGAGGTGATGCTGGCGGTCGAAGAAGGTCAGAAGCCGGAAGAGGCCGCCAAGGCCTGGCTGGCCAAGCACCCGGATCGCGTGAAGTCCTGGCTGCCCTGAGACGTAGCCGAATGAAGAACGGGCCCCGCGGGGCCCGTTTTTTTTAGCTGTGCAGCTGTTCGGCAGCGTACAGGGTGTTTTCCAGCAGGCAAGCCCGCGTCATGGGGCCGACTCCGCCCGGTACCGGGGTGATCCAGCTGGCACGTTCGCGCGCGCTTTCGTACTCCACGTCGCCAACCAGGCGGCCGTCGGCCTGGCGATTGATGCCGACGTCAATGACGATGGCGCCGGGCTTGATCCATTCGCCCTTGACCAACCCCGGCTTGCCCACGGCCACCACTACCAGGTCGGCCTGGCTGACATGGTGTTCGAGGGAGCGGGTGAATCTGTGGGTGACCGTGGCGGTGCAGCCGGCCAGCAGCAGTTCCAGCGCCATGGGGCGACCAACGATGTTGGAAGCGCCGACCACCACCGCATCCAGACCATAGAGGTCGACACCGGTGCTGTGCAGCAGGGTCATGATGCCCTTGGGCGTGCAGGGCCGCAGCTGGGGGTTGCGCTGCGCCAGACGGCCCAGGTTATAGGGGTGGAAGCCGTCCACGTCCTTGTCGGTGCGGATGCGTTCGAGCAGCGTGGTGGCATCCAGGTGGGCGGGGAGGGGCAGCTGCAGGAGGATGCCATCGACGCTGGTGTCGTCATTGAGACGGTCGATCAGGGCTTCCAGCTCCGCCTGGCTGGTGCTGGCCGGCAGGTCATGGGCATAGGAGTCGAAGCCTACCTCTTCGCAATCCTTGCGTTTGTGCGCCACATAGACGCGCGAGGCGGGATCGTCGCCGACCAGGATGACGGCGAGGCCAGGGGCGCGCAGTCCGGCGCTACGACGTTGAGAGACTCGCTGGGCAATATCCTGGCGCAGGCGGGCGGCAATGGACTTGCCGTCGATCAGTTGGGCGGTCATGGGCGGTTTCTGGTGGTGACGGAAAAGGGTCGGCTATTTTCGCATGGACGGGCCCACTGGCAACAGAGAAGCCTCGAGCGACGGCTAACTCATTCTTTCTGCTTAAAAATTTTTAAAAAATTAGTTGACGGGGTGCCGCGAGCTTTATAACATTCGCCCCGCTTGCCGAGCACAGCCCAAGTCACTGACAAGGGCCAGGCAAGAGGCTTCTCACCAAGGAAGTCTCTGCTAGGGCAGCTGCCGTAACAGGCGCCCGTAGCTCAGCTGGATAGAGCATCCGCCTTCTAAGCGGATGGTCGCAGGTTCGAGTCCTGCCGGGCGCGCCATTGGCGGTTCGGCGACGGCAAGCATGTAAGATATGGTGGGCGTAGCTCAGTTGGTAGAGCACAGGATTGTGGCTCCTGGTGTCGTGGGTTCGATTCCCATCGTCCACCCCATATTCAGCGAACGCCAGACCTCGTGTCTGGCGTTCGTCTTTCAAGCGTCTCGCGGACGTGGTGGAATTGGTAGACACACCAGATTTAGGTTCTGGCGCCGCAAGGTGTGAGAGTTCGAGTCTCTCCGTCCGCACCAATCAAGATGCAAAGCAGAAAGCCGGCCTAGTGCCGGTTTTTTTGTGTCTGGAATTCGAGCGGCAGCCGGTGCCTTGAGGTGCGCAGCCGCCAGCGCCCCTGTTTCCAGCCTTGGGTGGTTAGTGGAGATGCCGGAGCAGAGGCGCGCAGAGGGCGAGGCCAAAGGTGGTGCCAAACAGCACGGCCCCGGTCCATTTCTGGCGGAAGCCGCTGGCTAGGCGTACGCCTGTGGGCGCTGGTGAGCTGTCCCTCACGGCCGCGTACGGGTGCGGGTCGTCGAACAGGGTGATCGAGCGGGTCAGTTGGGTTCGCATGATCCGGCCTCTCGCTGTGTGCACTAATAGTTATTGCCACCTTTCGAGAGTAGCGCGCCGGGCGATCAATGCAAGTTGCAGGCGGATCACTGGCGGACAGGGCGCGTGCGGGCAGGCGAGCGTCGGGTCAACGACGGACTCGCTGTGCCTGGTAGCTGAAGACGCCAGGCGACAGACGGTCAGGCAAGGGTCTCGCTCAGCAGGAAGAGCGTACCGCCGATGGCGCCGCCACTGAGCAGCACCAGGGTCAGCAAGACGCTGCCGACCCACTGAGCGATGTCGTCACTGATTTCGTAGTCCGAGTTCATGCCAGGCTCCAGGTAGAGATACCCGTCCTAGATATCAGTCGTCCGTTACAGTGCGACGACGCCGCAGCGATGACGTCTGGGCGGGCACCTCAGCTGGAGGCCCAACTCAGCCACAGCGTCTGTTCTTCGCTGAGCTGGCCGACCTCACGTAGCGCGCGTTCAAGGTCTTCCCGTACCCGGCGCTTGAGATCGGCATTGAGGTCGATCTGGGCGGTTTCCGCCAACTGATCGGCAAGCGAGAGGTCCGCGCTGAGCTGGCGTAATCGAGGGCCGATGAAATCCTTTTGCTGCATGAGCCGCTCCTGGTTCCTGATGCCCCGGAGTGTGGCATGAGCCGGCTTCCACTGAACATAAGTCGGAAAGATATTGTCTGACTCGATTGGTTAAAAGTTCGACTTGCGTCGTTTTGAGACAAGGCAATGTCCGAAGCGGTAAGAGTTTTATAGGGAAGCAAGGATCATGAGCGGGAATTCGACGCGCAAGCTGCTGGTATTGACGGCAGGTTTCGGTCTGCTGGTAGTGGCCGCCGTGGCGACCACGCACAAGAGCGATTCGACTGGCAGCGAGCCGGCCGTGGTAGCGACGACGGCGCCGCCGGTGGCAGCCCATGCACCGACCACGGGTACCCATCCCGTTGCCGAAGAGCACAAGCAGGATCTGCAGAGCTTTCTCGCTCAAGCCTCGTTGACACCCTGCGGCGTCTCGATACCGGCGACCATCAGCGATCCTGCCTGTCGTGACGCGGTCGCGACCCATGCTCGCCATGCGGGCTATGACGATGCGGAGATCACCGCCTACCTGGACGCGCATCGCGCTAGATGATCCGTCAGACATAGCACTAGGGGTTATAAGTAAAGATTCTTTCAATATATCTCGGCATAACCTGAGTCGTTATCCTGTGCGGCCGCTAGATGAGCCGACAACGGCAATTGGGGCTGTAATGGAAGTAGGGGCAATAGGCTTCGTGATCGCGGGGCTGGTGGTGGGCTTCATCGTGGGCATGACCGGGGTAGGGGGCGGCTCCCTGATGACGCCCATCCTGCTCTGGTTCGGGATCAACCCGGCCGCTGCGGTGGGTACCGATCTGCTCTATGCCGCCATCACCAAGGCCGGTGGCGTCTTCGTCCATCAGCGCAATCGCAACATCGACTGGGCCGTGACCGGCTGGCTGGCCGCAGGCAGCGTACCGGCCGCGCTGCTGACGCTACTCGCCCTGGCGCTGTTGCCGGGCGATCAGCACGCCACCAATGCGCTGATCAAGCAGGCGCTGGGCATCGTGCTGCTGCTGACGGCCCTGGCCATCCTGTTCAAGCGGCAGATCTTTGCCTTCGCCAGTCGCCATGCCGGCGACAGACTGCACCTGAGTGCCGGTCGCCTCATCGCCCTGACGGTGCTGACCGGCGCAGTGCTGGGCTTCATGGTGACCCTGACCTCCATTGGCGCCGGGGCCTTGGGCACGGTCGCACTCTTTCTGCTCTATCCGTTGATGGCGACCCGGCGGCTGGTCGGCACCGAAATCGCCCATGCGGTCCCCCTGACCCTGGTGGCGGGGCTCGGTCATGCCGGCCTGGGCAATCTGGACTGGCACGTGCTGGGCTTTCTGCTGCTGGGTTCGCTACCGGGCATCTTCATGGGCAGTCATCTCTCCGGACGGGTGCCGGACAAGGTACTGCGGCCTTGCCTCGCGATCATGCTGATGCTCATCGGCGCCAAGCTGGTGGCGTGAGACCAGCTGCAAGCGAAACGGGTCATTCGTCAGACGACTACTGGCGCTCCGCTGAGCGAAAACCTCTCTAGGATAGACGGAACTCAAATTGTTATCGCAATTGCCGATAGCCTGATTGCCGAGTCCCTTCCTGGAGTTGCCCCCATGTCTTCCGCTTTCACCGCCTCTGCCACCGTCGATGATGCCAGCGCCTATCACACCCTGCGCCAGGCCCTGGATCGCTCCCTGGCGGTGATCGAGTTCGATCTGCAGGGGACGGTGCTGCATGCCAACGGCAATTTCCTGGAGACCTTCGGTTATCGCCTGGATGAGATCAGCGGACGCCACCATCGTCTGTTCTGCCCGGCGGCAGTGGCCGAGAGCGAAGACTACCAGGCGTTCTGGGAGACGCTGAGTCGTGGCGAGTTCCGCAGTGGCGTCTATCGACGCAAGCGCAAGGACGGCAGCCTGGTGTGGATTCGCGCCACCTATAACCCGCTGCTGGATGCCGAGGGCAAACCCCAGCGCATCATCAAGTTCGCCACCGATATCACTGAAGCCCGGCTGCAGGCGGTGGAGTTCGAGGGCAAGATCGCAGCCATCCATCGCTCCCAGGCGGTGATCGAATTCGATCTGCAGGGCAACGTGCTCTGGGCCAACGACAACTTCCTCGACATGACCGGCTACGAGCTGGATGAGCTGCGCGGGCGGCATCATAGTCTGATGTGCCCGGCCGACTACGCTCGCTCGCCGGAATATGCCCTGCTGTGGAATCGACTGGGCCAGGGCACCTTCGATACCGGCGTCTACAAGCGTATCCGCCGCGATGGCCGACCGATCTGGATCCAGGCCACCTACAATCCCATCCTCGACAGCGACGGCCGACCCTACAAGGTGGTGAAGTTCGCCACCGACGTGACCGACGCGCAACTCCAGGCCGCCGAATTCGAAGGCAAGATGGCCGCCATCGATCGGGCCCAGGCGGTGATCGAATTCGATCTGCACGGCACCATCCTCGACGCCAACGAAAATTTCCTCGCCGCACTCGGCTATCGCCTGGAAGAGGTGCGTGGCAAGCATCACCGGATCTTCTGCGAACCGGATGATGCGCGCTCGCCGGGGTATCGGCTGTTCTGGGAAAAGCTCGGCCGCGGCGACTTCGATGCCGGCTTGTACAAGCGCCGCGCCAGCGATGGGCGTCAGGTGTGGATCCAGGCCACCTACAATCCCATCCTCGATGCCGAGGGCAAACCCTACAAGGTCGTCAAATTCGCCAGTGACGTGACCGAAAGTCAGCTGCGCAACAGCGACTACGAAGGCAAGGTAGCGGCCATCGACCGGTCCCAGGCCATCGCCGAATTCTCGCTGGACGGCACGGTGCTGACCGCCAACCGCAACTTCCTGCTGGCCTTGGGTTACCAGGCCGACGAGATAGTGGGCAAGCATCACCGCCTGTTCTGCGCTGACGACTATGCCCGCTCGGCGGAGTATCGGTTGTTCTGGGATAAGCTTGGGCGCGGTGAATTCGATGCCGGGGTGTACAAGCGGCGCAACAGTCGTGGCGAGGAGATCTGGATCCAGGCCACCTACAACCCGATCTTCGACGCCGACGGCAAGCCGTGCAAGGTGGTGAAGTTCGCCGTGGACATCACCGAGAGTCAGATTCGCAACAGCGACTATGCCGGCAAGGTGGCCGCCATCGATCGCGGCCAGGCGGTGATCGAGTTCGACCTGACCGGCAAGATCCTCGATGCCAATCGCAACTTCCTGGCTACCCTCGGCTATCGCCTGGAAGAGATTCGTGGCCAGCATCATCGGCTCTTCTGCGAAGCCGAGCACGTCGCTTCCAGCGAGTACCGTGAGTTCTGGGCGCGACTGGCTCAGGGCGAGGTGTTCGGCGGGCGCTTCATGCGGCTGAGCAAGTTCGGTCAGCGGATCTGGATCCAGGCGACCTACAACCCGATCTTCGACGCCGAAGGGCAGGTGCACAAGGTGGTGAAGTTCGCCACCGACATCACCCGCCAGGTCGAGATGGAGCAGCACGTGCGGCAGAAGATCGAGCAGATGAATCTCTCGCTGCACGCCCTGACCCGTTCCATCAACCAGATCGCCGAGACCACCGATGACGCCAACCGCATGGCGCGCCGCACCCTGGAGGAAGCCGAGCGCGGCTCCCTGACGCTGACTCGCTCGCTGGATGCCATGGCTGCCATAGGCACCACCGCCGGTGGTATCCAGGACATCGTCCAGGTCATCAGCGACATCGCCAACCAGACCAACATGCTGGCCTTCAATGCCGCCATCGAGGCCGCTCGTGCCGGTGAGCACGGCCTGGGCTTCTCGGTGGTGGCCGACGAGGTACGCAAGCTTGCCGAGAAGTCGTCCCAGGCGACCAAGGAGATCAACAAGCTGATCCTGGAGTCGGTCAAGAGCATCGCCCAGGGCAGTGAGATCTCCCGCAGCGTGGGAGAGGCCTTCGGCATGATCGCCGAAGGAGTGGGCAAGACCCAGCAGTCCATCGAGGCCATCAACGGCTCCACCGCCGCGCAGCTCGACGATGCGGCGCGGGTCAATCAGCTGATCCAGGAGCTGGACGCCGCCACTACGCTCGCGCCGGTCGTGGGAGGACCGCGTTCGTGATGCAGACCCAGGGCGTCGTGCGGATCGGTGACCTGGAAGTCGCCATCGCCGCCCAGGCCCTGGAGCGCGTAGTGGCCTGGCCGGAGCGCCTGGTGCCTCATCCCAGCCCGGCGTCCTGGATGCTCGGTCTCTTCGAGCTGGACGGGCGCCCGCTGCCCCTGGTCGACGGTCATCGCCTGTTGGGATTGCCCCCGGTGGAAACGCCGCGGCGGGTCGCCGTGATTCGTCAGGGCGGCGGCCGCTTCGGCCTGAGCATCGACGGCGTGGTGGATATCCTCAATCTCGCGCGCGAGGCCATCGTGGCGCTGCAGGGGGCAGCCGGTCGCCTGCTGGGGCGCATCCATCTGCAGCCGGAGACGGGACGGATCATCCACCTGCTGGATCTGGAGGTACTGGCGGCGTTGCCAGGTTTCGAGGCCAGCGCCGAGGCGCCGGCGGGTCGGCACCAGGCCGCCAGCGCGGACCGCAAAGGCGAGCGTCTCTATCTGCTGTTCGAGTGCGATGGCCGGCGCCTGTGCCTGGATGCGGCGGTGGTACAGGAGCTGGTGGATCGACCGCAGCTGGAGCCCACTGAGTTCGCCAGCGACAGCTGTCGCCATCACGTCCAGCTGCGTGGCCAGACGCTGCCGGTGCTCGAACTGTCCACGTTACTCGGCCTGACCACCTCGACGGTCCACGGTCGCGAGCAGTTGCTGGTGTTGGCCGCGGGCGAGCGGGGCGAGTACCGGGTGGCCTTCGGCTTCGAGCGCCTACTCGGCATGTGGCGCCGTGACCCGGCGCAGTGCGCGCCGCTGCTCGACTTCGGCCTGGAGCAGCCAGGGCTGTTGCGGGGGGTGTTCAGCGACGCGGACGGCGAGTCGGCGGTGGTGCTCGATCACGCTGCCCTGGGGCGCCAGGAGGCCGCCGTGGCCTATGCACGCATCTATCGCACCGACCGCAATCTCCTGGACGAGGAGCGTCAGCGGACCCGGCGTCAGCCCTGCCTGAGTTTTCTCGCCGGCGCGCTGTTCGCGGTACCCCTGGAACAGGTGGCCGAGGTCTTGCCGCTGCCGCCGCGCTATCTGCGCCTGGGGCAGCGCGATCCACGACTGCTGGGGCTGCTGGAAGTGCGGGGGCAGCAGATCACCCTGGTCTGCCTCCGTACCCTGGCGGGGGAAACGGCGGTCGAGTCCGCCGCCAGCGATCAGGTGATCGTGGTTCAGGGCGAGCGTCAGCGCCTGGGCTTCGTGGTCCAGCGGGTAGAGGCCATCGAGAGCTTTACCGATCTGCGCGAGGATGCCCTGGCACGCAGCTGGCAATTGCCGGAGGACGGCCGGCTGGCGGCGCAGCGGGCGCTGAGTTGGGTAGGTATCGGTACGGCGGGTAATAGTCGTCAGGCGACTCTGATCGACCTGCTCGGGCTGGTCCGCCGCTTCGAAGGCCAGGCCAGCCAGCAGGGTTTGCCGGTCAATTGAGGCTACCATTCGTCGATTCCTTGAACGGTATCCTGGCCGCCATCGGGAAGGGAGCCGTGGCTGCCCAGGTAAGGGCCATCGAAGCAGTAGGGGCGACCTAGAGCCTGTAGGAATTCGCGGCCAATGCCACGGCCTGCCTGGCGCTGGCGCCAGCGCGACCATAACTGGCTCTTTGCCGCTAGACGCGCCGTCCGGTGGGGTTTCAAGAAATGTCGCGGCGCGTCGAACCAGAGTAGGACACAACTTACCTGGGTGATCCCATGTTCAACTCCGCACTCAAACGCCGTATCGCTGATCTCGAAGCCGAGCTGGCCGAGCACCGTCAGCTGCGCGCGGCGTTCTGCAACGATGCCATTAGCCTACTGCTGGACGCCCAGGGCCGCATCGAGGATTTCAACGAGAACTTCGCGCTCTGCCTGGGCTATGCCCCAGGCAGCCTGACCGGGCGCAATCTGGATGACATCATTCCGGACTATGTGAAATGCATGGAATGCTATGGCGACCTGAAGCGCAGCTTCAGCGAAGGTCGCCAGGTGAGCGGCATCTATCGCCTGATCCGTAGTACTGGCGGCGTGGCCTGGCTCTATGCGATCTGGACACCAGTGCGTGACACCCAGGGCCGGGTCAAGCAGATCCGCTGCTATGCCTACGACCGCACCGAGCAGGTGGAAACCGCCACCGAGCACTCAGGGATCATCAATGCCCTGTTGCGCTCCACCGCAGTGATCGAATTCAACCTGGCGGGCGAGGTGCTTACCGCCAACGAGCGGTTCCTCCAGGGCATGGGCTATTCGCTGGCGCAGATCGTCGGCAAGCACCACCGAATGTTCTGCACCCGGGAAGAGGCGGAGTCTCCGGATTATCGCGTCTTCTGGGACCGGCTGAATCGCGGCGACTATGTCGCCAGTCGCTTCAAGCGCATTGACAGCCACGGCCGCACGGTCTGGTTGGAGGCGTCCTACAATCCGGTGCTCAATACCCGCGGCGAGCTGTACAAGGTCATCAAGTTCGCCACCGTCATCACTGAACAGGTAGAGCAGGAGCTGGCCGTGGCCGAAGCCGCGCGGGTCGCCTTCGACATCTCCCAGACCACCGATGAAAGCGCTCGTCAGGGCGCGGCCGTGGTGCAGGACACGGTAGCGGTGATGACCCGCATCGCCGACGAGATCCAGGTCGCCGCCAACGGTATCGAGGACCTTGGCAAACAGTCGCTGGTGATCAGCTCCATCGTCAAGACCATCAGCGGGATCGCCGAGCAGACCAATCTGCTGGCGCTCAACGCCGCCATCGAGGCGGCGCGGGCCGGCGAGCAGGGGCGCGGTTTCGCCGTGGTCGCGGACGAGGTCCGGCAATTGGCCGGACGCACCAGCAAGGCCACCGAGGAGATCGTCGGGGTGGTACAGCAGAACCAGCAGCTGGCCCAGACCGCGGTCAGCAACATGGCGGCGAGTCGGCAACAGGCGGAGCAGGGCCTGCACCTGGCCAGCAACGCTGGGGTGCGCATCACCGAGATCCAGGACGGCGCCCGCCAGGTGGTGGGTGCGGTCAGCCAGTTCGCCCGGCGGCTGAGTTAAGGCTGCTCGCCCCAGCCGGCGGCGCTGTACCACCGATAGCCCTCGGCCGTGAGTTCCAGCCAACGGCCCTGGTGGATGACCATCCGGGTGGCCACCTCGGGGCTGGCCAGGCCGGTCGCTACCAGCAGGCTGCGGATCAGGGCGCCGTGGGCCACCAGCAGGGTGGGGCCATCGAGCGCCTCCAGCAGCGGGCGAACCCGCTCGGTCGCATCCGCATAGCTTTCCCCACCCGGTACCCGAAAGGTATAGGGCTCGGCAGCGCGGCTGGCGTGCTGCTCGGGATAGCGCTGGGCGATGGTGGGCATGTCCAGGCCTTCCCAGTCGCCAAAGGCCTTTTCCGCCAGGCGCGCGTCCTGGCCCAGGCTCCTTGGGGTACCGGGCAGTTGCGCGAGGATCAGCTCGAGGGTTTCGCTGGCGCGCTGCAGCGGACTGCTCAGGCAGGCGAAGGGACCTATGTCGTAGCGTTCGCGCAGGGCGAGGCCGACGGCCTGCGCCTGGGCGCGACCACGAGCGTTCAACGGGATGTCCTGGCGTCCTTGCAGGCGGCCGCTGGCGTTCCAGTCGGTTTCGCCGTGACGGATCACCAGCAAGGGAGTGGGCAAAGGCAAAGGCAAAGGCATCAATCCAGGGCAGTGGGTAGAGTCAGGATGAAGCGCTGACGACCGTTCTCCAGGCGGGCGATCAAACTGCCGCCATGGCCGCGGGCGATCTCCTGGGCGAGATAGAGGCCCAGCGCCAGGCCGGCGGGTCGTTGCGCGTCGGCCTGGGTCAGCGCGGGCTGGAACAGTTGGGCCAGGGTAGCAGGGTCCACCGTGGCGGCGCTGCTGTTCACCTCGAGTTGGTAGCTGCGCTCTTCGAGCGCACCGCGCAGGACGAGGGTGTCACCCGCAGGGCTCTGGACGGCGGCGTGCTCGAGCAGGGCGCCCACCGCCTGCAGGAGGTGCGGCAGATCGAGCCGGAGCGCAGCCGGCAGCACGGGCAAGTCGCCGTTGAAATGCCGATCGGGAAAACGCGCCTGCAGTGTCGCGAGCAAGCTGGCGAGACGTTCGTTCACGCCATCCTCCAGCGCCAGCTTCAAGGGCAGGCCCAGCCCCAGGCGCGTCCGTACGAAGTCGGCCGCCTCGCCACAGCGCCCGGCCAGCCTGCCGGCCTCGGCTTGCCCGTCGCGGGCCTGGGAATCCTGGGTGGCCAGCGCCTGCAACGGCCGCTGCAGGTCCTGTTCAAAAAGCACCAGCAACTGCTCGCGCAGCGTTTGCAGATCGCTGTCGCCGCGCGGTCCGGGCATTTCGTCACGGCGTTGCTCTTCGCGTGCGAGCAGCTCGCCCAGCAAGCGGGCGAACCCTTCCAGGGTGGTGATCACCGAGCCCTGTTCCAGTCGCGGAGCGGGTCGAGGATCGAAGGCGCAGAGGGTGCCGAAGAAGGTGCCATTGGGGCGGAATACGGGTACTGACAGATAGCTCTTCCAGCCATAGAGGCTGGGCGCCGGATGGTCACAGTAGGTGGGATTCTGTTCCACGTCGCTGATGACCACGGCGTCGTGGGAAGAGCGCACGTGATTGCAGAGGGTGGACTCGAGATCCAGCTCCGCGCCGGGTTGCAGGCCGTAGGCGATCCGATCCTCCACGGCGCAGGCGATCCAGCGCTGGTCGGTGACCTCCGCGATGGTGGCGACACCGAGGCCGCTGACCTCGCACACGACGCGCAGGAGCGCCGCGACGGAATCCAGCGACGCCAGCAGTTCAAGGCTTTCCACGGCGCTGGAGGGGTGACTGGACATGGTGTGGTAACTCTCTGACGGACAAGGCCTGAACGCTAGGCCAAGAGACGCCGGAGGGCAACCATCAGCTAGGCGTCGTTGAGGTTGTTCCAGGCTACGACTAGCCGATCAGATCGGTCGCGTAGGCCAGTACGGTAAGGCAGAGCAGTAGCAGCAGCAGGTTGGCCGGGGTGATGCTTTTCATCAATGGGATCCTCTCACGCAAGGGGTTTTCCTTGTCCAGGTACACCTGGAAACGCCACGTCGGCGCGGGGGATCGCTAGGGGTGGAGCGGGTAGGTTCATCTCTGCGTCTCGATACTGCTGGCAAAGGACAGGAGTCGGAACGCCACTGTCGCCGTTCGTTCAGCGCCTGCCAGGGGAGCTGCGACATCTGGTCGAAGCGGCAGTGCGAGCGGTTCGCAGTTGCCAACGGCTGAGCAAGCCGGTAGCGTGACGCCCCATGCGAACCTTCCTCTGTCCTATCAGCGCTTATTACTACTACCTGACCAATATCGGGTGGTAGGTACTGCGCTGCATGACCGAACCGCCTAGGGCGGCTCGGTCAAGGCAACTTCTCCCGGTCTCCCTGGCACCGTCCAGCCACAGGAGACCCCATGGACAGCACCACGCAAGACCTGCTCGCCACCCTCGAAGCCCGCGGTTTCGTCCACCAGACCACCGACCGGGATGGCCTCGCGCGCGCCTTCGCTGCCGGGCCGGTGACCGGCTATCTCGGCTTCGACGCCACCGCCGACAGCCTCCACGTCGGCCATCTGCAAGGCCTGATGCTGATGCGCTGGCTGCAGCGTGCCGGCCATCCCATCCTCTTGCTGATCGGTGGCGCCACCACCCGCATTGGCGACCCCAGTTTCCGCGACAGCAGTCGCCCGGTACTCACCGACGGCCAGATCGCCCTGAACATGGCCGGCATCGCCAAGGCCTTTCACCGCTATCTCGAAGTGGGCGATGGCCACGGTCGTGCCCAGGTGGTGGACAACGCCGAGTGGCTCGACGGCCTGGGCTACCTGGATTTTCTCGGCGCCGTGGGCCGGCATTTTTCCATCAACCGGCTGCTCACCTTCGATGCCATCAAGAATCGTCTCGACCGCGAGCACTCGCTGTCCTTCGAGGAATTCGGCTACACCCTGCTGCAGGCCTACGACTTCGTCGAGCTGTCGCGGCGCTATGGCTGCACCCTGCAACTAGGCGGCGCGGACCAGTGGGCCAACATCATCAACGGCGTGGAGCTGTCGCGCCGTCAGGGCGGCCCTCAGCTCTATGGTCTGACCATGCCGCTGCTGGCCACCCGTGATGGGCGCAAGATGGGCAAGTCGGCTCAGGGCGCGGTCTGGCTCAACGAGGAGCGGCTGTCGGCCTTCGACTTCTGGCAGTTCTGGCGCAACTGCGACGATGCCGACGTCGAACGTTTCCTGGCCCTGTTTACCGAATTGCCGTTGGACGAGGTTCGCCGACTGGGCGCCCTGGGCGGCGCGGAAATCAACCTGGCCAAGACGGTGCTGGCCAACGAGGCGACGCGGCTCGCCCATGGCGAGAGGGCACAGCGCGAGGCCGAGGCGGCGGCCGCCGAGGTATTCGCCGATCGAGACGGCGCGGGTCAGCTGCCGGAAATCGCCCTGACTCGCAAAGAGCTGGAAGAGGGCGTCAGCCTGGTCGAATTGTTGGTGGCAGCCGGGCTGCAGCCTTCGCGCAGTGCGGTGCGTCGCCTGGCGGAAGGCGGTGGCCTGCGCCTGGGCGAGCAGCCGGTGATGGATCCCGATATCCGTCTAACGCTGACGGACGCCGGGCGGCGGGTAAGTCTGGGCAAGAAAAGACATTTGCGCATCACGTTGACGGACTGAGGAGAAGGCTATGAATGTCTGGGTGATCGGTGCCTCGCGGGGCATAGGTTTGGGGCTGGTGGAGCGCTATCTGGCGCAGGGTGCTCAGGTGTTGGCGCTGGTGCGAACGCCGAACGCCGAACGCCGCGTTGGACGCCCTGGTGGCGACTGCCAAGGGCCGGCTGCGGGTGGTGACCGGCGATCTGTGCGATCCCGACCTCGGCACACGACTGCTGGAAGAGTCGCGTCCTGGCTCGCTGGATCGGCTGATCGTCAACGCCGGCATCATGGGGCCGGCAGAAGAGGACGGGCAGCGGGCGACGGCTGCGGAGCTGGGCGAGCTGTTCCTCACCAATGCCGTGGCGCCCCTGCGGTTGCTGGATGTCCTGGCGCCGCGAATGGCCGCCGAGGGGGTGATGGCCTGTCTGAGTTCGCAGATGGGCAGCATCAGCCTGGCGCGGTCCGCCGAGATGCCGCTCTATGGCGCCAGCAAGGCAGCGCTGAACAGCCTGCTGCAGAGCTGGGTGGCCGGGCGGCAACCGGCCTTCGCGGTGCTGGCACTGCATCCGGGCTGGGTCCGCACCGAGCTGGGCGGGGCAAGCGCCCCGGTCGAAGTCGCCGATAGTGTGGCTGGTCTGGTCGCGACGATCGAGGCCCGGGTTGGCCAAAGCGGCAGCGCCTTTCTCGACTACCAAGGCCAGGCCTTGCCCTGGTGAGCCGGTGGCCGGATCGCTCAGGCGCGATGAGCGATCCGGCCCTTGTCCCGCTGCGGGGGAGGGTCGAAGATGCGGGCATTACCCCCTGGGAGTGCCCTCATGCGCATCGATGATCGAACCTTCCTGGTAACCGGCGCCGGCTCCGGCCTCGGCGCGGCCACCGCCGGGCTGCTGGTGGCGGCAGGCGCCCGGGTGGCGCTGTTGGATCTGCAGGCCGATGCCGTGCAGGCCCAGGCCGAACGCCTCGGCGACCAGGCCCTGGCGCTGCCGGTGGACGTGACCGATGCTGGAGCCCTGAGCGCCGCCATCGACAGCCTTATGGAACGTTGGGGCAGTCTGCAGGGCGCGATCAACTGCGCCGGTATCGTCGGTGGCGCCCGCATCCTCGGGCGCAATGGGCCGCACGATCTGGCGGCCTTCGCCCGCATCGTCACCGTCAATCTGGTGGGCAGCTTCAATGTCTTGCGCCTGGCCGCGGCCGCTATGGCCCAAGGTGAGGCCGACGAGGGCGGCGAGCGCGGCGTGATCATCAATACCGCCTCCATTGCCGCCTTCGATGGCCAGATCGGCCAGGCCGCCTATGCTGCCTCCAAGGGTGGGGTCGCCTCTCTCACCCTGCCGGCTGCTCGCGAACTGGCCGGGCAGGGGATCCGGGTCATGACCATCGCGCCTGGGGTGTTCGAGACGCCCATGATGGCCGGCATGACCCCTGAGGTCCGCGATGCCCTGGCCGCCAATGTGCCCTTTCCACCGCGGCTCGGGCGGGGCGAGGAATTCGCCGCCCTGGTCCGCCACATCATCGAGAATCCCATGCTCAACGGCGAGGTGATCCGCCTCGACGGCGCCCTGCGCATGGCCCCGCGCTAGGCCCTGTACGAAAAGTCGCCGAGCGACGGTCAGGCGAGGCGAAAAGCGCTGAGGAAGCGGACCGGGCTCGCGAGCGAGTTTACGAGTGGTAAATGAGCATTCCGACGGGGCTGGCCATCCAGGCGCTTTTCAACGAAGCATCACCGAGTGTAGGCACTTTTCGTAAGGGCCTAGGAGAGTTGTCATGAACGACCCCATTGTCATCGTCGCCGCTGCCCGTACGCCAATGGGCGCCCTGGGGGGCGAGCTGGCCGCGCTGTCGGCGCCGCAATTGGGCAGTGCCGTGGTGCGCGCGGTACTGGAGCGGGCCGGCTGGTCGCCCGAGCGAGTCGACGAGGTGCTGCTGGGCTGCGTCCTCCCCGCGGGCCTTGGCCAGGCCCCCGCGCGCCAGGCCGCCCTCGGTGCTGGCCTGGCCCAGACGACGCGCTGTACCACCCTGAACAAGATGTGCGGCTCGGGCATGCAGGCGACCATCCTCGGTCATGACCTGTTGCGTGCCGGCAGTGCCGAGGTGGTGGTGGCAGGTGGCATGGAAAGCATGAGCCGTGCGCCTTATCTGCTGGAAAAGGCCCGCAGCGGCTACCGCCTCGGCCATGGCGCCCTGATCGACAGCATGTTTCTCGACGGCCTGGAAGACGCCTATGAACCCGGGCGCCTGATGGGGACCTTCGCCGAGGATTGCGCGGCGCGCCTGGGCATCGGCCGCGAACGCCAGGATGCCTATGCTCAGCAGTCTCTCGCACGGGCACGCCAGGCCCAGGCCAGTGGCGCCTTTGCCGCCGAGATCGTCCCGGTGGAGGTAGTGACGCGCAAGGAGATCCTGCGCCTCGACACCGACGAGCAACCCCGCCGCGCCGACCCTGCGCGGATTCCCACGCTCAAGCCGGCCTTCCGCGAAGGCGGCACCGTGACCGCGGCCAATGCCAGCTCCATCTCCGATGGCGCAGCGGCGCTGCTGCTGATGCGCGCCAGCACGGCCGCGCATGAAGGCCTGACGCCGCTGGCGACCATCCGTGGCCACGCCGCCCATGCCGGGGTGCCGGGCGACTTTCCCACCGCCCCCATCGGCGCCATCCGCACGCTGCTCGAGCGCATCGACTGGCAGTTGGGTGATGTCGACCTCTTCGAGATCAACGAAGCCTTCGCCGTGGTGGCGCTGGCTGCCCAGGATGCCCTGGGGCTGGACCCGGAGCGGCTGAACGTGCACGGTGGTGCCTGTGCCCTGGGCCACCCCATCGGTGCCTCCGGCGCGCGCATCCTGGTGACCCTGATCCAGGCGCTGCGCCACCGTGGCTTGCGCCGGGGCGTGGCCGCCATTTGCATCGGCGGCGGCGAGGCCACCGCGTTGGCGCTGGAACTCAACAACTAGACAAGGACAAGATCATGAGCGAACCCTCTGCCGAATCGACCCTGTTGCTGGACATCCAGGATCGCGTGGCCCTCATCACCCTCAATAGACCCAAGGCGCTCAACGCCCTCAATGCCCAGCTACTCACTGAGCTGGACGCCATGCTGGCGCGCCTGGACGCCGATTCCGAGGTGGGGTGCGTGGTGCTCACTGGCTCGGCCAAGGCCTTCGCCGCCGGGGCGGACATCAAGGAAATGGCCGGGCAGGGTTATCCGCAGATCTATCTGGACGACTACTTCCGCGTCGCCGACCGCATCGCCGAGCGTCGCAAGCCCTTGATCGCCGCCGTGGCCGGCTACGCCCTGGGCGGTGGCTGCGAACTGGCACTGCTGTGCGACTTCATCTACGCCGCCGACACCGCCCGCTTCGGCCTGCCGGAGCTTACCCTGGGCGTCATCCCCGGTATCGGCGGCACCCAGCGGCTGACCCGCGCCCTGGGCAAGGCCAAGGCCATGGAACTGTGCTTGACCGGTCGACAACTGGACGCCACCGAGGCCGAGCGCGCCGGCCTGGTCGCCCAGGTGTTTCCCGCCGACCAGCTCCTGGAGCGCACCCTGGAAGCCGCGCGGGGCATCGCCAGCCGTTCCCTGCCAGCGACCCTGCTGCTCAAGGAAAGCGTCAATCGGGCCTTCGAAACCAGCCTGGCCGAGGGCATCCGTTTCGAGCGCCGGGTCTTCCATTCGCTGTTCGCCAGCGCCGACCAGAAGGAAGGCATGGCGGCCTTCGTCGAGAAGCGTCCGGCGAAGTTCGAGCATCGCTAGGCAATACCGGGGGGATCAAGCCGTGTCAGCCGATAGGTTAGGCGAGCGCTATCAGGCCTATCTCGACTGCCTAAATCGCCAGGCCTGGGCGGAGCTTGGCCGTCATGTCGATGAGGCCGTCGAGCACAATGGTCGGCCCTTGGGGCTGGCAGGCTATCAGGCGATGCTCGAAGGCGATCATGCCGCCATTCCTGACTTGCACTTCGCCGCGCAGCTGCTGGTGGTCGAGTTGCCCTGGCTGGCGGCGCGGCTGGACTTCGACTGCACGCCGCATGGTGAATTGTTCGGGTTGGCGGTGAAGGGTCGCCGGGTCCGCTTTGCCGAGCACGTCTTCTATCGCTTCGAGAACGGCCGCATTCGCGAGGTGCGTTCGGTGATAGATACGGCTGCCATCGCGGCTCAGCTGGCGGCGGGCTGACTGGCGCGGGTAGGGCGCTGGCGATAACCCAGGGGGCTCAGCCCCGTCCATCTGCGGAAGGCGCGCTGGAAGGAGCGAGGATCGGCGAAGCCCAGGCGCAGGGCCAGTTCGTCCAGGGGGAGGGCGCCCTGATCCAGCTGGCGGCAGGCCAGGCGGCAACGGCGCTCGTCCTTGAGGCGCTGGTAGGACTGGCCACTAGCCGCCAGCTGACGTCTCAGGGTGGCGGACGAGAGGCCCAGGTCTGCCGCTAGGCGGACGGCATCCGGCCAGTCCTCGGGCGCACGACTGCGCAGCAGGGCGCGGATGCGGGCGATCAGGCTGGCGTCGTCTCGATAGTGCACCAGCAGATTGCCTGGCGCGGCGGCGATGAAGCGCCGTGCGTCTGCGGCAGTGCGCCGGATCGGCAGGGCCAGCAGGGCGGCGTCCAGCACCAGGCAGTCGTCGTCGCTGCCAAAGCAGAGCCCTGGACCGAAGCGTTGTTGGTAGTCGGCCAGCAGTTCCGCACCCGGCGCCTGAGCGGTCAGACGGATCTCCTCCAGCGGCAGGCGCCGGCCCACCAGCCAGCAGGCCAGGCCATGCAGGATCAGCCAGAGGGTGAAGACCGCGAAGCTGCCCGGCAGACTACCTGGTGCCAGTCGCAAGGTCGCCCGCTCACCGTCGCGTTGCAGCCGCAGATCCACGCCCAGGGTCAGCCGCAGGAAGTCGGCGCTGTGCCGCAGGGCATCGCCCAAGGTCGGCTGCAGACGGGCACTCTGGCAGAGAAAAGCAAAGCTGCCAGCCGGAAGCGGGCGCGGACCCAGGGCGAAGAACTCGTCATCGAAGCGCCACGCCAGGCGATACCACAGCTGGCCGAACAGCGGCGCCGAGAGGCGGTCGCCGGCACCGCCAAGAAGCAGCGCCGGCAACGGGATGCCTTCGGCGGCGAGCAGCGCGTCCGGCCGCTGGCCACTTTGCCGGCACAGCCCGGCCAGGGCTTCGTCGAGAATACCCAGGGCCAGGCTGTCGCGCGGCAGGCCGGTCACAGGTGCAGCGCCCGGCCCAGGGCCCGCAGCGCCGCTTCCTGTACGGCCTCGCCCAGGGTGGGGTGGGGGTGCAGGGTGGCGGCCACGTCTTCCAGTTGCATGCCCATCTCCAGGCTGTGGGAAAAGGCCGTGGCCAGTTCGGCGACCTGCTGCCCGGTGGCCTGCCAGCCGAGAATGCGGTGGTCGTCCTCGCGGGCCACTACCCGTACGAAGCCCTCAGGAGCTTCCAGTGTCAGGGCGCGGCCATTGGCGGCGAAGGGGAAGCTGGCGACCTTGGTCTCCAGGCCCTGGGCCTTGGCCTGCTCGGGGGTGAGGCCTACCACCACGATTTCCGGATCGGTGTAGCAGACCGCCGGAATGGCCACCGGCGCGAAGCGCCGACGCTTGCCGGCGATGAGCTCAGCCACCACTTCGCCCTGAGCCATGGCGCGATGCGCCAGCAGCGGCTCGCCGGTCAGGTCGCCAATGGCCCAGACGTCGGTCATGCTGGTGCGGCAGCCGTCGTCGACGCGGATATAGCGGCCGTCATAGTCCAGCGGCAGGCGGTCCAGGCCTTCGGTGCGCGGTCGGCGGCCGGCCGACACCAGGATGCGTTGCGCCGGCAGAACCTGCTCCTGGCCGTCGCTGGTGGTCATTCGCAGGCCAGCGCCATCGGCCGCCAGGCCAGCGACGGTGCAGTTCAGGTGCAGCGCGATGCCCAGACGATCCAGCCGCTGGCGCAGCGGCGTCGTCAGCTCGGCGTCATAGCCGGGCAGCAGTCGCGACTGGGCTTCCACCACGGCGACCTGGGCGCCCAGCTTGCGATAGGCGATGCCCAGTTCCAGGCCGATGTAGCCGGCGCCCACCACGACCAGATGCTCGGGAATGTCGGTCGGCGACAGCGCCTCGGTCGCCGAGACCACGGGGCCGCCAAAAGGCAGGTTGGGCAGCTCCACCGAGGTGGAGCCCATGGCCAGTACCAGGTGCTCGGTGCGGATGCGCAGCCGCTCACCACCGGCCCGCTGCACCTCTACGGTCTTGCCGTCGAGAATCTCGGCCCAGCCTTCGACGACGGTTACCCCCTGCTTCTTGAGCAGGGCAGCAACGCCGGTGGTGAGACGGTCGACGATGCCATTCTTCCAGGCCACGGCCTGGCCGAGGTCCAGTTCCGGACGCCCGTGGCGAATGCCCAGGCTGCCCTGTTCCGCACGCCCGCAGGCCCGCTGGTATTCCTCGGCTACGTGGATCATGGCCTTGGAAGGGATGCAGCCGACGTTGAGGCAGGTGCCGCCGAGGGCGGCGCCCTCCACCAGGGTGGTGGCGATGCCCAGCTGGGCGGCGCGCAGGGCGGCGACATAACCGCCGGGGCCGCCGCCGATGATGAGGAGTCGGGTGTCCATGGCTACTCCAGGAAAAGGGTGGCGGGTTGTTCGAGCAGCTGGCGCACGGCCTGGATGAAACTGGCGGCGTCCTGGCCATCGATCAGCCGGTGGTCGAAGGAAGCGGAGAGATTCATCAACTTGCGTGGCACCACCAGGCCATTGCGGAAGGCTGGGCGTTCGACGATGCGGTTCACGCCGATGATGGCCACCTCGGGATGGTTGATGATGGGCGTGGAGGCGATACCCCCCAACGGACCGAGGCTGCTGATGGTCAGGGTGGAGCCACCCAGCTCATCGCGCCCGGCCTTGCCGCTGCGCACCGCGGTAGCGAGGCGCGCCACCTCCTGGGCACAGCCCCAGAGATCCAGCGCCTCGGCATGGCGCACCACCGGTACCGCCAGGCCCTGTTCGCCCTGGGTGGCGATGCCCAGGTGCACCGCACCATAACGCGTCACGGTGCTGGTCTCTTCGTCGAAGCGGGCATTCATCTGCGGGAAATCCCGCACCGCCACCACCAGCGCCCGCGCCAGGAAGGGCAGCAAGGTGAGGTGTGCGCGGCGTCCCTGCCAGCGCTGATTGAGGGTGGCACGCAAGGCTTCCAGCTCGGTGACGTCCAGCTCTTCCACATAGGTGAAATGGGGGATGTGGCGCTTGGCGGCCTGCATCTTCTCGGCGATCTTGCGTCTCAGGCCGATCAGCGGGATGCGCTCCTCGCCACTGCGCCTGACGAGACCTCCGCCACCCGTGGCCGGCGGCAGACCCGCGTCGCGTTGCTGTACATAGGCTTCCAGATCGCCGTGCAGGATGCGTCCGCCCTGGCCGGTACCGGTGACGAAGCGGAGCTCGATGCCCAGGTCCCAGGCGTGCTGGCGCACTGCCGGTGACGCCAGCGGCGCACTGCCCGGTGCCGGGCGGGAAGCCGGTCTATCGTCCTCGCGCTCAGACTCGGGTGCCGGACGCGGCGGAGCGGGTTCCGGCGCAGGCCTGGGCGCTTCTACCTTGGGCGCGGGTGTGGATGCCATGGGAGCGGGGCGAGTGGCTTCCCGCTGGTTGCCGTCACCGGCCACCTCCAGACGGATCAGCTCGGCGCCCACCGCCAGCACCTGGCCAGGCTCGCCGCCCAGGGCTAGCACCCGGCCAACCACCGGGGAAGGAATCTCCACCATGGCCTTGTCGGTCATGACATCGGCGAGGGTCTGGTCTTCGCTGACCTCGTCCCCCACGGCCACGTACCACTTGACCAGCTCCACTTCGGCGATGCCTTCGCCGATGTCCGGCATCTTGATGACATGGGTACCCATCTCAGACCTCCATCACGCGCTTGAGCGCGGCGCCGACCCGGGACGGACCTGGGAAGTAGTCCCATTCCTGGGCATGGGGGTAGGGGGTGTCCCAGCCAGTGACCCGCTCGATGGGCGCCTCCAGGCGATGGAAACAGTGCTCCTGCATCAGCGAGACCAGCTCGGCGCCGTAGCCGCAGGTACGGGTGGCTTCGTGGACCACGACGCAGCGGCCGGTCTTGGTCACCGAGTCGGTGAGGGTCTGCAGATCCAGGGGCCAGAGGCTGCGGATGTCGATCACCTCGGCGTCGATGCCGGTCTCGGCGGCGGCGGCCAGGGCGACCCAGACGGTGGTGCCGTAGGTCAGCACCGTGACCTGCTTGCCCGGGCGGACCACGGCGGCCCGTTCCAGCTCGACCCGATAGTAGCCATCCGGCACGGCGCTGGCCGGGTGCCCCGACCAGGGCGTCACCGGACGGTCGTGATGGCCGTCGAAGGGGCCGTTGTAGAGGCGCTTGGGTTCGAGAAAGATCACCGGGTCATCGCTCTCGATGGAAGCGATCAATAGGCCCTTGGCGTCATAGGGATTGGACGGCATCACCGTGCGCAGGCCGCAGACCTGGGTGAACATCGCCTCCGGGCTCTGGCTGTGGGTCTGGCCGCCATAGATGCCGCCGCCGCAGGGCATGCGAAATACCAGCGGTGAGGTGAACTGGCCCACCGAGCGATAGCGCAGCCGCGCCGCCTCGGAGACGATCTGGTCGATGGCCGGATAGACATAGTCGGCGAACTGGATTTCCGCCACCGGCCGCAGGCCATAGGCGCCCATGCCCACCGCGGCGCCGGCGATGCCGTTCTCCGAGATGGGCGCATCGAACACCCGCGAGGCGCCGTACTTGGCCTGCAGGCCCTCGGTGCAACGAAAGACGCCGCCGAAGTAGCCGACGTCCTCGCCGAACACCACCACGTTGTCGTCGCGTTCGAGCATCACGTCCATCGCCGAGCGAATGGCCTGGATCATGGTCAGGGTGCTGTGGCTGCCGGCCTGGGTCGGCAGGTCGGTTTCCTGTTGTACGGTCATGGCGTCACTTCCCGAGCTGTTGGCGTTGGCGGCGCAGGTGCGGCGGCAGGTCCTGGTAGACCTCCTCGAACATGTCGGCGGCGCTGGGGGCAAGATCGCTGGCAAAGGTGCCATGGGCCTCGGCGGCCTTCTGTGCGGCTGCCACCTCGGCTTCCAGCTCGGCGCTCAGCGCCTGGTGCTGTTCGTCCGACCAGAGGCCACGACCGATCAGGTGCGCCTTGAGCCGGTCGATGGGGTCGCCCAGGGGAAAGTGCGCCCAGTCATCGGCAGGGCGGTACTTGGCGGGATCGTCCGAGGTGGAATGGGGACCGGCGCGGTAGGTGACCCATTCGATCAGGGTCGGCCCCAGGTTGCGCCGGGCGCGCTCGGCGGCCCAGCGCGAGGCTGCCAGCACGGCGAGGAAGTCGTTGCCATCCACTCGCAGCGCGGCGATGCCGTAGCCGATGCCACGGGTGGCCAGGGTGATGCCCTCGCCGCCAGCGATGGCCTGGAAGGTGGAGATGGCCCACTGGTTGTTGACGACGTTGAGGATCACCGGCGCCCGGTAGACATGGGCGAAGGTGAGGGCGGCGTGGAAGTCTCCTTCGGCGGTGGCGCCGTCGCCGATCCAGCCGGCGGCGATGCGCGTATCGCCCTTGATCGCCGAGGCCATGGCCCAGCCCACCGCCTGGATGTACTGGGTGCCCAGGTTGCCGGAGATGGAGAAGAAACCGAGGTCGCGGTAGGAGTACATGACCGGCAGCTGGCGACCCTTGAGGGGGTCACGAGCGTTGGACAAGAGCTGGCAGATCATCTCGTCCAGCGGTGCCTCGCGGGCGATGAGGATGCCCTGCTGGCGGTAGGTGGGAAAATGCATGTCGTCCGGGCGCAGCGCCAGGGTCTGGCCGACGGCGATGGCTTCCTCGCCCAGGCACTGCATGTAGAAGGACAGCTTCTTCTGCCGCTGGGCCTTGAGCATCCGGGCATCGAACAGCCGCGTCTTGAGCATGGCGCGCAGGCCTTGCAGCAACACTTCGGGCGTTTCTTCCGTCGCCCAGGGCCCGACGGCGCGGCCATCCTCATCAAGGATACGGATCAGTTGGGTCGCCAGCTCGCGGGTATCCACCGGCGCCACGTCGATGGGCGGCTTTTCCGCGCGACCGGCGGGGCAGAGCTGCAGATAGCTGAAGTCGGTAGGGCGTCCCGGTCGGCCGCTGGGCTCGGGAACGTGCAGGCGCAGGGGTGGGTAGTCGCTCATGGCCGCCCCCTCAGGTAGGTAAGGGTGCGGGCGGGTCGCAGGACGGGTTGGCCGTCCGGGTGCGATGCAGGGTGCCACATGGTGGAGGCCTCGGCATTCTTGTTATTGGTCACCTGAGTATAGGCCGGCTTTGCTAGCCGTTTTGCCGCAATTTGGAGGTGTGCAGCAGGGCCGTTTGGTGCTATTGAACTCTCTACAAGAACAACAGTAGAGGTTTTGCACCATGGCTGGTCTGGACCGTATCGACCTGCGCATCCTCAATGCCCTGTCCGCCGATGGCCGTCTGAGCTGGCGAGATCTGGCGCAGAAGATCGGCTTGTCGCTCACCCCCACCCTGCGGCGGGTCAAGCGGCTGGAAGAGGAGCGCTACATCCAGGGGTATCACGCCCAGCTCGACGAAACGCGGCTCGCCGGCAGTGTCAGCGTCTTCGTGTCGGTACGGTTGGAAAAGCAGTCCACCGACTACCTGCGCGCCTTCGAAGGGGAGATCGTCAAGGCGCCCCAGGTGATGAGCTGCTTCCAGATGACCGGGGATGCGGACTATGTACTGCGGGTGGTCGTGCAGGACCTAGCGGCCTACCAGCGCTTCCTGGCGGAGGTACTGACCTGCATCCCGGGGGTCGCCAGCGTGACCTCGGCGTTTTCGCTCAAGGCCGTCCTGCTCAGACCGGCGCCACCCCTGTGAGCGGTCGGTAGCGCTCAGCTACCCAGCGAGCGACGAACCTGCTGCGCCTGAACGGCACAGTAGTTCGAATCCCGAAGGCGGGCGGTATCCAACATCAGCGTCACGCGACGTTGACCGGAGGGACTGCAGAGCTGCGCGGGCAAACCACCGTCCGGCGTGAGCGGGCCGAACAGGCAGGAGACGTTGGGTAGCTGGGAAACGAACTGCTGGGTAAGGGCGAGCATTGTTATTGTCCGGAATACCGAGGTGGCAATGTGACATCGCGCACACTGCCGAGGTTCCCGACCATCAGGCGCTGGGCGTCACCGAATAGGCCACGCCGTTTACCGCATCGATCAGTTGGCCGATCGACCAGGGTTTCGGCAGGAAGCGGACCTTGCACTTGATGCTGGCCGTGGACGGCGTTTCGTAGCCGGACATGACAATAATCGGCATGTCTGGCCACCGCTGGCACACCAGGTTGGCCAACTGCGCCCCATCCATCGAGCCGGGCATGCGGATGTCCGTCAATAAGATGTCGATAGTGGCGTCTTCTTTCTCCAACAGCGACAGGGCGGTGTCGGCGGAGTCAGCGGCGATGACGTTGAAGCCTTCGGGCTCGAGGATCTCGCGGACGAAATCCGCTACCAATGGCTCGTCGTCCACCACCAGGAGAGTGGGTTGGAAGACAGGGGTTCCCGGCTGTTCTGCGCGCATGACTGGACCTTATATACAAGACATTGCTGAGCCTTGGAGGGCAAGGACCGGGGAAAATTCCCTGGCCATTAGCTAAGGATTTTGGCGTCATTTTTCTGTCTGTGCGTGCGAATTCTTCTGCCAGACGCAGCTATCCGCCCCTGCGACCCTGAGTCGCGCATATTTGGTTACGTTTGCCGCAAAGGCTCTAGCGCAAGGCTTTCAGAGTTTTGGTTTCCGCCATGACTGCCGGATGGCTGAAAGGTTTCATCTGGATGGCATGTGACTTGTATTGGGTAAGGCAACTGCAGGACGCAGAGCGCTTTTTTGTCACGTCCCAGTGGCCCTACCTAAACCAGGCTTTGCTCGTACACAAAGGATATCGACGCCACGCCTCCCAAAGCAGTACTCGCCCATGACGCCTATCCGCTCCTTTGCTACCGCCCTCCGTCGTCCGCTCGTTGCGGCCGCTACCATTCTCGCGCTGTCCGCTGCCGTAGCCCAGGCCGAGCCTGTCAGCCTGGTCGGTCTGAATCTGTCTGGTGCGGGCTTTGCGCCCCAGGTGCTGCCCGGTATCAATGGCACCAACTACATCTTCCCGGTAGAGGCCTACTTCCAGCAATGGAGCGCGCGGGGCGTCAAGTTGATCCGTTTCCCCGTCATCTGGGAGCGTCTGCAGCCGCGCCTGGGCGGACCGCTGGACAGCGCCTATGTCGCCCTAATGAACCAGAGCTTCGGCTATGCGCAGAAGCACGGCATCAAGATCATCCTCGACCTGCACAACTACGCCCGTTATCGCGGCCAGGTGATAGGGACCAGTAGCGTGCCCTATGCCCGCTATCAGGAGATCATGACGCTCATCGCACGGCAGTGGAGCGGTCAGTCCGCGCTGTACGCCTACGACATCATGAACGAGCCCCACGATGCCATGGCCTACTGGC